>JBCKXH010000041.1:0-18446 GCA_038921555.1 Paracoccaceae bacterium
CGAGTCACCTCATCGGCGTGTTGGTATGATGGATGCTGAAACGAGTTCAGCATGACAGTGTGACTCCAAAACCGCCGTATTTCACGTTCACCCGATTCCCCTGTGCACGACCGGGAAAGCGCTTGAAGGAATTGTGATTCGGTCGTACAATATTCCCGCGCCGCCAAATCTGGCCATGAGACCTGCAGTTCAAAGGCGTGCAGGCGGGGTTGGTCGGGCTCCGCGGGGGAGGGAAAGTATGGTCACGGTTGTCAGTAGTGCTACGCTGGATGGGGTTAATTCGTTCAGTTTGTTAGGACAGGGGTTCAGTTGGAGCAATCGTTTTATTGCGGGCGTTGACGTCTGGGGCGGTGATGGTCCAACGATTAATCAGTTCAACCTCACTTTTGCCGGAGACTGGCATATTCCCGTCATCCGGCTTTCCGGGAGGGCGGCAAGCGCTAACATCACCGATTTGAGCAACGTCGGGGATAGGACCATCGAATTGATCCGGATCGGGGACCTAGGCGGGTCAGTGACCTTGAACTCCACAAGGGTTGATGTGATCCGCCAATACGGCCCCGGCAACGTGACGGTGCAATTGGGAACCGCAGGTACGAATTTGATCCAGTTGAGTGATGGCAACGACAGGGTCGTGGGTGGGTCGGGGAATATTGTTGGAGTCTGGCTGGGGCAAGGCAATAACACCTTTCTTGGCGGCAATGGATTTGTTGGCTCGGCTGTCTTTGGCAGCGGAAATGATGCGGTGAGTTTGATCAATGGCGCTGATCAGATCAGCCTTGGGTCCGGCAACAACACTTTGACCACAGGAGGCGGATTTGTCGGTTCAATTCTGAGTTATAGCAATCCGGGCGAAGTCAATGTCCTGAGCATTGGTTCCGGTGGGGTGCGCACTGTCGGATTGAGCGGATCCAACGACAGGGTCACCATCCGGTCAGGTGGAAACTTTGAAGTTATGACCGTAGGCAGTGGCAATGATATTGTGACGCTTCAGGCCAATACTCATGGTGGCAGCCTGTCGATGGGGTCAGGAAACAACACGCTGATGCTGGCCAATGGGGCGGAAATTACCAGCGTCACGGGTGGCGATGGCAACGACAGGGTGACGTTGAACGGTGACAGCCGGGTGTCGATGCTAAGCCTTGGTGGCGGCAATAATGTTGTCACGACCAACGCAGGCGAGATCGACAGTTACTTTTCCGACGGCGGCAACAACACGTTGAATATCGGTAGCGGTGGGGTCGGGCAGATTTTTCTGTCGGGGGATGGGGGAGTGCATTCGGTAACCTCCACCGGCTATATCTGGTCGTTGCAGGTTCGGGGCGATTCCAGTGCGACAGTGACGCTGCTTGGCAGTGCAGGCGACATACACCTCAGCGGTGGCAACGATGTGGTGACGACCGGCACCGGCTATGTAGAGCTTATCTACGCCGGAGACGGCAATAACGTGGTGACGCTTGGCACCGGCGGTGCAGGGTTCATCCGCACCGGCAATGGCGACGATCTGGTCAGGCTCAACACGCTGAACCCGGTCTTTGGCGTGGTCTTGCAGGGCGGCGGCGGCATCAATACCGCCGACTTTTCGCAATTCACCAGCGGCGTGACGGTCAGCCTGAACCGGTTCGACTACCAAAGCGTCGGCGACCTGACAGGAGCCAATAACCCTGCATTGGGCTATTTCAGCATTGTTCAGTATCAAAATCTGACCGGCACCGGGTTGGCCGACACGTTGGAAGGGGGCAGCGGCAGAAACACCCTGTCGGGCGGGCTTGGCAACGACGTGCTGCGCGGCCTTTTGGGCGCTGACCTGCTGATCGGCGGCAGGGGGGTGGACACCCTCACCGGAGGGCTTGGCATCGACACCTTCGAATTCAGCGCCGGCGGTGGGCGGGATCGGGTGACGGATTTCGCGTTCGGCACCGATCTGATCCACTTCACCAATGCCGCCGCAATCGCCGACATCACCTTTGCCAGACAGGGGACCGGGGTGCTGCTGACGGTGGACACAGCCTCGGTGCTGGTGGACAATGTGACGCTGGCGCAGATGCAGGATTCGCTGAACTTCATTTTCTAGGCGCGCTGGCTTGAATGTGATCGCGGCCCCGCCCAGCCAGTCAGCCGGACGGCGCAGCGGTCTTGACCTGCGCCGCTGAGCCGCCCATGGTCCGCCAAAACGAAAGAGCAGCCATGGCCACCACCCCAGCGTTTGCCCGCTTTGAATTCATGATCGCCTGGCGCTATCTGCGCGCCAGACGGGCCGAGGGCGGCGTGTCGGTGATGACCTGGATCAGTCTGATCGGCATCACGCTGGCGGTTTTCGCGCTGATCGCCACTTTGGCGGTGCGGGCGGGGTTTCGGGCCGAGTTCGTCGATACCATTCTGGGCGCCAATGCCCATGTCACGGTCTATTCGGCGGGCCATCTGGACGCGGCGGAAAATCTGGTGCGCGGCTTTGCCGATTACGCCGCCATCGAGGGGCGGCTGCGCGCCATTGCAGGCGTCACCCGGGCGGCGCCGCTGATCAAGGGGCAGGTCATGGTCTCGGCCGGGCAGGCCACGCTGGGGGCCGAGGTTTACGGCATGCGGGCGGCCGACCTTGCAACCATCCCGCGTATTGGCATCGGTTCGGGGGCGGTGGGCGACATTACCGCCTATGACAGCGGCATTGCCATGGGGTCGCAACTGGCGCGCGAGCTGGGGGTGGCTTTGGGTGACCGGGTGCGGCTGATCTCGCCTCAGGGCATCAAGACGGCGCTGGGGGTCAGTCCGCGGGTCAATGCCTATACATTGGTCTATATCTTCAGCGCCGGACGCTATGACATCGACAAGACCCGGATCTATATGCCGTTCACGCAAGCGCAGAGCTATTTCAACAAGGACGGCATGGCGGATGAGTTCGAGGTCATGGTCAAGGACCCCGAGCAGGTGGATGCCTATGCCACGGCTCTGCTGGGGGCTGGCGGGCCCGAGGCATTGCTGTGGACCTGGCGCGACAGTTCGGGGGCGTTTTTACGCGCGCTGACAGTGGAGGACAATGTGATGTTCATCATCATGGCAATCCTGGTGCTGATCGCTGCGATGAACATCGTGTCGGGGCTGATCATGCTGGTCAAGAACAAAGGCCGCGACATCGGGATATTGCGGACCATGGGGCTGACCGAGGGTTCGGTCTTGCGGATATTCTTTCTGTGCGGCGCGTTTATCGGGGTTCTGGGCACGTTGTTCGGAGTGATCCTGGGCTGTTTGTTCGCGGTCTACATCGACGCGATCTTTTCCTTCGTGAACTACTGGGCCGGCGGCGGGGTCTGGGATCCTTCGATCCGGGGCATCTATAACCTGCCCGCCAAACTCCTGCCCAAGGATGTGCTGTCGGCTGTCGCTTTGGCGCTGGGCCTGTCCTTTGTGGTGACGATATTCCCGGCCCGCCGGGCGGCGCGGATGAACCCGGTCGAAGCGCTGCGTTATGAGTGACACTCTGGTTCTGGACGGCATCGAGAAGGTTTTTGCCCGCGGAAGGCCGTCCGAAGTCGTGGTGCTGCGCGGGGCCTCGTTGAGCGTGGCGCGCGGCGAAGTGGTGGCGCTGGTGGCGCCTTCGGGGGCGGGCAAGTCAACGCTTTTGCACATCGCAGGCCTGTTGGACACAACCGACGCCGGCCGCGTGGTTCTGGACGGCCGCGACATGGGCGGCCTTGGTGACCGCGCCCGCACCGAAGCGCGGCGTGGCGAGATCGGCTTCATCTATCAGTTTCACCACCTGCTGCCCGAGTTTTCCGCGCTGGAGAACGTGGTGATCCCGCAGCTTGCCAACGGTGTTTCGGGTGCCAAGGCCGAGACCCGGGCGCTGTCGCTGTTGGCGCAGGTTGGCGTGGCGGAGCGGGCCGCTCACCGCCCTGCGGCCTTGTCGGGGGGCGAGCAGCAGCGGGTGGCGTTTTGCCGGGCGCTGGCCAATGCGCCGCGCCTGCTGTTGGCCGATGAGCCGACCGGCAATCTGGACCCCGCCACCGCCGAGCTGGTCTTTGCCGCACTGCTGGATCTGGTCCGCAGCACCGGCATGTCGGCGCTGATTGCCACGCATAACATGGAACTGGCCGCACGGATGGACCGGGTGGTGCGGTTAAATGCAGGCTTGGTTGTTGGGGGCTGAGGCCGCCAAGGGCGTTGGTCTGGCGGTCTAGGCGGATTGAACGTTTCTGATTGCAGCGCAGGATATTGGCGGCAAAGCTCCGGAGGCGGGCGAAGATGCGCAGCGTTGGTGCGGATGCGCGATCAGGCTGCGCCAGCCGGTGCTGGCGATGCTGGCGCTGGCGTTGAGGACCGCGACGGAGCACCTTTCGTGGCGGTTGCGTCGGCCCACATCACTGGTCTGGCACTGGCTGAGCGGGGCGGGGCGGCCGTGGCGACGCCGCTATGGACTTGCCGGCACAATGATTTCTGGGATTTCCGGGATTTCTGGTTTGCTTTCAACTGAACGATCAGGTGGATGCCTTTGGCGCGGGCGGCTGCAAATGTTTTTTTGGCCGTGCAAGGCGTCGAGCGTGACGATCCGCCCGGCACCATCAAGCTCAGCCAGAAGCGGCTGAGCAGCCGGAATTTCGTCAGATTTTGCGTCAATTTCACTATGCGCAAGGATCAGCATCGTGTCAGCAGCAAAGGCGCTCAGCCCCTGTTTGGCGGCGCTGTCGTGCAAGGCATCGAAGCTGCCCCGCAAGGTTTTTCCGTCGATTGCCAGAACGCGGCAACTCGCCGTTTGCTTCGTTTTACCATCAAAGTCAGCCGCATGGGCGCGCAACGCCGCTTCAACATCGCGCGGGGCAAGGCCAGTCAGACTGGAGCGGATCGAGGTCTGCGCTGGCGCTGGTTTCCCGCTCAGACCAAAGGCCCGGTTCAACCGCTTGCGGTGCACGGCAATGAAGGTCTTGATCCCCCGGTAAGAATTGGCCCCCGGTAAGAATTGGCCCCCGGTAAGAATTGGCTCCGGTCACGATGGCGAGGACCCAGAACAGCAAAACATGGATCAGCGCGTAACGCTTGCCTGCAGCCCGGCGCGGATCGGGCACGGCCTCCAGCCGCTGCAATATCGGCGCAAACGACGTCATTCCGGCAACCTTCCCATGCCTGTTGATGCTCGCTTGTCTCTGATTCACGCCTTTGCCGGTTGGGGAATCCCCCGCGGGTCCACCACAGCAAAAATCAGCAAAAATCACCTCCCTCGCAAAGGCCAGATCCCATAGGTGCCAACCTCCTCGCCAGCCTCAAATCATGAGAACTGAACAGCCCTGCGTGTAGTAACCACTCTTGGACACGTCAAACACAGGGCTCAGCATGAAGCAGGGGCGATTGGCAAAGAACTGTGCTTGCCCTCGAAGGGATGACCGTTCTCAACAAGATATTTAAATGCGGCTAATGTTGGCCGTCCTAGGCGACGCATAGATGGCCCCATAACAAATTCCAAGAGTTTTCCGAACACACCACCTTTGAACTCAATTTCTGCTTCGCTTGTTACTAACGTTTTGTTGTTTTCCTTTTTAATAGTCCATGTGTTTTTCGCCATTTTCATCAACGGTATCCCGTAACCAATATAGGCGAACGATATTCCTTCCTCCCAATGGATCCACTTTTCTTTAATCGTTATATTGCCTCTAAGCTTGCATGTTCTTTCTGTACCAACACCTCGTTTTGTATCGCTGCTACAATATGCTTCCACAATTGGTTCCACCCATAGTGGTACGTTTTCGATGTCTGAGAGTGTCTTCCAAACAGTTTCAACAGAAGCTTCCACGCATACCGAGCCCACTAGCCTGATCATTTTCGTCTCCTTGAAGTCTGTTCGATGATCTCTTTCTTAACGAATAATAATGACTTCCCCCCATTCCAATCTCAGCATATCACGATGCCTGTTCTTCGTCGAGGCTTACGGCGTGCAATATGACCGGGCGGTGAAATGCCTGACCAAGGACCGCGCCGACCTGCTCACCTTCTACAACTTCCCCACCGAGCACTGGAAACACATCCGCACCACGAACCCCATCGAGAGCACCGATTCCACGGTCAAACATCGAACCACCAAGACCAAGGGCTGCCTGAGCCGACAAACGGCACTGGCGATGACCCACCAGTTGATTCTGTCAGCTAGGAAGAAATGGCGCAAACTTGACGGCCAGAACCGCCTGCCCGAAATCCTCTAGGGGGTTGAATTTCGCGACGGGGTCAAGCACGAAATCAAAGCCGCCTGATCAAGGCGTCACCAACTTTCGGTCATGGCTCAAGGGGCCGTTACCTAGGCGACTGCAACATCGCCATCAACCAACCTGCTTTTGACGGAGCTCGTGTGAAATATACGACCGTACTCCGCGGAAAATGTGGGGATTACAAGCACTAAACAAAGGCCGCCTCGTCAAAGCGTCGCCGACTCTCGATCTCAACTCCCAACGCCTGCTCAATGCTCACAAATTCGTAAAGCGGCCCCGGCCAGTCGATCCAGAGGCAATTCCTGTTCGACGGCGCCCAACCGCATTGCCTCGCAGGGCATGCCATAGACGACACAACTGGCCTCATCCTGACCCAAGGTTCGAGCACCCGCCTCACGCATCTCTTTCAAGCCGCGAGCGCCGTCGTCGCCCATTCCGGTCATGATGATGCCAACGGCATTCTTCCCGGCATATCTGGCGACAGAGCGAAACAAGACATCCACCGAAGGGCGATGCCGCGAGACAAGCGGGCCGTCGCGCACTTCGACCGAATAATTCGCCCCGCTGCGTTTGAGCAGCAGGTGTTTGTTGCCCGGCGCGATCAGCGCGTGCCCGCGCAGGAGCCGGTCATTGTCGCGCGCCTCTGTCACGGTGATAGCGCTAAGGCTGTCAATGCGGCGCGCGAAAGCCGCGGTGAAGTGTTCCGGCATATGCTGGACAATGACGACAGGCGGGCTGTCGGGGGGCAGGGCCTCCAGAAAGACCTTCAGCGCTTCGGTGCCCCCGGTCGAGGCCCCGATTGCGATGATGGTCTCGGTGGTCTTGATCATGGCCCGCGGTCCGGCCCTTGCAAGCATGACATCGGCGTTCAGCTTGGCTGTGGGTTCAAGGTGCCGCAACTTGTTCAGCTTGGCCTGAGCCGCGCCTTTGAGCACATCGCAGATCATCCCGGCCTGTTCATCCAGAAAGCTTTTGACGTCCATCTGCGGCTTGCAGATCACGTCCACCGCGCCCGCAGCCATCGCGGCGGACCAGGTTTCAGAATGATCGCCGACCAATGATGAGCAGATCACCACCGGGATGGGATGCTGCGCCATCAGCTTTCGCAGAAAGGTCAGACCATCCATCCGCGGCATTTCGACATCAAGGATGATGACATCCGGTGTTTCGTTTCTGATACGGTTCACCGCCGCGAACGGGTCGCCGACGGCGGCCATCACCTCAAGGCCCCGGTCGGACCCGATGATTGCGCACAAGGATTGCCGCACTACAGCCGAGTCATCGACAACCAGGACGCGGAGCGGTTTGCCGCCCGCCTTGACTGTTTTCTGCGGCCCCATATTTTGCATGTCAGACAGCCACTTTCTGGTAAATGGAAGGGCCAAGCTGCACCAACCCCTTGGGTAGGTCGGAGAGGAGTTCGCTATGGCCGGTCAAAAGAAAACCGCGCGCGCGCAGCCGTGGGATGATGCCGGCCAGAACGGCCCGCCGATCATCCGCATCAAAGTAGATCAACACATTGCGCAAAAAGATCACATCGGCCAGCGGCGCAAATTTGGGCGAGGGACGGGTCAGGTTCAAAAGGAAGAACTCCGCCTTCCGTCGCAGTTCCGGCACGATGCGAAAAAGGCTGTCGTCCCCGTTGTTCGGCTTGGACCTCATCACATACTTTTCGTGCAATCGCGGATCAATACCTTGGATTTCAGCCTCGGTGAACGTGGCATTTTGCGCTGCTTGCAGGACCCGGCGCGAGATGTCTGTGCCCAGCATCTGCCAGCGCAGACCGCCGCGCACCGTCCGGGCATATTGGTCGATCACCATGCCCGCGCTCCACAATTCCGACCCGGTCGAGCAGGCGGCACTCCAGATTGTGAGGTCCCATTCGCGCCCCGCCCCGGCGTTCACCATTGTCCGCAGTCCTTCCCTTTCCAGCCAGTCATAGTGATTCCTCTCGCGGAAGAAACTGGTGGTGTGGGTGGCGAGCATTTCCACGAGATGCTGCACTTCGGCCGGTCCGTCAGGTCGGCGCAGCAGCGATTCATAGGCGGAAAATTCCTGGATTTGCAGTTCCCGCAAGCGGCGGCTGATCCGTAGTTCGAGAAATCCACGATTGGCAGGGTCGATCGAGATGCCGGATCCGGTTCGAACAAGATTCACGATAAGGATCGCCAACTCCCGCGAAATACTATTGGCGGAAACAGCAGGGGCGATATTGTTCTCGTAATAGGACAATTGCGGTTCCTTGTCAGATTGTTCTTCAGCCTCCGTTGACCTGCGGGGGGCCGTCAAAGTCGAACGGGCCTGGCTGATCGGCGTTCAACAGGCGACCCAAAGACAGCAGATAGACCAGTTCCCCATCCAGCCGCATGACACCGTCCAGCGCCGATGAATTCCAGGTTCCCGGCACTTCTGGTGCCCGATTGATCTGATCGGTCGCGATCTCGACGACGTTGCGAACATGGTCGGCCACGATGCCGAAGGGGCGCCTCGGCTCGCGGCCCAGCTCCAGAACGATGATCCGCTTGGTCGTCTCATCACTTGAACCGTGCATGCCAAGCCGGTCCATCAGATCGAGCACCGCCAGACCTTCGCCACGCACATCGATCATGCCCAGCAATTCGCGCGGCGCATTTGGCAAGGGCGAGACCGGTTGCATGTCAAGGATTTCCCGGACATCCGAAACATCGGCTGCAAAGGTCTGATTTCCCAAGTCGAAGGTCACATAGGTTCTGGTGGCTTTTTGTTCATCCTGTTCATCTTCAGCCGAACCCGACGATTCAAACCCGAAATCCAACAGATCCTGAAAGTTGTCCTGCATTGTCGTCTCCCAAGGCAAACGGAAAGATGCGGCCCATGTCAGGCCGCATCTGTTGGCGCATCAATAGCGTTCGAATTCCGCGTCGGGGATGTGGCCGCCGCTCAGTTCAATGGCCGCACCAGTGCTGTGGCCGTTTCGAGGTCCGCTTGAATGCGAGGCAGTGGCCGGGCCCGAGTTTGGCTGGTCGAGTTCGGAGTGGTTGCCGCGGGCCTGAATGCGCGACTTGGAGTGGATGGGCTTGGCCACCACGCGCGAGGCGGGACGGGCGGCGGCGTTTTGAGGCCGGGCCTCGGCCTTGACTTCGTCAAGTTTGAAGAAGCTGATGACGCCGTGCAGTTGCTCGGACTGGGCGGCCAGCCCCTGCGAAATCGATGCCGCTTCGGTCGAGGCAGATGAGTTGCGCTGGATCACAGTGTCGAGCTGGCGGATCGCCTGATTGATCTGATCTGCCCCGGTGCTCTGTTCGCGCATCGACGCCGAGATTTCGATCACAAGGTCAGCGGTGCGCTGGATGTTCGGCACCAGGACCTCCAGCATTTCGCCGGCATGTTGGCTGACTTCGACGGTCTTTTTGGAAAGTTCGTTGATCTCGCCCGCCGCTTGCTGGCTGCGTTCGGCCAGCTTGCGGACCTCGGAGGCGACCACGGCAAAACCCTTGCCGTGTTGACCGGCGCGGGCGGCCTCGACTGCGGCATTCAGGGCCAGCAGATCGGTCTGGCGGGCAATTTCCTGAATGATGGTGATCTTGTCGGCGATGGTTTTCATGGCGCGCATCGCCTCGGTCACCGCCTTGCCGCTATCTCTGGCCTGGATGGCGGCCTGGGTGGCAATCTTTTCGGTCTGGGCGGCGTTGTCCGCACTTTGACGGATGTTGGCCGACATTTCCTCCATGGACGAGCTGGCCTGTTCGGCCGCCGCCGCCTGTTCGGTGGCGCCACTGCTCAATTCATCGGCGGTGACATTCATCGCATGGGCGCCGGTGGCCACGGCGGCAGACGACACGTTCATGTTGCTGACCACCTCGCGCAGTTTGATCAGCATCTGTTCCAAAGCGATGCCCAGCGCATCCGCTTCTGACCGGCGCTTGATGTTGACCCGCAGATCGCCCTCACTGATGCTTTGCGCGACCGATGTCATGCCTTGCAAGGCCCCGGTCATGTCGCCCAGTGCGTGCAAAAGATCGCCGATCTCGTCACGGGACGTGGTGGCAGTATCCACCTTCAGATCACCCATGGCCACTTTGCGCGTCACCTCAACCGCACGGCCCAGCCCACGGCTGATCGACAAGGACAACCAGACAGAGGCGACAAGACCTATGGTGATCGAGATGCCGGCCAGCGCAAAAAGCACGGTCCGGGCCGAATCATACTCGGTTTGCGAAGTTGCCACTTCCTGGTGCAGGGCGTCGGAATTTGCCGCAATCAGGGCCCCCGCCAGGGCAAACAGGACCTCGGTCTGTTTTGCGCCATCGCCATGGGCCAAGTCTGCGGCGTGGATGCTGGACTTTTGAACCCCAAGTTCCACGGACCGGGTGGAAGCGTCCTTGAATACGGCATAGTCTGCCGCGATCTTTGCCGCGAGGTCTTTGCCAGCGCCTGCAGGTGCAACCTTGGCCACCTGCTCCATAATCGCATCGGCCTTGGCGATATAGTTGACCCAAATGACCTTTTCCTCCGCGATCTCTGCGTCATCGACAAGCAGAACAACATCCTTTTCGGCCAGTGCGGCTGACACCACCTTGGCGCGCAAAGCGCGCGCCGCAGCCAACAGAGCATCGGTTCCGGGCAAAGGTGCTTGGGCCTGACCTTCAGCCCAGGCTTCGACCGCATCGATGTCGGCGAAAAGACCAGACAGGGCCGGCTCGGTTTCTGTCATCGTAACCTCAATGCTCTGCGCTTGGGTGTTCAGGTCCGACAGTCGGATGATCTCATCCCGGGTCACTTTCAGTGTGGCGCGGCCGGCGGTGAACTGATCGATCAACACCTGCTGTTCGGGCGTTGCGTGGGCCGAAATTTTCGTCACCAGATCGTCCAACTTGTTCCGTGAGACAGATCTTTCACCTTCAATCAAAGCCTTCTCGGCCTCGGTTGATGCGGTGATGTGATTTAGAATGAGCATATTGCCAATCGCCAACTGGTCTTGGACCTGATAGGCTAGGCCGGTCTGTTCGACATTTCCGGTGGCGAGCGTTTCCAGTCGGGCGTTTGACTCCGCAAGGTCCGATATGGCCAGATAGGCCATCGCCGCCATCAGGGCCAGTATGACCACGAATGTGCTGGCGAGTTTTGTCTTGATTGTCAGTCGCATGGGGTATCCTTCGCTTACATCTGATGCGTCGGCCCGGGGTCGGGGCGGAACAGGGTTTCTGGGTTCAGTAGAACGATAATTTCGTCGCGGTGCCGGGTGACGCCGAGAACATAGGCTTTCGGCCAGGGCGCACCCAGATCGGGGATCGGTTCAAGCTCCGACAATCGCACCTCGATGACCTCCTCGACCGCGTCGGCGAGGATGGCGAGGCGGATAGTTCCGTCCTCGGCGGGGGCATCCAGAACGACGATCCTTGCGGATGCGGTTTTCCGGCTAGGCACCATGCGCAGGCGGGTTCTGATATCGACCAGCGGCACCACCGCGCCGCGCACATTGATCAGCGCCGGGGCAAAGGCCGGGGCGCGCGGCACCGGTGTCACCGGGATCGGGTCCATGATTTCATGGACCATCGACACCGACAGACCAAAGGCCTCGCCCGACAGGCGCAGGATCAGCATTGTTTCGATCTGCTCGCCGTCAGACGGCGGCTTTGACCGGGTTTCTGGGTGCAAGGTTGCTTGCAATGACATGTTGAGCGCCTCCTTCACGCGGCCGAGCGTCGTTGTGCGCCAAGGGACCCGACACAATGCCGGGCGAGTTTGGCCACATCGACAATCAAGGCGACCGACCCGTCGCCCAGAATGGTCGCCCCGGCCAGTCCATCGACCTCTTGGTGATAGGGGCTAAGCGATTTGATCACGGTCTGGTTCTGGCCAAGGATGTCGTCCACCACGAGGCCAAGTTTCTGCCCATCGGATTTGACGATCACGACGCGGCGGCGCGGCTCAATGCTGGGCGGGCATTCGAAGGCTTCGGCCAGATCGACGAATGGCACCAGTTGTTGGCGGATCTGCAACATGGTGCGCCCGCTTTCACGGCCCCGTTCGGCGCTTTCGAATTCGACGCATTCGTCAACCGAGGCCAGCGGAATGACATAGGTTGATGTTCCCAGGCGGACCAAAAGCCCGTCGATGATGGCTAGGGTCAATGGCAGGCGCAGAGTGAACCTTGTGCCGCGACCGGGACGGGATTTGACATCGATCGAGCCGCGCAGTGCCGCGATTGCCGTCTGCACCGCATCCATTCCGACGCCGCGCCCCGACACTGCGGAAACCACCGTCGCCGTCGAAAACCCGGCGGCAAAGATAAGCTGTTGCAGCTCATGGCTGGTCGGGGTGGCGGTTTCGGACATCATGCCGCGTTCTACCGCCTTGCGATGGATCGCATCGGTGTTCAGACCACCGCCATCATCCTCGACCGTGATCAGGATTTTCCCAGCCTCTTGTCTGGCCGACAGGCGGACGATGCCCTTGGCGGGCTTACCTGCCGCCAGCCGCCGCTCCGCTGTTTCAATGCCGTGGCCGATTGAATTGCGGATCATGTGAACCAAGGGCTCGCTCAGCCGGTCGATCACATTCTTGTCGATCTCGGTTTCGCCGCCGCTGGTCTGCAGCACGACATCCTTGCCAAGTTCAGCCGACAGATCGCGCACGACGCGGCGGAATTTGTTGAACACCATCTCGATCGGCATCATCCGCACCGAAAGCGTGACATCGCGCAGCCCGGTCACCAAACGCTCGACCTCTTCGACCAGACCTTCCAGGGCAGGATTTTGGGTTTCTGCCGAAATCTGGCTGAGACGGGATTGCGCGATGACCAGTTCCCCCAACTGATCCAGAATCTCATCCAGCTTGGCCGAGGACACCCGGACGCTTTCACTACCCGCCTCGGTCGGCGATTTGCGCCGGTCCAGCCCGTCATACGCCGCCTTGACCAAAGCAACGGGGGGGGGGCCTGTTCAATGGTGGTTTCTGGGGTGGTTTCTGGGGTGGTTGCGGGTTGGGGCGCGTCACCACTGGCGCCGGCTTTCGTGGCGCTTGGCAGTTGTGCGACACTGTGCGTCGCGGGCAGGTCTGGCGCGGGCAGGTCTGGCGCGGGCAGGTCTGGCGCGGGCAGGTCCGCACCGGCGGCTGCGGCCTCCAGCAAGGCTATCTCGATCTCGGCGTCATCGGCAAAGACGAATACGCCCTCAATTTCGCTTCTGGTCGCTGTTGTCTCAAGATGGACAAGCCATGACAGATAGGAACACAAAGGATCGAGCCCATCCAGCGCCGGCACTCCGGAGCCATCGACAAAGACCTCTGCCCGACCCATCGCCGCCAGTTCCGCAATCAAGAGATCGGGCCGCATGCCATTTTTGAGCGCCGACGCATCGGGGCGGAACCTGATCTTCCAGATCTTCTGTCCCGGCACGGCACTTGCCAGCGGAGCCTGATCATTTGCCTCAACCAGATGCTGCAAGTCAGCCAACAGAGCCAGGCTGTCAGCGGAACCGGCAAATTCGGTGGCTGCAGGCCCGTCAGGACCGCAATCCAGCATGGCGCTCAGCAGATCGCGAGCCCGCAAGGCCACGTCAACCAGGCCAGCACTGACCGCGAGCTTGCCCTCGCGCACCCTGTCGAAAGCCTCCTCGAAATGATGCAGAAAGCCTGACAATGTCCGATAGCCGAACATGCCGCCACCGCCCTTTATGGTGTGCAAAGAGCGAAAGACCGCATCGACGGCTTCAGGATCGGGGTTGGTTTCAAGGTCCAGGAGCAGAGCTTCCAGCCCTTCCAAAAGCTCGCGTGTTTCCTGAACAAAGGCGGAGTCTGGTGATTTCATCTGTGTCATCTCTGGTCAACCCACTAGTTTTCTGGCTACGGAAATCAGCATGTCAGCGTCAAAGGGCTTGCTCAGCCAACCCGTGGCACCTGCCGCCTTGCCCTGGGCCTTTAGCTCCGGCTTCGATTCTGTCGTCAGCATGATGATCGGAACCCCCGCGCCCTTCGGGTCCTGACGGGCATGACGGATGAAGTCGAATCCGTTCATCACCGGCATGTTCAGGTCGAGAATCACCAGCGCGACGCGATCGGCGCGCAACTTCTGCAAGCCCTCGAGCCCATTTTCAGCCTCGATCACCCGGTAACCGGCAACCGACAGAGTGGATGACACCATGTCGCGGATGGCGCGGCTGTCATCGACGGTCAGAACTGTCTTGGTCATGCAAGTGATCGACTTGAGGCGGGTCTCTCGCCATCTGGACGGTGGGGGATTTCGCTATAGGGGCGCATGATCCGGGTCAGGTTAGGGCCTTGGGTGACAGGCGTGCCCCGGGTTTGCAGGCTGCGCTGGCAGGAAATAGCAAGTTGCAGGGAAATGGCCGTGGCTTCAGGCCCGTCGATATCCAGAGTAACAGACTGCCGCGGCACCTCGGGTTCGCCGCATAGTGCAACCAGCCTGGCGCACCAATCTGCGGCTTGATCGACGGAAAGCAAGGCCGGCAGCCTTATGGGCCTCTCAGTTGTCATTCGGGCCACTCCATATCGTTTCGTCTCTACCCGGCGGACTATCAACGAAAGCGGTTACTGATCGGTAAACGGATTTTTTCCACGCCAATTAAACCGGGGTAGATTCCAGCGAAGAAGCTAAAATTTTAGATTTAGGACTCTTTTCAGATTCCGATGTCAAAGAAGTTGAGGTTGGTCTGGGTAGCCGGGCGGCGGCTCGAAAACGGCGCCGCAACATGTGGAGATGGGGATGGCGTTTGCCAACAGGGCTGCAGATTTGCGGGACGGTGGGATAGATGCACTGGCGGGCATGTCGGAAAACCTGGGCAGCCTGCGCTCGCTTTTGTCAGGATTATCAACGCAATTTTCCAGTCTTGTCGAAATCAGTTCAGCGGCCGATTCTGCCTTTGACGATCTGAAAGTCACCGAGTCTCTGGTTCATATCTGCACGCTTCTGGATCGCTGGAGCGACGAAAGAGCGCAGGCCGCCATCCTAAACCACTTCAGTGACGCGTCTGAAGCCCTTGAATCCTTGGATAAACAGGCAAAGATGTTTCGGTCAGTGGCATCCTTGACTGCAATCCAGGTTGCGGAATCCGAAGCCATCGGTATCTTGGGCTTTGTCAAGGATCTTCGTCAGGTGTCGAACCGGATTCAACTGTCGGTTGTGGAAGTTCGAACGGCCATGAAGGGGCTAAGAGGCGGACAGAAGGACGCGCAAAAGAAGACTTTTGAGGCAGCCGGCATCCTGCGTGAAGCCCGGCTTGGATTTGCGACGGCAACAGAGCCTGTCACCAAGATGCTGCCGAAAGTGCAAGCGGCCCGCGACCGCATCCAAAGAGGTGCCAGCACCTTTGCCGCCGAGACGCATCGCGAAATGCTGGAATTGATCACCGCTTTCCAGTTCTCGGATTTCATTGCCCAACGGATGGAACATGTGGTCGCCATGTTAGCCATGAATTCGGACGAAAACGGTGAGGTTGAAGCGGTGGCAAAAGCCCAGCTTTCGGCCCTCGCCTCGGACGGAAATGGGGTGGTTTCCGGTCTGCGAGCGGGCCTGGGCCGATTGGAGCGCCTGACAGATCGGGCCCAACGGATCTTCGACGACGACGGCGGCGTCACACGACAGCTTTTCACGGCTCAGAGGGCGGCCCTTGCGCTGTTGCAGGCGGCGCGAAAGGTCGCGCGACCCGCTATAGACAGCGCGACGGCCACAGCACTGGAGATGTCCATTCAGGTGAAACTGGTCGATGAAAGCCTGCTTGCGTTGCGTGAAACCTCGAACATCATCGATCTGGCCGCCATCAATGCCAGACTGAAAACCTCGCACACCCGGGTTTCGCAAGCGGCCTTCGCGGTCCTTTCAACCTCGGTTATGCAAACAGCGCAGACCAGTCGAAAGCAGATCGAAGACTGCAAGATCGCGGTGACCGAGATATCGAAGGCGCAAGGCGGTGAATTGTCTCGTCAGATGATCACAACCGCCAACACGCTCGAAAGCCGGATGGCGGATTGTGAGGCGTCGTTGGGCCAGACCGAGTCAGCGGACGCAGCTCTCAATGAGGCTCGGATGGCCGTGAGCCAGTCGGTCGAACAACTGGTAGATGTCCTGGCCCTATGTGGCCCGTTCGTTCGGCAGCTAGCGAAAATCATGTCGGATATCGGCGCATTGAGCAAAGAGATGCGGCAGGGTGACGCGGCTATTTTGGCGAATATCCCCCTGCTGGACCGAATTTACGACAGCTACACGATATCGCGCGAGCGCGAAGTCCACGACCGTCTGATGGGCCGCGAACAGACAGCAGCCGCTCCCGCCAAGACTCTTGAGCTCGATGACGTATTCTTTTGAGGTGTTGCGGGCAGGTGTCACATCCCGGACGATTACGGGGCGTTTTGACGAAGAGATGCGGGTGGGATTTGTGCCAGTCCTTCATGGCTTGCATCGGGGTTCGGCTCCTCAGGGCGGATTGCGGCAGTTGGGCGTTGTATGAGTGTGAGCCGTGAACGCCATCGGTCCGAGAGAACGGCGAACGACATAGCGCATCAGGGTCTGCTCCAGGTCAAGGGCAGAGTCGAAGCGGTTGGTTCTCAGCACGTCTGCAATGCGGAGGTTGAAACGCTCGACCATGCCGTTCGCCGGGGAAACGGACCCCCGGACCGTTTCCTGATCCGTCTCACTCTGCGGGGATTTCGGTGGCGTGAAGCGGTGTTCGATGCCCAGTTCGGCGCGGAGCTGGTCAGACTCGTGGGTGCCGATGGGTGCCCGCGCCCGTGCGGGTGAGGTGAAGAGCCGGTCGGTGAATTCTTTTCCCCTCGCCATTGGGCTTGAACCAATGGCGCAATTGGCTCACCGGCGCAATGAGGAGGGGTCGGAAAACGGTCCGGGGGATCGTTTTCCCCGACGCAAGGATCCAGACCCGAGCGCGAGACATCCAGATTGAGAAACTCAAGGGCTACCGCCAGAAGATCATCCAATGGCAGCAACAACATACGGCGCAACTCCACCACCACGTTCTTCGCTACAATTGATCCCCCGGATCAATTGCTTAACGCGCGAACCCTGTGCGCGCGTCAGCGTGGTCGCCAACTGATGCGCTGTGTGCGAGCAATCCTCGAAGCAGGTCCGCCCGCGCCAGCGATAGATCGTGTCGAGCGTCACCCCGTAACGCTGCGCCAGAACCGCAGCAGGCGTCGCCCGCAGAGACACATCGAAGGGATCGCCCTCGATCAAACCGAAGCGGGCGGGTTGGAGCGATGCGTTTCTTCTTAACCTTCTCAACCAGTTAGCGCGAACTTAGGCCAAGCGCGATTGCCCTGTGCAACAGCGACGGTGTGAAAAATGTTGCCATACCGCAATTGCTGGACTACAAGCCCCGCTACTTGGGATTATCGTATCAAGGAAAGCTAAGAATGACTTTGTTTTCGACAGAGGCTTTCAGACACAGGGCCGCACAACTGGGCGTGACCGCTGCGGATGGTACGGACAATGCGCTTGCCGCTCTATTCGCCGAAGTGCTGCGTCTGGCGCAGGACAAAGAGTTTCGGGAGCGGTTTTTCAAAGTCCCGTTTCCGCCGCTGGAAGGCACTGGCATCGGCTATGCCTCGGACTACCCAGATATCAATTACACCGTGGGAAGTGGGCGTGTGAACATCAACACGATCAACAAGTTATGGATGAAGTTTCGCGACCCCAAGCCTATACACAGAGTTCTGGATTTTGGCTCAGGATCGGGGCGGCTTTTGCGGTTTCCTCTGGAATTCGGTGAAAACATCGAATTGCATGGCTGCGACGTCAACCCCAAGGCCGTGAGATGGTTGCAAGACAATTTTGGCTGCCCCATGCACCTGGTAGAAAAACCACACGACCTGTCTTTCATCGATGGGCCGCTCGACCTGATCTATTGCTGGTCGATCTTCACGCATTTCTCGGAGGCCGAGCACAGGCGTTGGCTGGACACCATGATGGACAAACTGACCCCGGGCGGCATCTTGGTTGCTACTTTCAAGACCCCCGCCATGCTGGAGCGGGTGCGAAAGGACGAAGCTTACCGGATCAAGAGCCGGGCGCAGAACATCGACCTGGTCGCCCTGGAGGCCAAGGCCGAATCCGGTTTCGCGTATTTTGAGTGCTACGATCCAGAGAAATCGGACGATCACGGGATTGACGCGGCGACCTTTGGTCAGGCGTATATCTCGCACAAGTACATCCGCGACAACTGGTCAGAAAAGGGTGAGGTCGTTCACATCGGCATGGCCGTGCCGGAGTGGCAAGACATAGCCGTAGTCAAAAAGCTCTAGGCGCGG
>JBCKXH010000042.1:0-18296 GCA_038921555.1 Paracoccaceae bacterium
ATGGCGGGTTCGGGGTTGGCAAGAGCTGACACGGTGCCGGTTTCCAACAGGGTCTTGACGCCGTTGCCGATGGTGTGGACCGTCGCCTCATGCCCGGCGTTCAAGAGGAGGATGCAGGTGGTGATCAACTCGTCATTGGTCAGGCGGTCGCCCTCGGCCTCAGCCGCGATGAGATGGCTGATCAGGTCGTCGCGCGGGTCGTGGCGGCGGGCGTCGATATGGAGGCGCAGGAAGGCGACAAAAGCCTCAGTCGCGGCCACGGCGCGGTCTTCGCGGGCGCGGTCCCGGCCAGCCATATACATGGCGACCATGGCGTTGGACCATGCCAGCAGATCGTCCGACATCGCCTCGGGCACGCCAAGCAGGCGGGCGATGATGATGACGGGCAGGCGGCTGCCGAAGTGGTGCAAGAGGTCGAATTCGCCCGGTGGAAAGCCGTCGATCAACTGGTGCGACAGGGTGGTGATTTCCGGCCTAAGGGCTTTGATCCGGCGCGAGGTGAAGGCGCGCAGGACAAGGTGGCGCAGGCGGGTATGGCGCGGCGGCTCCAGTTCCAGCATGGAATGGGCCTCGACGGCGTAGAACGGCGCGAGGTGGGCGGGATAGGTCAGCGGCGTCGGGCTTTGTCGTCCAAAGCGGCGGTCGCGGAAGATGGCGTTGCAGGCGGCGGCACTGGTGGTGCAGGGCAGGTTGTAGTCGGCCCAGTGGAAGAACGGGCCAAGGGCGCGGGCCTGTTCATAGAACGGATAGGGATCTTGCACAAAGCCGGCATCGGTGGGCGATTGATCCAGGGATTTCATCGGGTTGCCGGCCTTCGGACCGGGATGACGCCCTGTGCCACCAGAACGCCGATGCCGACCACGGCGGCACCCAGCGCCTGCATCCAGAGCCAGGGCGCGCCAAGGGCGAACAGGGTGAGCATCACATAGAACGGCGAGGCGTTGATGTGCAGCCCCGACATCGCGATGCCAAGCCGCCCGACCGCCACGACCCACAGCGCCTGCGCCACCGCCATCGGCCCGACCGAAAAGCCAATCAATGCGGCGTAGTGCCATGGCCCGAATGGGGTGAAATCGGGCGGTGCTGCACCATAGGCGATCTGGCCAGCCGCGACGATCAGGCTGGTGCCGGCCGCAGCCACCAGCGTCACACTGGTGCGCCCGATCGGCGACAGGTCGGGTAGTGCTGTGACGGTCAGGCGCGACCCCGCAGTATAGAACACCACCGAGCCCAGACCGACCAGCGCCCCGATGCCGACCGAAAAGCCCCGCAGCCCCGAGCCAAGTGCGATAAGGCCACCAACCAGCGCTAGCCCCAAGCCCAGCACCAGACCAAGGGTGATGCGGCGGCGGTCCAGCACCACCTCCAACAGAACGCCGATCACTGGCAAGCTGGTCGATATGATGGCGACCGTCACCGATCCGGTCAGCTTCTGAGCGATGACCAGAAGCAGCCCGCTGACCGCGATCAAGGCACCCGCCACGATGCCCGCCCGCCAGTTGGCCCGGCCCATGACGGCAAAACCCTCGGTCGCCGCCCAGTAGGCCAGCAGGAAAGCGGCGGCGATCGACATGCGGATGGCGGAAAACGGCACGGGCTGCAACAAGGGGTTGACCACTTCGCCCAAAGGCAGGCAGGCCGACCACACCACCATCGAGGCGATGCAGATCAGATGCGCCGACACCAGGCTTTTAGGTTGGCTCACGCCAGCCCTGCTACGATGGCGGCGAAATCGGCGGCCTTCAGGCTGGCACCGCCGACCAAAGCGCCGTCAACATGCGGCACCGCGAAGATTTCGGCAGCGTTCGACGGCTTGACCGAGCCACCGTAAAGGATACGCACTTCGCCGGCCTCGGCACCGATCATTGCGGTCAGGCGGGCGCGCAGATAGGCGTGCACCTCGGCGATCTGGGCAATGCTCGGGGTGCGACCGCTGCCGATGGCCCAGACCGGCTCATAAGCCACGACCAGCGTGGCGGCGGTGGAATTTTCGGGGACTGAGCCGTCAAGCTGCGCGCCGATCACCGCCAGTGTGGTGCCGGCGTCGCGCTCAGCCGCGGTTTCACCGATGCAGATGATCGGGGTCAATCCGGCGGTCATTGCGGCCCGCGCCTTGGCGCGGATCAAAGCGTCGCTTTCGCCGTGGCCGCCTTCGCTGAGGTTGGCGCGGCGTTCGGAATGGCCGAGGATGACGTAAGTGGCCCCGGCATCGCGCAGCATGGCCGCCGAGATGTCACCGGTATGGGCACCCGCAGCGTCCTGGTGGCAATCCTGCCCGCCAAGCGCCAGCTTTGAGCCGCGCGCCGCCCGGTTCATCTCTGCCAGCAGCGTAGCGGGCGGGCAGAGCAGCATCTCGCAGAGGGGTGCCGGATGGGCGGCAATCAGGGCCGCAACCTCAGCCAAGGCGGCGGTCAGGCCGTTCATCTTCCAGTTTCCGGCGGCAAGCCTCTGCATGGCGTTCTCCCACGGTGTTCTCGGATTTGGGGTAACGTCATCGGCGGGGCGAGGGAAGATTTTTCGCCGAAAAATCTTGGCCCGGTCGGGTTTTTTTATGATTTGCGCGAACCGGCCCGGCGCGAACTGGCCTCAGGCGGCGGGCTGATCCTTGAACTTGATCGATTCGCCGCAGCCGCAGGCCTCGGCCACATTGGGGTTGCGGAACGTGAAGCCGTCTTGCAGAAGACCTACCTGATAGTCGATCTCGGTGCCGATCAGGTACAACTGCGCCATCGGCGCGATCAGCACCCTTGCGCCGTCCTGTTCGACAACCTCGTCCAGCGGGTTGAGCGATGTGACATAGTCCATAGTGTATTCCATGCCGGCACAGCCGCCCTTCTTGATGCCGATGCGCAGGCCCTCGCTGCCCTTCTCGGCCATCAGACCAGCGATCTGCCGGACGGCCATTGGGGTCAGGGTAACAGCGGCTTTGCCGGGAATACCAAACATCTGAGTCTCCTTCCCGCATAACCTAAGGCAAAAGGTCGGGAATTCCAAGGGGGGTCAGGTGATTTAACAGGATGGTGGTCAAAAATGCGGCCGCAATGGCCCAGGAGACCGAGGCGATTGTGCCGATGATGACATATTCGCTGGCCTTGCGGTCGTCCGACACGATGCCAAAGCGCAGCACGGACTTGGCCGCGATCAGAAAGCCGATGTTCTGGGTCTGGCCGGTCAGGATGAGCAGAAAGATCAAGCCGCGCTCCAGATTGCCGATGACGCGGCCCGCCCCGGTCAGACCCACGGCGAGATCGGCCGCCCAAGGCTCCATCAGCAGGCCGACGGCATAGCCCCCGGCGCGGGTGGCAAGCACGGCTCCGGCGATCAGGGTCATAAGAGCGGCGGCGGTGGCGGGCCAGGCCATCGGGATCAACGCGGCGGCGGCGATGAGCGTGGCGGCATGGGCGGTCTGATCGGCGAGAAAGGCCCAGATATTGCGCGGGGCACGGGCCTTGGCCAGGTCGATGGCGATATGGGCTGCGGTCAGCGCGGCAAGCCATGGCGACAGCGTCCCGGTGGCCAGCGCCGCCGTCACCAGCACCAAGGCCCCGTGTTTGGCCAGGGTCAGGGGGGAGGATTTGGTGGCGACCATGGCATCGGTCTGCAAGACGAAATCGGCAAGGACATGGGCGAGGAACAGGGCGGCGATTGTGGGGAACATCTAAGCCTCTTGGGTAGGGGTTTCGATTTCAAACGCCATGAGGGCGTGGCTCATCGCCATGAGCCCGGTCCCCTTGAGGCGGGACTGCAAGGCCTGGCGGGTGATTCCCAGTTGCTTGGCCAAGTTTGCATCGCTGGGCCGCGACAGTTCAAGAGCAAGGGCTGCGGCTTGCGCCTGTTCGCGGGTCCATTGCCTGGCCTGCCAAACCGCAAGATCCATCACGGCGGCTTGCCAATGATGTGTCTTGTCGGGCTCGGCATAGATAAAGGTCAGGAAGAACGGCATCTGGTCAAGGTTGCGGCCTGATAGCGTAAAGGCTGGACCTGCGGCTTCGGCCAACCCCGTTCCGCCAAGGCGGTCAACGGGGGCCACGGCGATGGACAGGCGGGTCGCCAGACCGCCACCAGTGCCGCGCAGTCTGCCGAGCAACAAGAGCGCGGCCCGCAGGACAAGCGCAGGGTTGGCGAGGTAAAGCTGCCAGCCATCGCCACGGAAACGGGTGAAGCGGGTGTCGGTTCCGGACCAACGAGAAATTGTTCCGGCGGCTCCGGCCAAAGCGTGGAATGCGGTGTCGGCGACATCAGGTGCCACCAGCGTCGAGCCGATCAGGTCACCTGTAAAGACAGCTGCTTGGCCCATCCGCAACCTATATAACTTGCTTTGACCGTGTGCAAGCTAAAAGGCCTGCCTTTAATAACTGCAACCTTAATAGCTTGCTTCTACCATATGCAAGCCCCCAGGCCTGCCTACATAAACCCCATCTCCAACCGCGCCTCGTCGGACATCATGTCCATGCCCCAGGGCGGATCGAAGGTCATCTGGACATCGACCTGTTTCACCCCCGGCACGGCATTGATCGCGTCTGCCACCCAGCCCGGCATCTCACCAGCCACCGGGCAGCCGGGCGCGGTCAGGGTCATGGCGACGGCAATCTCGCTTTGGTCATTGATATCAATGGTGTAAATCAGCCCAAGGTCAAAGATGTTCACCGGAATCTCGGGGTCGAACACCGAGCGACAAGCCTCGACCACCGGGTCATACAGCGGATGGTCGGTGGTTGAAGGCCGGATCAGCACTGCGCCTTCGATCTTGTCCTGCTGCTGATTCATCGCGCCCTCATATCAGTTGTTGAGGGATTATATAGGGAATTGCCGGCAAAGGTCCAGAGCGACCGGCCAAAATGAATAGGGCCCCCGGATCGAGGGCCGCCAAAGATGCTTTGCCCGACCTCAGAACGGAATCTCGTCGTCCATGTCCGAGCGGCCACCGCCGCCGCCCGCCGCCGCAGCGCCGCCACGCGCGCCGCCACCCTGATAATCGTCGCCGCCACCACCACGCTCTTCATAGCCGCCCGAGCTGCCGCCCTCGCGGCCACCCTCACGACTATCCAGCAAGGTCAACTCGCTCCGGAAAGGCCGCAGCACGATCTCGGTGGTGTATTTCTCGGCGCCCGACTGGTCCAGCCATTTGCGGGTCTCCAACTGGCCCTCGATATAGACTTTGGAACCCTTTTTCAGATATTGCTCGGCGATCTTGCCAAGCGCCTCGTTGAAAATCGCGACCGAATGCCATTCGGTGCGCTCTTTGCGTTCGCCGGTGGCTTTGTCACGCCAGTTTTCGGACGTGGCGATACGCAGGTTCACCACCTTGTTGCCGTTCTGGAATGTCCGCACTTCGGGGTCGCGCCCCAGATTGCCGATGATGATGACCTTGTTGACCGAACCTGCCATGACGTTCCCCCTGATTCCGCTTTGCCCGGACAGCCCCGCCGGGTTTGGTTGATAAAACCTATAGACCGCCCCGCCCGCCCCTGCAATGGATGAGCCGGGTGACACCTGCGCGCTGGCTGGACCGTGGCGGAAAATCCGCTATGATCGGGCAGGAGTTCGGGGCGCAAACAGGTTGGCGGGGTTTGGGGTGGTGGGGTTGCAGTCCGTGAAGGCAGTCGCAGGACTGATGCTGGCCGTCAGCTTGGTGGCAGGTGCTGTTCTGGTCAGTTTGGCGCCGATGGCTGCGGCGGAGGGGCTGAAGCTGGGCGGCGGGTCAAGCAATCGTGACGCGCTGTTCTGGTCGCAGACCCGGTTGCTGGACGGGCGGCTGTCTGAGCAATACGCCACCTCGGAGCGGCTGAAACCGGGCGCGGACAAGGCGGGCAAGGCGGGACTCGTCCGTTACAGTGGCAATTATCGCGGCAAGTTCCTGACGCTCGCCAAGGCCGCAGCGCGCAAATATGGCGTGCCTGAGGATCTGTTTTTACGGCTGGTGCAGCAGGAAAGCGGCTGGAACCAAAGTGCGGTGTCGTCCAAAGGTGCGACAGGGCTGGCGCAACTGATGCCGGGCACTGCGGCTCGGCTGGGGGTCGATGCCGCGGACCCGCAGCAGAACCTTGAGGGCGGTGCCAGATATCTTGCCATGATGTTCAGCCGCTTCGGCTCGTGGCGGCTGGCCTTGGCCGCCTATAACGCCGGGCCGCAGGCGGTGGAGCAATACGGCGGCATCCCGCCCTATCCCGAAACCGCGGGCTATGTCGCGGCGATTTTGGGGTAAGGTGCGCCATGGATGCGCACCCTGCGCTCACTCTGCCGCGAGCTTGATCACCGGTTCCATGGTGGCCAGCGCCGCATCCGGCAGGTGGCATTTGATCTGGTGGCCGTCGGCCAGCGTCCGCATCGGCGGCATCACGGTGTCGCAAATGCCGCCCGGCACCTGGTGTTTCCAGTGGCAACGGGTCTGGAACGGACAGCCCGGCGGCGGGTTGATCGCTGAGGGGATATCACCCTCCAGCACGATGCGCTTTTTGGTGACCCGGGTGTCGGCGATCGGCACGGCGGACAGCAGCGCCTCGGTATAGGGGTGGTAGGGCGGCGAAAACACCTGATCGGTGCTGCCGGTTTCCACCACATGGCCGAGATACATCACCAGCACGCGGTCGGCGAGGTAGCGCACGATGGAAAGATCGTGGCTGATGAACAGAAGCGTCGTGCGGTTCTCGCGCTGGATGTCCATCAGAAGGTCGATGACGGCGGCCTGCACCGAGACGTCAAGCGCCGAAACCGGCTCATCCGCCACCACGACCTTGGCGCCACCGGAAAAGGCGCGGGCGATGCCGACGCGCTGTTTCTGGCCGCCCGACAATTGGCGCGGCATCCGTTCGGCAAAGATCCGCGGCAACCTCACCAGGTCGAGGAGTTCCAGCATCCGGTTGTGGCGGTCCGCATCCGATTTGCCGAAGTGAAAGATTTCCAGCGCGCGGGTGATCTGGCGACCGACATTCATCGAGGGGTTCAAGGTGTCGAACGGGTTCTGGAACACCATCTGCACCGAGGCCACCGTAGCGCTGTTGCGCTTTTGGATCGGGGTTGACTGGAGGTTTTCGTCAAACAGCGTGATGGTGCCCGAGGTCGCGGTTTCCAGCCCGATCAGCACTTTGGCAAAGGTTGACTTACCACACCCCGACTCGCCGACGATGGCCAGCGTCTCACCCTCGCGCGCCTCGAAAGACAGGGCTTCATTGGCTTTGACGACCTTTTTGCTGCCACCGCCAAAGGCGCCGCCCGAGACGGCGTAGTATTTCTTCAGATCCGCCAGCTTGAGCACGACGCGGCCGATCGGGGTTTTCGGCTTTTGCAGCTTGGCCTTGGCGGGGGCGTTCCAGTCGATCTCGGCCCATCTCAGGCAGCGGCTGGCGTGGCGGTCGTCACCGGGCCCGCCGCTGCCTGAAATGGCCGACATCGGCACCGCGGCGGCATCGCAGCGCCCGGCCTGAAAATAGTCGCAGCGCGGGCCGAAGTTGCAGCCGTTCGGGCGCTCATACGGCAGCGGGAAGTTGCCGGGAATGGCGACAAGGGGCGAGGTGTTCTTGTCGGCACCGGGCAGCGGGATCGCGCGAAACAGCGCCTTTGTATAGGGGTGGCGCATCTGGTCGAAAACCTGGGCGACCTGGCCGGTCTCGACCGCCTCGCCGGAATACATCACGCAAAGCCGGTCGCAGACATCGAGGATCAGGCCGAGATTGTGCGAGATGAACAGCAGGGAGGTGCCGTATTTTTGACCCAAAGCCTTGACCAGATCGACGATGCCGGCCTCGATCGTGACGTCAAGCGCGGTGGTGGGTTCGTCAAGGATCAGGAGGGCGGGTTTGGACATCAGCGCCATGGCGATGACGATGCGCTGTTGCTGACCGCCCGACAATTGGTGCGGATAGGCGTTCAGGATGCGGTCAGGGTCGGGCAGGCGGACATCGGCCACGATCTGGCGGGCCAGCGCCATCGCCGCATCCCGAGCCATGCCCTGATGGATCATCGGCACCTCGGCCAGTTGTGCTCCGATCTTCATGGCGGGGTTCAGCGAGGCCATCGGTTCCTGATAGATCATGGCGATTTCGCTGCCGCGGATCTGGCGCAGGTCTTCCTCGCTCATAAAGGTCAGGTCGCGGCCCTTGAACTTGATGCGGCCTGCGGTGATGCGGCCGTTCTTGCCCAGATCGCGCATCACGGCCAGCGCCACGGTCGATTTGCCACAACCGCTTTCGCCGACCAGCCCCATCGCCTCACCGGCCATGACGGTGCAGGAGAAATCCATCACGGCCGGGATCTCGCGCAGGCGGGTGAAGAAGGAAATCGACAGGTTTTCGATCTCCAGGATGGGTTTGGATGGGTCCCAGGCGGTCTCAGCGGTATTCGGCATGGCAGCCTCTGGCGTTGCGGGCAGACCGGGGGGATTTCACATCCCCCCGGACCCCCCTGTGGAGTATTTGTGCCGAGATGAAGTGCATCAGTCTTTCAGGCTTTCTTCGCGCAGGCTGTCGGCCAGCAGGTTGAGGCCGAGCACAAGGCTCATCAGGGCAAGGGCGGGGGCAAGGGCGGGGTGGGGGACCATGGACAAGAGCTTGCGGCCGGCGTTGATGGTGGAGCCCCAGTCGGGGCTTTCCGGCGACACGCCAAGGCCGAAAAAGCCAAGGGTGCCCAAGAGGATGGTGGTATAGCCGATGCGCAGGCAGAAATCGACGATCAGCGGGCCGCGGGCGTTGGGCAGGATCTCCCACAGCATGATGTACCACGCACCCTCGCCCCGGGTCTGGCCGGCGGCCACATAGTCGCGGGTCTTGATGTCCATCACCATGCCGCGCACGAGGCGGAACACGCCGGGCGAATTCACGAAGACCACCGAGACGAAGACGTTCAGGAGGTTGGGGTCCATGCGGAAGATCCCGGTCGGGTCGCGGTTGAAGGCCAGACCGGAATAGGCCCACAGGCCGATGGCGAGGGTGATGCCGACATAGAGATTGCGGCGCGCAGGATTGGTGAAGTAGCGCGCGTTGAACAAGAGGACGAGGAAGATGATCGGGAACAGGAACAACACGGCGGCAAAGTAGATCGGGATGCCGGTTTGCACGATCTCGGGCGTGACCAGCAGGTAGAACAGCAAGATCACCGGGAAGGCCAGCACGAGGTTGGCAAGAAAGGACAGGAAAGCGTCCAGCCTGCCGCCGAAATAGCCGGCAGGCAGGCCAAGCGTTATGCCGACCATGAAGGCGAACACGGTGGCGGCGGGGGCGATCTTCAGCACCTCGCGCGCCCCCATCACCATGCGGGAGAACACATCGCGGGCGACATGGTCGGCACCGAGCAGGAAGTGGCCATAGGCGCCTTCGGCCGGGGCTTTCAGCGCAGCGCCAACCACGGCGTTCTTGGAGCCGGAGAACTGCGCCAAGGGGTCCATGGTGATGATCAGGTCGGCGAAAACGGCGGTGAACACCCAGAACATCACGATGCCGAAGCCGACCAGGCCGACCGGGCCGTCGAACAGCTTGCCGTAAAGGCCGAGGCGGCGTTTGTAAAGGATCGACATTGCATAGGACAAGACCAGCGCGGCCCAGACCGGCCAGAACCGGCCCGCCATGCCCAGGATGACGCCGCCCCAGGAGAGTTGCTCCATGATACTCTCCTATGCCAGGCGGATGCGGGGGTTCAGGAAGACATAGCCGATGTCGGAAATCAGCTGGGTCAGCAGAACCACCAAGACGGCTGCGACCGAACAGCCCAGCAGCAGTTCGATGTCATTATTGCCGGCGGCCTGCACCAGCGTCCAGCCGAAGCCCTTGTAGTTGAACAGGGTCTCCACGATCACCACGCCGTTCAACAGCCAGGGAAATTGCAGCATGATCACCGTGAAGGGGGCGATCAGCGCGTTCCTTAAGGCATGGCGCAACACGATCTGGCTGAAGCTTGCGCCTTTCAGCCGGGCGGTGCGGATGTATTGCGCCGTCATCACCTCGGTCATCGAGGCGCGGGTCATCCGGGCGATATAGCCGATGCCGTAAAGTGCGATGGTCAGCACCGGCAGGGCAAAGTTCCAGAAGGTGATGTCATCCATCGCGCTTGTCGCGGTGCCCATGAACAGGGTCCTGCCCTCGATCCAGCCCCAATCGGCCAAAAGCGGCGACAGCCCGGTGGTGGCGCTGGCCAACAGCGCGATGAAGATCACGCCCGAGACATATTCCGGGGTGGCGGTGGTGGTGATGGCCACGCCCGACAGCACCCGGTCGCTGCGCGAGCCTTCGCGCATCCCCATCAGCACCCCCATCAGCAGCGAGGCCGGCACCATGACCAGCATGACCGCCAGCATCAGCCAGCCGCTATGGCCCAGCCCGCGCGCCAGAATATCAGCCACCGGTTTCTTGAACACCGTCGAGCTGCCCCAGCTGCCTTGCAGCAAGCCACAAAAGCGCGGGGCCACGCTGGCGGTGGTGCTGACGGCAATGCAGCGGCCGCGGATGGTTCCGTCGTCCAGCGTCTTGACCCAGCCGGGCAGCAGGCCGATCCATTGGCCATAGCGCAGTACAACCGGTTCGTTGAAACCGTTCTTCTCGATCCAGCTGGTGACCTGCTCGTCGGTCATCCGCGACGACGCCTCGGATTTCGCCAGCTTTTCCAGATTGGGCGGCAGGTTGGTCAGGTAAAACACGATGAAGGTCAGAGCCAGCGCCGTAAGCATCATCACCCCCAACCGGCGCAGAATGAAGATCAACATGGGGTTCTCCTGTCCGGGCTGGCGGAATGGGCTGGCGGAATGATAAGGCTGGCCGCCAAGAGGTGCCTTTTGCCCGCCAAATCATCGCGCAAATCGTCGCTGAAATGGGGGCGCGCAAAGCCCTGCGCGCCCCGCTCAGGTCAGGCCGAGATCGACCAATTGTAGTGGTGATGCTCGAACGTCGGGTGCATCTCGGCACCTTTCACCCTGGGGTCGTAAGCCCGGAAGATCGAGCGCCAGTACGGTTGGATCATCACGCCGGTGTCCTGCATGATGCGCTCGATTTTCTCCATCACGACGCGGCGCTTGTCGGCATCCGAGATCGACAGAGCCTCGGCCAAAGCGGCGTCGAACTCGGGATTGGCCATCGCCGTCTCGTTCCAGTCTTCGCCCGAACGATAGGCCAGCGCCAGGATCTGCACGCCAAGCGGACGCATGTTCCAATTGGTGGCCGAGAACGGATATTTTCTCCAGTCGGGCCAGTAGGTCGCGCCCGGCAGAATGGTGCGCTTGATCTTGATGCCCGCTTTGCGGATCTGGGCTGCAACGGCGTCGCAGGTGGCGGCTTCCCAGTCGATGTCCACCGAGATCAGTTCGTATTCGTGATCGGCCATGCCGGCGTCGGCGATCATCTGCTTGGCCTTGGCACCGTCAACACTCAGGGCCGGCAGGGCGGCATATTCCGGGTGGATCGGGCAGACATGGTGGTTTTCCGCCACCGTGCCCCGGTTGGAATAGCCCAGTTCCAGCACGACCTTGTTGTCAACGGCCAGTTGCATGGCTTTGCGGACATTGACGTCCTTGTATTCCTCGGCGGCCTGGTTGAAGCGCACGGCGAGGGTCGCAGCCGTCACCGCCTCGGATGTCATCCAGCCCAGAGCGGTCATCTGGTCGAGGAAGTCGCCGGTGGTCTGGTAGGTGGCGTCGATCTCTCCCGAGCCGGCAGCGGCGGCAACGGCGGAGGGATCGGTGCCAAAGTCGATATAGACGATCTTGTCGAGATAGGGGCCGCCATAGACTTCGGTGCCCCACCAGGCGTGGGCGGTGTTCCTGACCAGAACCTGCTTGACGCCGACTTCGTTGACCTCGGGCAGATAGGGGCCGGTGCCGACCGGATTGACCGACGGGTCGCCGCCGTCATAGGACTGGTGAACCACCGCCGCCGGGTAATCGGCCATGCCGACGATCACAGTGATATCGGGCGAAAGCAGAGTCAGCTTGACGGTGTGGTCGTCCACCACAGTGATCGCGCCGTCGCGCGCCGTCTTGCTGTCGGAGTTGACCAGCGCGGCCATACGGCTCGCCATCGAGTTGCCTTCGACATTGCCATCGCACCAGCGGGTGATGTTGAAGGCCACATCGGTGGCAGTAAGCGGATCGCCATTGCTCCAGGTCACGCCTTTGCGGACGTTCAGCGTGAACTCGGTCGCATTGTCGTTTGCCGACCAGCTTTCCAGCAGCATGCCGCGCAGCGTGCCGTCGGAATTGTATTCGACCAGATACTCCAGCCAACCGCGCGAAAAGTTCGCCAGTTCCGACCAGTCGAACAGGCGCGGGTCCTTCAGCGCCCTGGTCTCCATGTTCATCCGCAGCGTGCCGCCCATGGTGGCATCCTGTGCCATGGCGGGCGTGCTCACGCCCAAGAGGCCGTAAGCCACGGCAGTCGAGACGCCCAAAGCGGTGGTGCGGACCAGGAATTCACGGCGGTCCAGCTTGCCGTCCTTCAGTTCTTGCAGATGCATCGACGCTGCGGGATGCAGTGCCTTGGTCTTGGTGAAATAGGTCATTTGTGGTCTCCCTGTCGGGCTATGCCCAGATCGTCCTTACGTCGTTCGACGTTTCATTCGCCTTGATGCGGTCGCCTGCACCGCGCCGCTGGCGCCTTGATGCCTTCGCTTGGCACCGCGCCACTGGCAGCCCCTGCGTAGCATCGAGGCGGGTCGGCGACATTTTTTCGCAGGCAGCAAACATCACCTCGGCATTCCGCATCTTTTGCGCCCCCGCGTCAACGCCCGGAATCGTCCGGCCATATGGTTTTTGCAACATTGTGAAGGTGGCTTTGCAAAAGCTTGCGTGATTCGGGTGCTGAAAGCACTTTCCGCTGCGCCAGCGGGATTTCCGTCAATCCGGACGAATCAGGCAAGGTCGGGTCCGCGCCTTACTGGCTGCGGCGAAACACGGTGGGCGAAGTGCCGGTGCGGTGCAGGAAGGCCCGGGCGAAATAGGCCGCCGAGGTGAATCCCAGTTCCACCCCGATTCGCCCCACCGGCAGATCGGTCTCGCTCAACATGCGGCGGGCTTCAAAGATGCGGCGATCCTGCAACAACTCGATGGCTGAGCGGCCACAGGCATGCTGGCAGCACCGCGTCAGATGGGTCGGTGTGACAGCCAAAGCGGAAGCCAGATCGCCGATACCGGCGCCGCTGCGAAACTCTTTCTCCAGCAAGGCGGTATAGCGCGCAACCAGCCGCCATGCGGCATCCGGGCGCGGTGCCGCGGCCTGCCCCTTGACAGCCTGGCGCTCGATCCAGACGCCCAAGAGGCCGAGGTGGTATTCGGCGGCGCGGTCATGGCCGGCGGTCTTGCTGTCCAGTTCGCGCTGGATGGCGTCCAGCGTCACGTTCAGGTCCTGCTGGGTGTGAACCTCGCGGATCCGCAGATGCAGGGGCTGCGCGGGCAGGGTGACAGGGCAGCCTTTCCCGAAAAATACTGCGGTGCCAAAGACTTGCGGGCCGACCTCAAAGCCGTGCATGACGCCGGGCGGAATGAAGATGCCGTTGTGGGAAGTATAGCCGCGGGTGACACCGGCCAGCGTGATGCGGCCCTGACCCTTGGTGAACCACAGAAAACACGCCTCCGACAGCGACCGCATCGCCTCGACCCGCCAGCGCCCGCCAGCGGCAAGGCGGGGGATCGCCACAAGGCGGAATGGGGTGGTTTCGGTTGGGCTATGCATCGACCGTCCTTTGGCGCTGGGCTTTCAGATAGACCACCCTTGCCTCGCTGGCCAAGCGAAAAAAGCGCGGACCAAGCGAAAAAATGGTGGGCCAAGCGAAAAGGGCGCGGCGTCAAACCGTAGTTTGGTGCGGAAAGCCAGTGCCGCAGCCGAAAGGGTTAACCCAGTTCGATGCTGCGCCAGTCTTTCATGCGGGCGCGAAACCATGTCCGTTGTCGCTTGGCATAGCGCCTTGTGGCCAGGGTGGCGGCGTCGCTTGCAGTGGCCAGATCGGTCTGCCCGCGCAGATGGGCGACCAGTTCGGCCGCCCCGATGGCGCGCGATGACGGGCGGGCCGGGTTCCAGAACGGCATCTCGGCCCGCACCTCGTCCAGCGCGCCACCAGCCAACATGGCGGCAAAGCGCGCCGCGATTCTTGCGTTCAGCCAGGCCACTTCGGGCCGCAGAACCAGCGCCTCGGCATCAGCCAGCGGCAAGGCCGCAGCACTGGCCTGGCCCTGCCACCACGCCAGACCGCGCCCTGTTACCGCCAACACCTCCCACGCCCGCTGCACCCGCCGCGGATTGGCCAGATCGGTCCGCGCCGCCGTCTCGGCGTCCAACTCTGCCCGCAACCCCGCCAGATCGCCGCCCAGCCTGCGCGCATCCGCCAGCGCCCGCACCTCGGGCGGCACCTCGGGCACTTCAGCCAACCCTTCGGTCAGCGCGCTGAAATACAGCCCGGTCCCCCCGACAATCACCAGCGGTCGGTCCAGCAACCCCAAGGCCTGGCGCAACCAATGCCCGACCGACCAGACCTCGTCCCGCCCGACATGCCCATACAGCGCATGCGGCAGCGCCGCCTCCTCCGCGAGGCTTGGCCGCGCCGTCAGCACCCGCCAGCTTGCGTAAACCTGCAACGCATCGGCATTCACCACCACCCGGCCATCCCGCGCCGCAATTTGCGCAGCCAGCCCCGACTTGCCCGAGGCCGTCGGCCCGGCAATCAACACCGGCCGCTCGCGCGAGATCGACTTGAGCACTGCCCCATTCATCTTTTCATAAATATCCCGGGGTGAGCCATTGGTAGCGCCACTGGTCCGAGAAACCAATGGCGCAAGGGGGGCTGGCCCCCGGGGCCGATCACCGGTTGAACCTCCCGCCATTTTGCGACATTTTGCGGCGAAAGCCAATGCCGCCGTAACATTCAGGGTGACCCATGCCAAGCTCCGCCCCGCCAAGCTCCGCCGCCCCCGTCTCCGCCCCGCCAGCCTCGGACCACAAGATCAGCTATACCCGCGTCATGCTGAAAATCTCGGGCGAGGCGCTGATGGGCGATCAGGGCTACGGCCTGCATCCCCCCACCGTCCAGCGCATCGCCGCCGAGGTCAAATCGGTCCACGATCTGGGGGTCGAGATCTGCATGGTGATCGGCGGCGGCAACATCTTTCGCGGGCTGCAAGGCAGCGCGCAAGGCATGGAACGCACCACCGCCGATTATATGGGCATGCTTGCCACCGTGATGAACGCCCTCGCCATGCAATCGGCGCTGGAGGAAATCGGCGTCTTCACCCGCGTCATCAGTGCCATTCCGATGGATCAGGTCTGCGAGCCCTACATCCGCCGCCGCGCCGTCCGCCATCTGGAGAAAAAGCGCGTCTGCATCTTTGCCGCAGGCACCGGCAACCCCTATTTCACCACCGATACCGCAGCCTCCTTGCGCGCCAGTGAAATGGCCTGTCAGGCGATCTTCAAGGGCACCAAGGTTGACGGCGTCTATGACAAGGACCCCAAGAAGTATAACGACGCCAAACGCTACAGCCGTATCAGCTATGACGAAGTGCTGCAAAAGCACCTTGGCGTCATGGATGCCAGCGCCATCGCCCTTGCCCGTGACAACAACCTGCCGATCATCGTCTTTGCGCTGGACGAGCCGGGCGGTCTCAAAGCCATTCTGTCAGGACAGGGCACCTACACGCGGGTTCAGGGGTAGGGCGGGGTTTACCCCGCCGCCCCTATACCCAAGGCGACACTCGTTCTATATGACGGACACAGACCACGACCCCGGGGAATGCCATGGCCGACGAGCTTGAAATTGACCTTGCCGCCCTGCAACGCCGGATGGCTGGCGCGCTGAATGCGCTCAGGGTGGAATTCGCCTCCTTACGCACCGGACGCGCCTCGGCTTCGATCCTTGAGCCGATCATGGTCGAGGCTTACGGCCAGATGACGCCGATCAACCAGCTTGGCACCGTCAACGTGCCCGATCCGCGCATGGTGGTGATCAACGTCTGGGACAAGGCCATGGTTTCCAAGGTCGAAAAGGCGATCCGCGAAAGCGGTATCGGCATCAACCCGGTCACCGACGGCACGCTGATCCGCCTGCCGATCCCCGAGTTGAACGAAGAACGCCGCCGCCTATTGACCAAAGTCGCCGGCACCTATGCCGAAAACGCCAAAGTGGCGATCCGCAACGTCCGCCGCGACGGCATGGATCAGATCAAGAAGTTGAAGGCGGCCGGCATGGGCGAGGACGATCAAAAGATGTGGTCGCAGGAAGTCCAGGACATCACCGACCAGACGATTGCCACCGTGGAGCGCACGCTGGACAGCAAGCAGCACGAAATCATGCAGGTCTAGATCACAGGCCCGCCACTTCGGCCAAAACGAATGGGCCAAAACGAATGGGCCGCACGACCGGACCACAACGAACAGGAAGCACGATGGGCGCGGGCGAAGCCTTTACCAGAAAACCGGCCGAACATGTCGCCATCATCATGGACGGCAATGGCCGCTGGGCGACCGAACGCGGCTGGCCCCGCCTCGTCGGCCACCGCAAAGGCGCTGAGCGCGTCAAAGAGATCGTGCGCTGCGCCCCTGACCTTGGCATCCGCTGGCTGACCATCTACGCCTTTTCCACCGAGAACTGGAAACGCTCGACCGAAGAAGTCCTTGGCCTGATGTCGATCTTTGCCCGCTACATCGAACGCGAGGCCGACCGGCTGGCCGCCGAATCGGTGCGGATGCGTTTCATCGGCGACCGTTTGCGGCTTGACCCCAAGCTGCAACGCCTGATGGCGGGGATCGAGGCGCGCACCGCGCCCTATTCGCGGCTGAACCTGACCGTGGCGATCAACTATGGCGGCAGGGATGAGTTGACCCGCGCCATCCGCGCCATCACGGTTGACGTGGCCGAGGGGCGGCTGTCACCGCAGGACGTCACCGAGGACCTGATCTCGCAGCGTCTGGACACCGCCGATCTGCCCGACCCCGACCTGGTGATCCGCACCTCGGGCGAGGCGCGGACCTCGAACTTTCTGCCCTGGGCTGCGGCCTATGCCGAATATGAGTTTACCGCGACCCTGTGGCCGGATTTCACCCCGGCCCATCTGGCCGAGATCGTCGCCCGCTTCGGCAACCGCGAGCGGCGCTACGGTGGAGTGGCGACAGCATGAGCGCCCCAAACCCAGGCACCCCCGATCCGGGCGCAAGAGGGCGCTGGGCCGATCTGGGCCTCAGGGTGATGTCGGCTGCCGTTCTGATCGTGGTCGCTGGCGGCGCGGTGCTGGCAGGTGGCGCGGTGTTTCACCTGCTGATCCTTGCCGCCGTGGCGGGAATGCTGTGGGAGCTGGCGCGCCTGACCGCACCCGCGCCGACACCGCGACTTGACCTGACGCTGGGCGGGCTGGCTGCGATCTGCGTCTTGCTGTGGCCCACCTCGCAGTGGCCCGCCCTGATGTGGCCCACCTTGCTGCCCGCCATGCTGTGGCCGCCGAGTGACTCGGCGGCGGTGTATGTGGCGCTCCTCGTGGTGCTGCTGCCGTTCCTTGTGCTGCTGGTGCCGCCCGTTGTGCTGCTGCTGACGCCGCGCCGTGACCGGGTGATCAGCGCGCTTTACGGCCTTGGCGTGATGGTCGCAGTCTCGGGCATGTTGTTTCTGCGGGAAAGTGCGACCTGGATGCTGTTATGGGTTGTGCTGGTTGTGGTGGCCTCGGACACCCTGGGCTATTTTGCCGGCCGAATGATCGGCGGCGCCAAATTCTGGCCGCGCATCAGCCCGAAAAAGACCTGGTCCGGCACCGTGGCAGGCTGGATCGGCGCGGCTCTGGTCGGGGCCCTTTTTGTGCGGTTTGCCGCAGCACCCCCCGTCATCATCCTCTTGTCGCCGCTTGTCGCATTGGCCGGCCAGTTCGGTGACATCATGGAAAGCTGGCTCAAGCGCCGTGCCGGGGTCAAGGATGCCTCAAACCTGATCCCCGGCCATGGCGGCCTTCTGGACCGCTTTGACGCGCTGTTGGGGGCCATGCTTTTCTACCCGCTCTTGTGGGCTGGGGTCGCATAAATGCGCCGGATCTCGGTCTTTGGCGCGACAGGCTCGGTTGGTGAAAGCACCTTCGCTCTGCTGATGCATCAGGGCGGCCCTGCCAGCTATCACACTGTCGCGCTGAGCGGGGCGCGCAATGTCGGCCGTCTGGCTGAGATGGCCCGCGCCCTGCGCGCCGATATCGCGGTGACCGCTGATGAGACCTGCCTGGCCGCCCTGCGTGACGCCCTTGCCGGGTCGGGCACCGTAGCCAGCGCCGGAGCGCAAGCCCTGGCCGAGGCGGCATCGCGTCCCGTAGGTTGGGTCATGTCGGCGATTGTCGGGGCGGCGGGCCTGCGTCCGGGCCT
>JBCKXH010000043.1:0-18270 GCA_038921555.1 Paracoccaceae bacterium
TGATAGCGTGCATGACCGCAGCCATACGCCCCACCGGCTGCAAACCACGTTGACGCCCGCGCAGGAAGCGGTGGCGGTTGCCCTGCGCACGACACTGCTGGTGTCGATCGATGACCTGCTGGCGGTGGTGTGGTAAAGGACGGCAACTGCAGCGGACCTCAGAGTTGGCGCAGACCTGACGACGGCAAGACACTGAAGGAAGTCGTCGGCTAGGACCCTGGGCTTCAGAAGGCCATACAAGGGGAAGTTGTTGCAGTTGATAAACTTGATGCCGGCCAAAGTCACAAATCGGACCTGCTTAGACTCAAACTTCAAGTGCAACACCCAGCGCCCTCAGGGCATAGGATGTTGCGATGGACAGACGATACAAGCACCTCAACGGCGAGGAACGTGGCGTGATTTTGGCCGAACACCGGCGGGGCAGCACCAACCGGGCGATAGGCTTGCTACTGGGGCGCAGCGCCTCGACGATTGGCCGGGAACTGCGCCGGGGTCGGCCCGAGGGAGAGCCCGCCCAGCCCGATAGCGCCCAACTTGGCGGTGCCGGATATCGGGCGCGCCGCAAGCGGTGCGGACGGCGGCACAAGCTCGCCCGCGGCAGTTGGCTCTATGACTGGGTGCGGGGCAAGCTGATCCATCGGCGCTGGTCGCCTGCGCAGATTGCGTGCAAGCTCAGGGTCGAACCGGTGGTTCGCCATTGGTTCGAGAACCACTGGCGAGGGCACCCCGACGATCCCACGCGCCTGATCAGCCCCGAGACCATCTATGCCGCGATCTACGCGCAGCCGAGGGGCGGGCTGAAAGCCGAGATGATCGCAGCACTGCGGCAGCACAAACCCGCGCGCGGAGTGCGGCGCACGACGCTGGCGGGCGGCTCTATCACCCCGGAATCGTTGAGGATTATTCACAAACCTGAAGAGATCGAGGGCCGACTGGTGCCAGGGCATTGGGAAGGCGATCTGATCAAGGGTGCCTTCAACCGCTCGGCCGTGGGCACGGTGGTCGAGCGCAAGACCCGCTCTCTCATTCTCAGCAAGATGTGCGGCTGCACCGCGGAAGCGGCGCTGGAAGGCTTCACCCGCCAGATGAAACGCCTGCCCGCCGTGCTGCGCCGCTCAATGACCTACGACCGTGGCAGCGAGATGGCCTGCCACCCGGAACTGGCGCGTCGGCTGAAGATCGACATCTGGTTCTGTGATCCACATGCCCCCTGGCAGCGTGGCAGCAACGAGAACACAAACGGTCTGCTGCGCCAGTTCTTCCCCAAGGGCACCGACCTGAGCACCATCAGTCAGACCAAACTGAACGACGTGGCGCGCCTGATGAACCAGCGACCCCGCAAAACCCTCGGCTGGAAAACACCCGAAGAAGCCATGGCCGAAGAACTCGCGGCCTTCAGTGAAACCGTTGCACTTGATGTTTGAATCCAAGCTGTCTACGTTCATCTGTAACCCGCGCTTCGCTCACATACTGTCTGACTTGGAAACAACCCTTCAACGCAACTGGGAGAACTTGGATGTCGGAGAAATCGCACTTGAGACTTACCCGCAGGTCTATGCTGGCGGCAGCTGGCGCATTCGGGGCGACGACCGTGCTGTCGCCCCGCGTTGCTTGGTCGCAAGACGGGACAATCCTGAAAATCCGTTCTTATAGCGACATCCAGATCCTCGACCCGGCCTTTCGTCTGTCGGCACCTGAAGACGACATCATGACGGCCATTTTCGCCGGGCTTGCAACCTATCAGGACGGTGACGAATGGGACTGGAAGCCCTTGGCCGTCGAAAGCCTTGTGCAACTTGACGATGTCACTATCGCCTTCAAACTGCGCGACAGGATCGGCTTCACGGACGGTTTCGGGCAGATGACCGCCGAAGACGTCAAGTTCTCGATCGAGCGCGTGGCCGACCCCGCCAATGAAAGCCCTTACGCCGGAGACTGGGCGGCGCTGAGGGAGGTGGAGGTCAAGGACACGCTGTCGGGCATCATCCACTTGAACAACAACTTCGTGCCGCTCTGGTCCTCGACGCTGCCCACGGCCACCTGCTGCATCCTGTCGAAGGCGGCTGTCGAGCAGGCCGGAGGAAAGCTTGGCACCACTCCGCTCGGGCAATCGGGGCCGTATCTAATGACGGAATGGACCCCGAAGCAGCGTACCATCCTGAAGCGGAACCCGGACTGGGCCTATGAGCCAGGTGGATTCGAGGAAATCCATATCTTCCCGATCGAAGACCCCGCTGCCGCAGAGATCGGTTTCGAGGCGGGCGATCTTGATCACACGTGGACTGCGGTGTCGGCGATTTCGCGCCTGAAAGCCAATCCGCCGTCCGGCGGCGTAGTTCTTGAAAAGCCGTCGCTCGCCTATGTCTGGATGGGCATCAACCAGGACGTGGTGCCATTCGACAATCCAAACATCCGCCGGGCCGTGCAGCATGCGATCGATCGCGAGACCGTGGTGGAGGCGGCCTATTTCGGTGCCGCCACTACGTCGACCGGTATCATTGCACCGGGCCTGCCCGGTCACCGGGATGCCGTGCTTTACGACTACGACCCCGACAAGGCGCGTGAAATCCTTGCCGCCGAAGGCGCGACGGATCTGAACGTCACGCTCGACATCCTGAACCAGTCCGAGCGGCTGACCGCAGCCCAGGTCATTCAATCGAACCTCGCCGATGTCGGCATCACCTGCGAGATCAAGCAAAACGACAGCGGCACGTTCTGGACGCTCGGCGCCAAGGAAGGCAACTACTGGAACAAGCTCCAGCTCATCCTCGGGCGCTTCTCGATGCAGCCCGATCCGAGCTGGGCCACGGTCTGGTTTATGCCCGAACAGATAGGCGTCTGGAACTGGGAACGGTTCAACAATCAGGAATATGCCGATCTGCATGTGCAGGGTCTTGTCGAAATCGATCCGGTCAAGCGAGACGAGATCTACAAGAAGATGCAGGATCTGATGGATGAAAGCGGTTGCTACGTGTTCCTGACGCACGAGGTCACGGGTGTTCTGCACCGTGACACGGTCGATCCGGCACTGAAGCCCAACGGCGAGCCGCTTCTGGCCGAATTCAAACCCGCCTGAACCTGACCATTTGGGGCGGCCATCCCGGCCGCCCCGTCAGGCGAAAAGGGTGGGTCGATGCTCAGCTATGCCGCAAAGCGCCTCGGGCTGGCCGTAGTCATCGTCTCGGTGGCCATGTTCCTCCTTTTCGCGATGATCTACCTGATCCCCGGCGATCCAGTCTCGGTGGCGCTCGGGCCGCGGGCGACCGAGGCGATGAAAGCTGCGCTGCGGGAACGCATGGGCCTTGGCAAGCCTGTCTGGGTCCAGTTCTGGAACTTCTATTCCGGTGCCTGGACGGGAGATCTCGGCACCGAAGTACTCTCTGAACGCCCGGTTCTGACGGTCGTTGGCGAACAGCTGCCGTACACGCTTGCGCTGATCGCGGGCAGCATCAGCTGGTCGGTTGCGCTTGGTATACCTCTGGGATGCTGGGCTGCGGTGAAGCGTGGAGGCTGGGTCGACCGGATCGTCGGTGTCATATCCGTCGCTGTGATCGCAGTGCCATCCTTTGTCATCGCGATCTATGCGCTCCTGATCTTTTCCGTGTCGCTGCAATGGCTGCCCGCTATCGGGGCGGGTGAGCCAGGCGATCTGGGCGACCAACTTATTCACCTGATCCTGCCGTCACTGGCGGTGGGACTTGGCTGGGTCGGCTATATCGCCCGAATGCTGCGCGCCTCGATGCTGGAAGTGCTGGAGGCGAGCCACATCCGCACGGCCTATGCTTTCGGTCTGCCTGAAAATCTCATCATCTATCGCTATGCCTTGCCGATCGCGATCCTGCCGACAGTAACGCTTTTGGGTGTCGGCATCGGCCAGATGCTGTCGTCGGCTGTCTTCGCCGAAATCGTCTTTTCGCGCCCGGGGATTGGCAAGCTTGTCTATGACTCGATCCTGACACGCAACTTCCCCGTCGTGTCGGGGGCGGTGCTGGTGACGACAGCGCTTTTCGTTCTGCTCAATCTCATTGCCGACCTTATCGTAGGAGCGTTGGATCCCCGTGTCAGAAGCAGCTTCTGAACCGCTCGTCACGCGAGGCGGATTTGCAAAGGTCGTCCGTCGCCTGCGGCGCGAACCATTGGGGGTTCTTGGCCTTCTGCTGGTCGTGTCGATGATCGCGGCGGCGGTCTTCGCTGACCTTCTGGCCAGCGCCGATCCATCGCGAATATCGCCGCAGGATCGCTTCTTGCCGCCGGGTGCCGAGCACCTTCTGGGCACGGATCAACTTGGCCGGGATCTGTTTTCGCGCGTGCTTCATGGCGGGCAGATTGCCTTGTCCGTTGCACTGGGCGCTACGGGTGTTTCGCTTATCATCGGGGTGATCCTCGGCCTTATTGCGGGCTACGGTCCCCGTTGGCTCGACAACCTGCTGATCCTCGTCTTCGACGCGATCAAGAGCTTTCCCACGGTGATGCTCGCGCTCGCATTCATCGCTCTTTTCGGACCGTCCCTGTCGGTCGTCGTGCTGGTTGTCGTGATTGTGAACGTGCCCGGCTATGCCCGGATCATCCGCACCCAGACCATCGCGCTGAAAAGCGCGGAGTTTGTTACCGCCGCGCAAAGCATGGGGGCGAGTACGGCGCGCATCTTGCGGATCCACATACTGCCAAACGTCGCCGGGCCGATCCTCATTCTCGCGTCCATGGACATCCCTGTCGTGATCGGGATCGAGGCCGGGATGAGCTTTCTCGGTCTTGGCGTCAGGCCGCCGACGCCAAGTTGGGGGGCGATCCTCAACGACGGTTTTGCCAATATCCGCGAAACCGTCTGGATTGTATTTGCAGGCGGGATGCCGATCATTCTGACGACGCTGGGCTTCACATTCCTTGGCGAAACACTGCGCGACATCTTCGATCCGCGCTTGAAAGGGCGCTGATGACCGTCTTGTCCGTCACCGATCTGGACGTCTCGTTCGCGACCGAGGACGGATCCGTGCATGCACTGAAGGACGTCTCGTTCGAGGTGCCGGCACGGCGGATCGTCGGCGTCGTCGGCGAAAGCGGATGCGGGAAATCCACGCTGATCAACGCCATCCTCGGACTTCTGGCCAAGAACGGCAGCATCGACAAGGGCAGCATCCTCTTCGAGGGCAAGAGCGATCTTGCCAAACTGGGGCCAGCCGCGATGCGGGCCATAAGGGGGGTGCGCATCTCGACCGTGTTCCAGGACCCGATGGGGGCGCTCAACCCGGTGATCTCGATCGGCCGGCAGATGGTGAACGTCCAGTACAGATCGGGTCTCTCGAAGGCGGCGAAGATCGCGCGGGCCGTCGAGATGCTGAAACAGGTCCGCATCCCCGATGCCGAGGCCGCGCTGTCGCGCTATCCGTACGAATTCTCCGGCGGCATGAAACAGCGCATCGCGATTGCAATGGCCCTGATGATGGAGCCGTCGCTCCTGATCGCCGATGAGCCTACCACGGCGCTCGATGCCACGCTGGAGGTCGCGACGATCGAGCTTCTGCGCGAGCTTCAGGAAAAGATCGGATGTTCGGTGCTCTTCATTTCGCATCATCTCGGCGTCATTGCCGAACTGTGCGACGATGTCGTCGTCATGTATGCCGGCGAGGTTGTCGAGCGCGGCACGACGCGCCAGGTCTTCAAGGATCCGCGTCATCCCTACACGGTGCGGCTTCTGGAATGCGACCCCGCCAGGCAGCATGAACGCACCCGGCACCTGCCGACCATCCCCGGCCATATACCCGATCTGCACCACCGTCCCGCAGGCTGCATCTTTGCGCCGCGCTGCCACCTGCGTCTCGATGCCTGCAGCGCAGCACCGCCGAACACCAATACCGGCGCAGGCCACTTCGCGCGCTGCTTTCTTGCAGACCAGCCCGCAACCGAGCGAGCGCGGGCATGAGCGACGATTCCATCCTGAGAGTCGAGGATGTGGCCGTGTCCTTCCCCGTGGGTCGCATCGGGCGGAGAAGTTCGATCCTCGGCGTTGCCGGTGTCAGCTTCAGGGTGCGTCGTGGCGAAACCTTCGCGATCGTCGGCGAAAGCGGATCGGGCAAAACCACGCTGGCGCGAGCGATCAACCGTCTGCAGGGGATTTCGGCCGGCACGATCACCTTTGAAGGTCAGCGGATTGACTTGCTTGACCGGCAAGCCATGAAGCCCCTGCGGCGCCGGATGTCGATGATGTTCCAAGATCCGGTCGGATCGCTGTCGCCGCGGATGACGGTTGGCGATCTGGTGACCGAACCCTTCCGCATTCACGGTATCGAAGGGCGCGATCTCCAGGACGAAACGGCGCGGCTGCTGTCTCTCGTCGGCCTGCCGAGGGATTACGCGAACCGCTACCCGCACCAGCTCTCCGGCGGGCAGGCCCGGCGTGTCGGAGTGGCCCGCGCCATCGCGCTCTACCCGACGCTGATCATCGCCGACGAACCCACCGCGGGGCTCGACGTTTCTGTGCAGGGCGAAGTGCTGAACCTGCTGAACGAGCTGCGCGAGCGGCTCGGGCTGGCGATGGTGATCATCACCCACAACCTGCATGTCGTGCGTCATGTCGCAGACCGCATGGCGGTGATGTACCTCGGCCGCTTTGTCGAGACGGGCGAAACCGAGGCGGTGTTCTCGGCGCCCGCGCATCCCTACACCGCAGCATTGCTTTCGGCCAACCCCGAGCCTGACCCCGACAAGGCCCGCGACCGCATTTCACTTCCGGCAGAAGTGCCATCGCTCCTCTCGCGGCCGCCGGGCTGCGAGTTCCATACGCGCTGCCCCTGGGCGCAAGAAAAGTGCCGCAGCATCCAGCCCTTATGGGCTGAAATCAGGGGCCGTGCGCTCACCTGTCACTATCCGCTCGCGCCCGGCGCGCGGCCGCCCGAAAGGACCTGACGATGGCCAAGCCCAAGGAGATCAAAGAGATCGAGACCGTCTGGATCACGATGCCCGACGGGGCGCGGCTGGCCGCGCGCATCTGGATGCCCGAAAGCGCGGATGCGACGCCGGTTCCGGCGGTCCTTGAATACATCCCCTATCGCCGCCGCGAATTCACGCGCATTCGGGATGACAAGGCCCATCCCCGCTTCGCCGCGGCGGGATATGCCGCTCTGCGTGTCGATATCCGCGGCACGGGCGACAGCGACGGGCTGATGGCCGACGAATACCTGCCGCAGGAACTGCAGGACGGCTGCGATGTCATCGCCTGGATCGCCGCGCAGCCCTGGTGCGACGGAAATGTCGGCATGATGGGCAAAAGCTGGGGCGCGTTCAATTCCCTGCAGGTCGCGGCACTCCGGCCGCCCGCGTTGAGGGCCATTGTCCCGGTGATGGGAACCGACGACCGTTGGCAAGAAGACATCCATTTCCGGGGCGGCGTGCTCGCAACCGACAATTTCTGGTGGGGCTCGATCATGCAGCTTAAAAACGCCACCCCGCCCGATCCCGAAATCGTCGGCGAGCGCTGGCGCGAGATTTGGCGCGCGCGGCTTGATGCGATGACGCTATGGGCCAATCAGTGGTTGGAGCACCAGACAAGGGACGCATTCTGGAAACACGGCTCGATCAGCCAGAACTATGCCGACATCGAAGTCCCGGTCTATTTCTTCGGCGGCTGGGCCGATCTCTACCGAGACACGCCGTTCCGCCTTGCCGAGCGGTTGAAATCCCCCTGCAAGGTCATGATCGGCCCCTGGGCGCATCTTTATCCCAATGACGGCATCCCCGGCCCGAAGGTCGATTTCGTCGATGAGGCGATCCGCTGGTGGGACCGCTGGCTGAAAGGGGTAGAAAACGGCATCATGGATGAGCCGCGCCTGCGCTTCTACCTGCAGGACAGCGCGCCGCCAAAGCCCTATTTCGAGCACCGGGACGGAGCTTGGGTCGAAGAGGCGGACTGGCCCTCGGCCAATGTCACCGCGCGGAAGCTCTGGCTGAATGCCGGGGGGCTGGAACCCGACGCCGACGGCGGCGGTGCGGCGATGACCATCCGTTCGCCGCAGATCCACGGCACTGCGGCGGGCGACATGACTTCCTTCGCATTGGCCGGAGATCTGCCGGCCGATTGCCGGATCGACGAAGGTGGCGCGCTGACTTTCCGCAGCGGGCCGTTGCCACAGCCCATCGACATTCTGGGCCAGCCACGACTGCATCTGCGGGCTGCGGCCGACCGCGCTCAGGCCTTCGTCGTTGCAATTCTGGCCGACGAGGCGCCCGACGGCGCGCAAAGCGTGATCTCGCGCGGCTTTTTCAACCTGATGCACCGCAATGGAAATGAAACCGTCGCACCAGTCGTCCCAGGCGAGGAAATGGCCGTCACCGTCCCGCTCCACGGCATCGGCTGGCGCATTCGCGAAGGTCACCAGCTGGTCCTGCATGTCGCCTCTGCCTACTGGCCGGTCCTCTGGCCTGCACCCGATCCAGTGACGCTTCGCCTCGCGCCGGGACAGTCAGTGCTTGAAATCCCGGTCCGCGCGGCTCCGGTCGATACCCCAGCACCAAGGATACTTGCCGACCCTCCCGACCCCGCTGCGCCGCAAATCACCGAGATCCGCAAGGGCTCGATGGAACGGGGTTTCTCGACCGACCTGATCAGCGGCATCACCACCCATCGCGTCTTCATCGACGGCGGGCTTTTTGGGCCCGTCGGCCAGGTCCGCTTCGACGCGATCGGGCTGGATCTGTGCGACACCTCGGAGCGGCTCTATTCGATCCACCCCGACGATCCGCTTTCTGCCCGCGCCGAGATGAAGCAGACGCGCCATCTCCAACGCGGCGACTGGTCCGTGCGGATCGAGGCCCGGTCCGAGATGACGGCGACGAAGGACGCCTTTTGCCTGTTCGCCTCGGTCGAGTGCTGGGACGGCGACAAACCGTTCCACCGTGTCGATTGGACCCACGAGATACCCCGCAACGGAATGTAGAAGGACATCAGCCATGCCCGCCATCCCCATCCGCACGGATTTTCCGCGCAAGGTCCGCGAGATCGAGAATACCTGGATCGAAATGCCAGACGGCGTGAAACTTGCTGCCCGTATCTGGCTGCCGGAAGATGCCGAGGACGATCCGGTGCCCGCGATCCTTGAATACCTGCCCTATCGCAAGCGCGACGGCACGGTCGAGCGCGATCACCTGACTCATCCCTATTTCGCCGGGTTCGGTTATGCCGGAGTGCGGGTGGACTTGCGTGGCACCGGCGACAGCGAAGGCGTTTGCAAGGGCGAATACCTCAAGCAAGAACATGACGACGGTATCGCGGTGATCGAATGGCTGGCAAAGCAGCCCTGGTGCTCGGGCAGCGTCGGCATGATCGGGATATCCTGGGGCGGGTTCAACGGGCTTCAGATCGCCGCTCGCAAGCCCGAGGCGCTGAAAGCGGTCATCACGCTCTGTTCGACCGATGACCGCTATGCAGACGACATCCACTTCATGGGTGGCGCGATGCTGACCGACAAGCTTGCCTGGGGGGCCACCGCCTTTGCCATCGCCCATACGCCGCCCGATCCCGCCATCGTCGGCGACCGCTGGCTTGACATGTGGATGGAACGGCTTGAGGGCAACGGGCTCTGGATGCTCGACTGGTTCCGACATCAGAGGCGCGATGGTTTCTACCGGCACGGCTCGATCTGCGAGAATTACGCCGATGTCGAAATCCCGGTCTACGCGGTGGGCGGATGGGTTGACGGCTACACCAACCCGATCTTTCGGCTGATGGAAATGCTGCCGGGGCCGCGAAAAGCGCTGATCGGCCCCTGGGCGCACAAATACCCGCATTTCGCCGAACCCGGCCCCAGGATCGGCTTCTTGCAGGAATGCCTGCGCTGGTGGGACCAGCATCTGAAGGGGATCGAGACCGGTATCATGGACGAACCGATGTTACGCGCCTGGATCCAGGATCCGGCGCCACCCGCGCCCCATCATGCCGAACGGCCCGGACGCTGGGTCGCCGAGACGTCGTGGAAGACAGGTTCCGGACCCAAGCGTGCCTACGATCTGTCGCCGGGGCGTCTGCTCACCACCGAAACGCCAAGCGGTCCGATCATCATATCCTCGCCGCAAACGGCCGGCCGTTTTGCTCAGTCCTGGTGCGCCTATGGTTCCGCGCCCGACCAGTCGCTCGATCAATCGCGCGAGGACGGGGCGATGACGGTCTTCCTCACCGATCCTCTCGACGAGGATGTCGAGATTCTCGGTTTCCCGATGCTGGAAGCCGAGGTCGCCTCGGACCGGCCGGTCGCGAACCTGATCGCGGTTCTGTCGGCCTCCGACCCGGATGGCCAATCGACGCTGGTCAGTTTCGGCGTCCTGAACCTGACCCATCGCGCCTCGCATTCGGAACCGCAGCCGATGGTTCCCGGCAAACCGGAGAAGATCGCGGTTCAACTCAATGTCTGCGGTCAGAAATTTGCGAAGGGTCAGCGCATCCGCCTGGCGCTCTCGACTTGCTTCTGGCCGATGGTCTTTCCCGCGCCGGACCCCGTGTCGCTGACGCTCAGCCCCGGCGCTCGCCTGACCCTGCCGATACGCCCGGCCCGCCCCGAGGATGGCGCCCTGCCGCCCTTTGGCTCGCCAGAGGGCGCCTCCCCGCTCGACGCCGAGCAGCTCAGCCCCGGGACTTCCGAGCGTTCGGTGAAAGAAAACCTCGCTACCGGCACCGAAACCTATCTCCGCTTCGCCGATACCGGATCGGTGCGTCATGCCCATACCGGGCTCACGGTCCGCTATTCGGACGAAGACCGGTTCGAGATCCATCCCGACATGCCGAACTCAGCGCGTGGCACTTGCAACTGGCACAAGTCCTACGCTCGCGGGGACTGGAACGCCGAGGTCGACGCCACCGTCTCGGTCGAGGCCCGCGCCAAGGACTGGCGCATCACCGCCCGGCTCGTCGCGCGCAGCGGCGGAACCGAGATCTTCGAGAGAACCTGGAGCGAGGACGTCCCACGCGATCTGGTCTGAGCATGCTGAAGCGTGAACCGGCGCCTTGATGTGCAAGGCAGCTTAGACTCGGGCGATGAGGGCTTTTCCTAAACCTTCCACAAGATCGGCGAACTCAAGAACTTCTGGTTCACGGATGACAAGCCGCTGGCCAATTGCATAGCCGTGGTCTCCGCTCCGAGTGATGTAGTCTTGGTCGACGATGCCCTGCTGATGGGAGAGAAGATGACGCTGCTGAAAGAAGACGCGAAGTTTGTCAAATTGACCCTGTCCAAGAATCTGATCGTAGGTCATGCCAATCTCGGCACCCCATAGCTGCGAGCCGGTATCCAGCCGCTGAAACGCATTCCTCTGTGCTGACCGGCCGGTCTTTCGTTCATAGAGTTGCTCACAGAGACGCTGAAAGGACATGACAGCATCTTGCATGGCCTTCTCAAGGAGCGCCCTCGCCATGGTTTCGGCCTCGTCCCGCCCCAGGACTTGTTTCAGGGTTTGTCCTAAACCCGCCGCTGTGCGGATCGTCGCCATGGTCTGCGAGAAGGTATGCGTCGCGGAGTTATGACCGCAGCTCGGACAAAAGTACGCCGCACCGACATACGAATACCGACATCCGCATCCTTCACATATTGTCCGCAGGCGCATTGGATCTGCTGCGGCGATGGGGACGAGAACTCTGTCCACGCCGCCCTTGACGTCCAGAGTTATGCTGAGAAACGAGTTGCGCGGCCTGCGTTTGGATTCCGCCGCATCTTCACGCATCGCTTTGTTCATAGCATTGGTGATTGTGCCAATCGCATACTCTTTGGCGGCTGCAACCTGGGCGGTGGTGTGCCAAGACTTCTTCAGTGCCGTGTGCCCACACGACGGGCAAAAAGCTTCTTCATCCCGCACAGCTGTTTGCCAATCATCACCGTGAACTTTGAACGGGAAGAGGCAGCCTTCGGCAGGACACTCTCTGTCTAAGTACCCCTCATCATCGGATTCCAGAGGAACGGACAGCTCCGTAATCTGACTCAATCGCGACAACTCTGCCTGAAGATTCCTGAACATAGATCACCTTATATTGCGCCAATACAAGGGAACTATACTCCATGTTGGCGTCCCTCCGCTACACACTAGAGCGTGTCGCGTTCAATCGGCCTCATATCCTGCGGCTTGGAAGAAGTTGGAGCATTCTTGCTCGGTGAAGAGGTTGCAGACATTGCCGACGGCCTTCCAGAGGGCATCGTAGGTTCGGACGGCGGCCTTTCGGATCAGGGTCTTGAGCTTGGCGAAGGCCATTTCGATCGGGTTCAGATCGGGAGAATAGGGTGGCAGGTATAGGAACCATGCGCCGACATCTTTGAGCATTTCCGTCGCCTTTGGGGACTTGTGACTGGAGAGATTGTCCAGGTGAGGAGGATCATGATCCCCGCAAGGACGTCGCCGCGACGCAGGGTCGGGACGAGTTGGGTCTCGACATAGAGGTTGAACAGGTCGCGGTTGATCGGCCCGTCGATGACCCACGGCGCATCGAGCCGATCGTGGCGCAGAGCGGCGATGAATGTCTGGGTATTCCAATGGCCAAAAGGGGCATGGCCAATCAGCCGCTCACCGACCGGGGCCCAGCCGGTGGTCTTGACGAGGTTGGTCTTCAGCGAGGTTTCATCGAGGAAGATCTGCCTTTCCAGCATGTTACGCATAAATGGCTGACGTTGGGCCCGCCAGAGGCACCGCGCCTTCGCCACATCAGGCCGCTCGGTTTCGCTGGCAAGCAACGTTTTTTTTATGGCTCAGACCGAGACGGTGTAGCCAGTTGCCCACCGAGGCGTGATGCACGCAGAGGTCATGGGCGGCGGCCAGTTCTTCGCGGATCTCGTCCAACGTCAGGTCAGGGCGCGCACTCAGCAACGCTTTGGCCCAGTCGCCAAACCTCGACTTCGGGTCCCCATATTGAAGGCACCGCATAGGCATTTAGAATTCTCATAATGACACCTTTCTACCCTCTTAATCACAAAGCTGGCCCTTTTTGTCTGGATAAGAATAATGCAGGACAACCCGTCGGTGGACGGCCACGGACGTGCCGGGGCAGACGATCGTGCCTTTAGTGGGCCGCGTACTGGTCACGCTATCGATGAGCCGCCCGGGTCCAGCAACCCTACCACACGAATCCGATCTCTCTTCGTCTTTGTCCTTCTGGTCGAACGCTTTCAGGCCTAATCCTAGCAATGTCTGTTCTGCCTGGGCAAACGGCATGTTGCGAAGGTTTGGCACGGTGACAGCATTCAGATAGTCGACTCCGCCTATGCTGATACCCAAGGTCACCCGCGGTGGATTTGCAGTCACGATAGTGCCGCCCGGGGGGTTTACGCTCGACACGAGCCCCGTTGCCGCAGCACAACTAGGTTCGTATTGGAGCGTCACCATAAAGCCAGCGGACCGTAGGGTGAGAAACGCAGCAAGACGGTTCTGCCCTTCCAGACCTGTCGGAACGGTGGTCTGCGCCAAGGCCGAAAGTGCCATGACAGTCATGCTGCATGTCAGCGCAAGGAGCAGGATGAAATATTTGCCTGACACGATTTTCTCCTGAGCTACTTAATCTAGGGAGTTTCTGCAAAAGCTAAGTTGGCTCTCTTGTTGATTGGAGAGCCAGCTGCATCGGTTTCTAGAAACCAACACCAGCCACGCGGCTGCGCGACTTTAACTGAAAGACCCATAGTGTAATCGACTTTCCCGCCGCCCTGACCGACAATGGGAGTGTTTCTTGCCATCTCAGCGGCAAACTCAGACGTGCGCGGTTCCTTCAGCAGCAGAAAATTCCCCCAATAGATATGATCAAAGTTCGGGACATCGGGGCGGGCGGAAAGTACTTGCTCGACTGTGTAGGTCGACGGGCTGTTGCCAGAATGCAGCCTGAACATCGAGATATTCTGGTCGTTTCCCGAAAGGTTCCTAAGGGGGAGGTCGACTACGACTTCTCGAGAACCCGGCCAGTTGAATCCGGGGGTCGTCGGTGCGACTTCGAACAAGAAGGCAACCGATATCGCCGAGCAGTGACTAAGGATAGCCGTGGGCTCAAACTGTAGCCGAACTTCAACGGAAAGGGCATTCAGCCCATCTGTCGTTCGCTCGAACCGACAGTTTCCGAACTTGACGCTGAATATCTTTCCCCTGTCCTCAGCCTGTGTCGCGGCGAATTCACCACTCGTCGGTGCGAGTGCACAGGTCCCCGTCACCACCGGGATAGCGGCAATATTCGTCCCTGTGGTCTCGCTCGCGGGCGAAGTGGCAGTCTGTATGGCTGGCGCGGTCGTGTCTTGGGCGACTGCCAACGTAGCGATAACGGAGCCCAAGACTAGCACTAGGCCCAATGACTGAAGTCTGGCCATCATGGCTGCAGCTCGAGTGCGAGCTGTTTGAAATCGATAATGACGCCTTCTCGGGGCAACTTGGCGAGCGTTTGGAAGTCTGCCTGATCTATTGCGCAAATCGGATGCTCGAAGCTGCGACGGCATATGACACGACGCAAGTCCGCCGCCCTGTAAACGTCGTTAAACTCATCGAGTGTGTCGAGAGCGGCAGCCTGAACCGTGTTGGGATCCTTGCCCTCTGCATAGCGGTCTCGAATTACGGTGAGTGCTTCCTTATACTTTTTGCCAATCTCCACCCAATAGATTGGACGCAGGGATATCTCTCTCGCCGCAAGCGCAATTGCCCGCTGCGGCGCGTTTAGCAAGAAAGTGTTAAGCGTTCCCTCCTTGATAAGGCATGATTCTTGCGCGCCGGCGTCAGCCGTCGCGCGCGCGGTCCCGCTCACCGATGGATCGCGAACCGAGAGTGCAGCATACACCGAGTCGTATTGGGACTGCGTGGCCGTCGGTGAAACCCCTCTCACCGTCGAAACGTTGACTTTCTGGGCTTTTGGAGCAGCGGTTCCCAAGTCACGCGCTGCTTCTAATGCAGCTACATCGAATGTCGCGCTCCCTCCGATGCTTGCTTCGCTGACGCGCATGTTGTGGGCGGTCGCTTCGTCCTTGCATAGAGAGAGAATTCGCGAAAGACGATTGGCCTCCTGAAGAGCCTCGGCATTCAGGTCTACGTACATTTTGAGGTCAGCCGCCAAGAAGATTGGAGCGCCGCCCTTGGTCCGGTCTGCATCCATTGGGTTGCTCAAGTAGTCAAAATAGCTGTCGATGTAATCTCCGGAGCGATTAAACACGTCGACGGTCATGAAGTACGCAGCGACTGCCGCCGAGTAACGCTGCGCATCGAGACCGGCCGCCTCCGGCGCCACACTTAGCGCGCTGTAGGGAATTATACCTATCTTCACTGGCTTCGGTGCCGTCGATGCCTCGGTAGTTAAAGCGCTGACCGATTGCTTCAGGCCGGCGAGGTCGTATGCAATGGTGCCTGCCGCGCCTCCGTATCGGTAAAGTGATATCTGGATACTGTCCTGCGCGGATACCGCCTTCTGTCGTTGCTCGAAGCTGCCGGAGACCGAGAATATGCCCGCGATGTCTGCTTCGAGCCCTCCCTTAATCAGCGCCAGAGAATCGGTGTCGGCCTTAGAGTAGGTGAGGAAAGCGTCAATGGCAGCGCCGCTAACAATAACTCCGACAAACCCATGACCGCATTTCGAGATGTTGTCTTTATCTTCGTTCGGAAACTTGAACTCGATGCGGTGAAATTTCGAATAGTCGATCGGTGTGCCATCTGAGTTTTTGCCAAGGACCTGAACAGCCTGCTTGAAGTCTACGGAGGGGGCAGCGAACAGCGAAGAGTTGGTTACGGTCGCGTTCAGCCAGAACTTGGTTGTGGCTGATGAGAATTTCGCGTCGGACAGGTAACTCAGCCGGGCGGTTGCCTTGAGGATGGCCATCTTCATGGCCCCTGATGCGCTGATGTTCGTGACGCTCAGCAGCTCGGTGCGGGAGTTCACCTCTTCGAGTCTGTACCGCACCTCTTGGGACGGGTCCTGCACGGGCACGAAGTTCACGCACGTACCGTAAGTCGCTCGGTCTCCGAGCGTATCATACCCTTGGCCCAGTACAACACCGCTTGCTGGGTAATCGAGCCAGATGATGTCTTCCTGAGCGGATGCCGAGGATGTGCCAAAAAACCCACCCAACATGACGGCAAGACAAACGCCCATAAGGCCTGAGGTCTGCATCCATAGCCCTCCTCTTTTTGACGAATTGTAGTGCATATCTTGACTTCTGTCAAGTGTAGGCAATATCTGGTACAGGGGAATCGGGTGAGTTTTTCATTGCGCGATGAGGCTGACGAGGAAGTCGTCGTTCCAGGCTGCGACTTTGCGTTTGAGTCGCATGGAGTCTTTGGCGGGTGATCGTCGCAAGGTTGTATGCGACATGCTTGACGGTGGTGAAGTTTGCGGGTGCGTGGCCGGTGCTGATGCGGCATTCGTCATCGCGGAAGACCATATCCATGACCCAGTGCAGGCTGTTCTCGATCGCCCGATGCTGGCGAATGACGGGGCCAGGTCTCTCGGCGGGGTCGGTTGAGGATGTGATGTAGAAGCGGGTTTCGGTCTCGGTTTTGGCCCCGGTTTCGCGCGTGCTTTCGACCATGACGATGCCGTTCAGCCCCGGCCAGTCGTGGCGCTTGCGCAGCCAGCCCACGTCATGGATGACGGTGGTTTTGCGGGTCTCGATACGCCCGTGATCGCCGTCGACGCTTTCGTGTTGGCTGATGGTGGTGTCTTTGAAATCATTGGCTTTTTGTTCGTTGATGAAGAGCTCGACATCGTCGCGCAGCGCGCCCTGATTGGCCTTCAGGGCGAGGACGTAATCGGCGCGTCTGTCGATCACCTTGCGGGCGATCTTGCGCTGGCAACCCATGGCGTCGATGGTGATGATTGCGCCTTCAATGACCAGCATGTCCAGAAGCTTGGGGATGGCAATGATCTCATTGGATTTCTCGGCCACCTTGATCTGGCCGAGCACCAGTCTTTGGCGCGCCGCGAAGGCCGAGACGATGTGGACCGGCGCGTCGCCCTTTTTGGCAAACGCGCGGCGGCTGGTCTTGCCGTCGATGGCGATCACCTCGGCGGTGATGCCGGTCTGAGCCGCCACCCAAGCCACGAAGCACTGCTGGAACCGCTCGGCGTCGAGGGCCGCGAATATCTCCCCCAGCCGGTCATGGGGCGGCGTTCCACGCAGAAACGGCCGGAACCGGCGCAGCAGATCAAGCTTGTTTTCCCCGAACCGCGCGATGTCGGTGAAGGTCTCGGCCCCCGCCAGCACCGCCAAGAGCGCTAAAAGCAGCACCTCATCGAGCGGGTAGATCACCTTGATCAATTGCCGAGGGTCCGGCAAATCCGCAAAATAGTCCAGAAAAACAATAACCTCGTAGATCGCCTCGTCACCCTCCGCCATCATCTGCTCTCCCAACCAAATCAGATGGGAGCACAGATTCAGCAACTCAGCGTCTTGTCACGCGATAACTCACCCGATTGCCCTGGGCGTTTTGCTGCCTAGGGCTGATTGCGGAAGCTGCTGGTTGTATGAGTGTGAGCCGTGAACGCCATCGGTCCGAGAGAACGGCGAACGACATAACGGTGCAGCGTGCTTTCCAGGTCCTCGCCGGAGCGGAAGTGGTGGCTTTGCAGCACCTCCTCGATCCGTCCGTTGAAGCGCTCGACCATGCCGTTCGCCGGGGAAACGGTCCCCCGGACCGTTTCCTGATCCGTCTCACTTTGCGGATGCAGGGGCGGGGCCAGGCGATGGTCGATGCCCAGATCGCTGCACAGTTGATCGAACTCGTGCTTACCGGTGGCGGCCCGTTTGCGCAGACCGAACAGGCGGTCGGTGAATTCCTTGCCATTATCGGTCAACACCGTCCTGATCTGCATCGGGCAGGCCCGTTCGAGATCGCGCAAGAACCGGCGCGCATTAGCGGCGGTCTTGGAGCTGTAGATGCGGATAAAGACCCAGCGGGTCGCCCGATCAATGGCCACGAACAGGTAGCGCCGCGAGGATTCGTCAGCCATTTGAGGCAGATACTTGACGTCCACATGCAGATAGCCGGGCTCGTAGGCTTTGAACGCCTTGTGCTTCGGTCGTGGCGATTTCGCCTGCAGATCGCGCAGATTGCCCACTCCATGCCGACGCAGGTCGAGCCATCGGGCGCCATCGGTTCGAGCCCGATGGCGAGGGGTCGAGGCCCGAACGCGAAACCTGCGGGTTCAAAAACTCCCTGACCACCGCCAGCAGTTCATCGATCGACACCAGCAGTGTCGTGCGCAGGGCCACCGCAATCGCTTCCTGCGCGGGCGTCAACGTGGTTTGCAGCCGGTGGGGCGTGTGGCTGCGGTCATGCACAGAGCTG
>JBCKXH010000044.1:0-18284 GCA_038921555.1 Paracoccaceae bacterium
GTTCCAAGGGCGTATAGGGCCGCATGCCTTCCACGTTTTCGATGGTGTTCTGCAGGTAGAACAGCGGCACGATCTGCACCAGACCGCCGATCGTCACCACCAGAAAGCTCAGCACCAGGAGAAGCGTCGCATTGCGCTCGATGATCTTGTGTTTGTCGAGAATAGCCATCTGCACGCCCCCCTATTCGGCAGGGATGAAGGCAGTGGCCACGGCCCGCTGGGGCTGGGCTCGTGCTGTCATCCACAGGTTATAGACCATGATCAACGCGCCGGCCAAGAACATCGCCCCACCCAGACCGCGCACCACATACATCGGGAACTTGGCCGCAACGGTGTCGGCGAAGGCGTTCACCAGAAAGCCGTTCGCATCGACCTCGCGCCACATCAGGCCTTCCATGATGCCGGTGACCCACATCGCCGAGGCATAAAGCACGATACCGATCGTCGCCAACCAGAAGTGCCAGTTGACCAGCGCCAGAGAGTAAAGCCCGGTCCGGTTCCACAGCCGCGGTGTCAGGAAATACAGCACGGCAAAAGTGATCATGCCGTTCCAGCCCAGCGCCCCCGAATGGACATGGCCGATCGTCCAGTCGGTATAATGGCTTAACGAGTTGACCGCCTTGATCGACATGACCGGGCCTTCAAAGGTGCTCATGCCATAGAACCCGATGGCAACCACCATCATCCGCACCACCGGATCGGTGCGCAGCTTGTCCCAGGCACCCGACAGCGTCATCAGCCCGTTGATCATGCCGCCCCAGCTTGGCATCCACAGGATGACCGAGAACACCATGCCAAGGGTCTGGGCCCAGTCCGGCAGCGCGGTGTAATGCAGATGATGCGGCCCGGCCCAGATATATAGAAAAATCAGCGCCCAGAAGTGGACGATCGACAGTTTATAGCTGTAGACCGGCCGCTCGACCTGCTTGGGCACGAAATAGTACATCATGCCCAGAAAACCGGCAGTCAGGAAAAAGCCCACCGCGTTGTGGCCATACCACCACTGCACCATGGCATCCTGCACCCCCGAATAGATCGGCACCGAGATCGAGGACAGCATCGACACCGGCACGGCTGCGTTGTTGACCACATGCAGCAGCGCCACCGTGACGATCGTCGCCAGATAGAACCAGTTCGCCACATAGATATGCGGCTCACGGCGCTTGAACAGCGTGCCCATAAAGACCGCCAGATAGGCCAGCCAGACCAATGTGATCCAGATGTCGATATACCAGACCGTCTCGGCATATTCCTTGCCTTGCGTGCCGCCCAGAACGTAAGAGGACGCCGCCAGAACCACCATCAACTGCCAGCCCCAGAACACGAACCACGCCAGATTGCCGCCCCACAGCCGCGCGGCACAGGTGCGCTGCACGACGTAAAAACTGCTCATGATCAGGGCGTTGCCGCAAAAGGCGAAGATCACCGCGCTGGTGTGCAGCGGGCGCAGGCGGCCAAAATTCAACATGCCCATCACGTTGTCGATGTTCAGCGCCGGGAAGGCCATCTGAAAGGCGATGACCACCCCGACCAGAAAGCCCACCACGCCCCAGAAGGCGGTGGCGATCACCCCGGCCCGGATCACGCCGTCCAGATACTGGCTCCGGTCATGGCGAATCTCGTCGCCGACATGGCGCAGCACATGGATGAATGTGATGGCTGCCGCGATCATCACTTCAATGGCGTTGACCCGGTAGGGCAGGTCATGCGCGAAATTCGCAGCCATGGCGGCCAGCACGGCCACCACTGCCAACACGGTCAGTTTGACGCTATCCCACATTCTGCTTACCCTTCGTCCCTCAAGCCCTTGCAACCCATCCCTTATCCACGCCAGCGCAACGCGCGTTCGGCGTGGCAAGGGCTCTCGACTGTCTTTGGTTTTGCAGGTGCAACGCGGCGGCGCATTGATCCATGTCAACTCTCGGCACTGACCTTGGTGATAAGGATTGGCGAACGGCCCGCCCGGCGCTGTCAAAGCCCGGCGCTGTCAAAGTTTGGCATCATCACCATGGAGAATGTTCATGTGGTTCAAATCGGTTCTTGTGGTCGCAACCAACCCCGGTCAGGCCCAGGCCGCCATCGCGGCGGCTGCCCGGATCACGCTGGCGAACGACGGCCATCTTGATGTGCTGGCACTCGGGGTTGATCAGACCCAGCTTGGCTATTCCTACATCGGTGGCGGTGCGGTTCTGACCGAATTGTCGCTCTCCCGCGCCGAAGACGACGCCAGAAGGGCCGAAGTGGCCTGCCGTGCCGCGCTGGCCGAGCAGGACCCAACCCTGCGCTGGTCGGTTGATACCGCCGTGGCCGAAATGGGCGGCATCGGCACGATGGTCGGCAACGCCGCCAGCTTTGTCGATCTGGTGGTGCAGACCCGCCCTTACGGCGCCGGCCAAGGCTATGAGGCCGAAGCCGTTGTTGAGGCCGCCCTGTTTGACGGCCACGCCCCGGTGCTGATCGTGCCGGCCGGGCTGGACCTGCCGCATATCGCCTCCCCCAAACGCATCCTGCTCGCCTGGAACCAAAGCTCCGAGGCGCTGACCGCCGCCAAACGCGCCCTGCCACTGTTGCAGGCGGCCGAATATGTCGATGTCACCGTGGTCGATCCGCCTGCCCGTGGCCCCGAACGCTCCGATCCCGGCGGCTTGCTGTGCCAGTTCCTCGTCCGCCACGGCGTCAAGGCCGAGGTCACCGTGCTGGCCCGCAGCACAGCCAAAGTGTCCGACGTGCTGGCCCGGCACGCCCTCGACCGCGGCTGCGACATGATGGTGATGGGTGCCTACGGCCATTCCCGCCTGCGCGAAGCCGTGCTGGGTGGCGCCACCCGCGCCGTGCTGGAAGCCACCGCGATTCCGGTGTTGATGGCGCATTGAAGCGGTTTGCTTGCAATCAAAATTAGGGGCCGATTGAACGCGAAACGCGCTAGGACCGGAACCCGCCGTTCATCAAGCCCTGAAAAAGGGCTTTCTTCACGGACCCGGGCACGAAGAAAGCCCGCTTCAGGGCTTGATGAGTGCCCCCTTGGCACATCCCGATCCGGATTGCTCAGCGGTCGCGTGAGTCTTGCGGGGAACCGGATTCCACTTTTCCTCCTCACGCGCCAAAGCGTTTTGCTTTTGCTCCGGTTCACCGGATCAAAAGCAAAACGCAACATACTCAGCGCCGGGATTGTCTTGGTTTCCTTTCTAAACCGCTCCAGTATCTCGCCATGGTTGTGCCGTTCCTCTTGCTGCTTCTCTCGCTTGCCGCCCTCGCCGCCAGCTTTCTGCCCGGCCTGGCCGACTTTGCGTTGGTCGCCCTGCCGGCAGCCCTTGCCAGCCTTATCCTGCTGCTCCTCGCGCTGCGCCGCCCCAAACCACGCCGCCCCGCAGCACCGGTCTGGCCAAGGCCGGGCCGGGCCAAAGCCAGCCCGAACTGGATCAACGCCTGCGGCTCCAACGTCATGCATTGGAACGACGGCACCCCAAAGGTCGAGACCCTGCGCGCCGTCATCTTCCGCTTGACCGAACTGGGTTTTTCCCCCGGTGTGGTGTTCGATGCCAACGCCGGCTACAGGCTGAACGGCGCCTATCAGCACGACCGCGCCCTTGGCCGCCTGCTTGGCCTGCCCGAAGACCGCTTCATGGTCGTGGAAAAGGGCACAACCGCCGACCCCATCGTCCTGGCCGCCGCCCGCGACCTTGGGGCCCGCATCGTCAGCAACGACCGCTTGCCACAACTGGGCCGCCGACCACCCCGAGGTCGCCACCCAAGGCCACCTGATCCGCGGCGGCTTTCGCGATGGCGCGCTGTGGCTCGATCTGGATTGACCGGCAGGTCCGGATGGGTTGGCCGGCAGGTCCGCCCATGCAGACTGACCCTCCTGCAACCCGACGGCGTGATCTGGCACATCTTGAGGTCGCTTGACGGCTTTGTCAGCGACACCACCGGCAGCCTTGCCCCCGTCATGAAATACGCCGGCCGCACCGCCTGACCCCGCGCCCTTTCGGTCCGGCTATAACCTTTCCGCCGCCGTGGCCACCACAAGACAAGCCGCCGAGGGCCGCATTGGGGCCATCATCGGCCCGACCCTCGCCTGGGCCTGCCGGTCAGCCTGGCTGCTCGATCAGGTGGTGATCCATGTCATCCAAGTGCTGCTTGGCGCGGGCACCCCCTGGTTTCGGGGCGCGCCTTTGGACCTGAAAAAGCTGGCCGTCACCTCAACCGGCGACGTCACCAATTTCCTCTTTGCGCCCGTGTGAAACCCTAAGCGAAAGTTAACAAGGCCACGTAACAACCTGCTTTACCTCACTTTTCCTGACCTCCCACGCGTGGGAGCCCCCTCAGATCGCCGCCGAATGCGGCACCTTGCTCTGATCATAGGCGTCAAACCCCCGCGCGATCACCCGCGCCAAAGGCCGCCCCTCGGGCAGGATGGTCAGCGCCCGGTCGTCCAGCACCACCACACCAAGGAACGCCTCGGCCACCCGGGTCAGCAGGACATCAACCTCGGCCCGCGCCACGCCATATCCGGCCAGTTCCGCCCGCGACACCCTGAAATCGCACATCAGCGACGCGATGATGCGGCCGCGCAAGCGGTCCTGCCCGGCAAAGACATGGCCGCGATAGGTGGAAAACCGCCCCGCCCGGACCGCCGCCACATGATCCGCCGTCCCGGCCGCATTCTGGGCATAGCCCTGCGGGAACAGCGAAATCGCCGAGGCGCCGATCCCGACCAGAACCGGTGCTGTATCGTCGGTATAGCCCTGAAAGTTCCGCCGCAGCCGCCCCTCACGCGCCGCCACCGCCAACCCGTCAGCGGGCTTGGCAAAGTGGTCAATGCCGATCTCCTGATAGCCGTCCGCCACGAACAGATCCCGTGCCGCGTCAAACAGCTTCAGCCTTTCCTGCGGTGTCGGCATGGCGTCCGTGGGGATCATCTGCTGCCGCCGGCTTATCCACGGCACATGAGCATAGCCATACAAGGCCACCCGGTCGGGCGACAGGCTCAGCAGCTTTTGCACCGTTACAGCAATGCGCGGCGCGGTCTGGTGCGGCAGGCCGAACAGGATGTCGGCGTTCAGACTGGTCACGCCGCGACTGCGGATCATCTCGACCACATCGCGGGTCAGGGCAAAACTTTGCTGCCGCCCGATGGTGCGCTGGATCTCGGGGTCGAAATCCTGCACCCCGAGCGAGGCGCGGTTCATCCCCGCGCCAACCAGCGCATCCAGCCTTGCCGCGTCAATCTCGCCGGGGTCGATCTCGACCGAGAATTCCGCCCCCTCGGCCAGCGGCACCACGTCCAGCACCGCCGCCGCCAGATCGCGCATCAGCCCCGGCGCGATCATTGTCGGGGTGCCGCCGCCCCAATGCAACCGGCTCAGCCGCACGCCGCCTGGCAGATGCCGCGCGAGCAGCGCCAGTTCGGCCTGCAGCGTCTTGACATAGGCCACCACCGGCGCATCCGAGGCGGTGCCCTGGGTGCGGCAGGCGCAAAACCAGCACAACCGCCGACAGAACGGCACATGCAGATAAAGCGAGATCGCCGTGCCTTCGGGAATAGCCTCGATCCATTCGGTGAACCGGGCCGCACCCACCCCACCGCCAAACTGCGGCGCGGTGGGATAGCTGGTATAACGCGGCACCCGCGCGTCAAAAAGTCCGAAACGGGCGAGTTGTGTATGGTCGGTCATCCGGGTAGCATAACCCGTGATCCGGTTGCCGCCTTGATCAAGATCAAATGAAAGGCCTTGCATGGCGCTGCATTCGCCAAAACTTAGCCCGCAGGATTGTGGCGACTGCCCGATCCGGCACCGTGCCGTCTGCTCGCGCTGCGAGGCTGACGAACTGGCCCGGCTGGAGGGTATGAAATACTACCGCAGTTTTCAGGCCGGGCAAACCGTGGTGTGGTCGGGGGACCGGATGGATTTTGTCGCCTCGGTGGTCACCGGCATCGCCACCCTGAGCCAGACGATGGAGGATGGGCGGCGCCAGATGGTCGGCCTTTTGCTGCCGTCGGATTTCGTCGGCCGTCCCGGGCGGACCGTCGCCCCCTATGACGTGACCGCCACCACCGATCTGGTGATGTGCTGCTTTCGGCGCAAACCCTTTGAGGACATGATGGCCACCACCCCCCACGTCGCCCAGCGCCTGCTTGAGATGACGCTGGACGAGTTGGACGCCGCCCGGGAATGGCTGCTGCTTTTGGGGCGCAAGACCGCGCGTGAGAAGATCGCCAGCCTGCTGACCATGATCGCCCGCCGCGATGCCGGACTGAAAAAGCGCAGCGCGGGCGGAGCGATCTCGTTTGACCTGCCGCTGACCCGCGAAGCAATGGCCGACTATCTTGGTCTGACCTTAGAGACCGTCAGCCGGCAGATCAGCGCGCTGAAACGCGACGGACTCATCGAACTGCGCGACAAGCGCCGCATCGTGGTGCCCGATTTCGACCTTCTGTCGGATGAGACCGGCGACGATACCGACGGCGGATTGGTGGCCTAGGCCGGGGCAGGTCAAAGCGGCATGATGCCCGTACGAAGCGAGGCTCTCACGCGTGAGACCCCTGTCAAGCGATTGATGTAGCTTGATTAAAAAATTTTCGGTTTTTAGTCCGTCGCCTGAGCCATTGATAGCCCTCACCGCAACCGGAACCGCGTCCGCAGCCCGAGGGCAAGAAAGAACAGCAACACCACGCCCAAGATCGTCTGCAACCCGCCAAGAAACTTGAGCAGGGGGGGTAATTTCTGCGTGAAATCTGCCGCGAAATAGCTTTTCTGAAACCCAAGGAAGTTGAAAACATTCGCGAACGAAAGGCCCAGCGCAGTTTCAAACCGCATCGGCCCAAGGGCGTAATACTGATAATACCCCGCAACAACGAACGCGCCGAGCACGATCACCCCAAGCAGCCAAAGCACCGGCTCCAACGATCTACGCGCGCTCCTAAAGAGCAATAGCGAACTGTTCAAGGGATACAGGTTTCTGATGTGGAATCATTAGCTGTATTGTTTTTTGTGAGGTTTCGTTCAATAGAATGTGCCAATAAGTCTCGCCCTTGGTCGTCGTAGTGCTGAATTTCGGGAGCAGTCGCTCCAATTCAGAAAGAGGGATAGCGAACGCTCGCTGCAAATCGGAACAACCCAACACAAAATACCCAGCCACACCTTCTTTCAGAAAATCATGCCAACTTGGGTGAAAAGCATACCAATAGTCCGAGCCTTTTTCATATCGCTTGGAAATCGTGCATACGAATCGGATTGAATGATCTGTCGACCAATAAGTTGCGCGAGTCTTTTTCAACAACACCGAATCGAATTTTCTTGCAATTACATCCAATATTCTCCCTCTCTTTTCGGCCACATGCCCTTTGTCGACTGTTTCGACCTGCAATAAATCAGAACTTTCGGATGAACCGTTAACTGCGGGTAACATTTTCCTATCGTCCGCCTCAATATCCTTGGCAGTTGTGAATACCACATCCACCAAGGCATCAACACGAGTATATTCAATAGGTATTAAAATACCTCTGATCTTCTTAATAGTTTCCAATTCGTCGGAATCCTCTTTAAGAGCGACCAACTTTGCCAGCGCATCAGCACTAATCAGCCGCAAATCCCAGGCATGCTTTGACCCGCGCACTTGAGCTTCCAAATCGCCTGTATCCTGGCGACCCACGACAACAAGTATAGAAGAGCGAGCCGTTATCTTTCCGGACTCTATCAACTTATCTCTGTAAGTCGCAATCACATCCAATGAAATGCGGTAAGCGTCTGTCGTTTTGACCTCAACGACGATCGAATGCCCGTCGGGTCCAAGCCAGAGGCCGTCATTTCCTATGGCATTCACACGTCCGCCATAAAATCCGTTTTCGACCTCGTAATCCAGTCGACGACCGAATTCATTTACCAGATCTTGAAGCACTTGGCCGCTTTTATCGAAGCTTTCTGAAAGACATTGATCTATATATATTCCGATACGCTGCGACGGTATCGTCATAAGGTATTGGCGCAACTCAACCGAGCACTCTGAAGAATCCTTCAAGTTTCCATCACCAGCGATTCCGACAATCTGCTTGATTGAAAACTCTGCTACGGTTTTGGGGTCAGCTTTGGCCAGCGCAATCAACGGCATTTTGGGCAACCTCTATAATTTCCGCGACTCGTGTTTTCAAGCTATCAGGTTCTACCCGCTTTGTCTCCTATACCACAACCTCCTCCCCCTTCTGCTCGCCATACATGGTCATCAACACATACCACGGGTTCTGATTCGCAGGTGTCAACTCGGCCACGGCACATCTCCCTCATCCCACCCCCACTCTGCCGCCCCCTGCCGTCCCGATCAATCCCGAACTGCAGCTTTTCCATCCGCCCAATCCACCTTTGGTCAAACGCCCGATACAAAGCCTCTGCCACCCAAATTCACGCAAAGTCATGGTAAACGTAAAGTTAATGAAAACAGTCAACCCCTTATGAACACAAGATAAAACACCATGTCGCGTAAAACGACATCACGCGACAGTCCCCTGAAAGAGCCCCCCTACCCCCTCGCCACCCGAGGCCGGCCCGTCGCCGTGGCGGTGAGCGTGGCCTCGATGAACATCACCCGCCCCTCAACCTCGGCCTGCCTGATGTCCCGCGAAACCCTGACCCGCAGATCCTCGGCCCCGGCGGCGCGGGCCCGGGCAGTGGCCTCGGCGACGACATGGGCCTCCATCGCGGCAAGGGCCTCGTCCCGGCTGGAAAAGGTCAGCAGCCCGCCGGCCAGATGCGCCGTAAAGCGCCCCTCGGCCGGACTGCTGACCAAGCCCGAGACGCGCTGCGAGACCTGCCCCACCACCGCCCCGATCGCATTGGCCACCCCGGCATGTTCGGGCAGGATCATCTCGCAGCCCAGCCGCTCCCCCACCGCGCCATAGTATGACGCGGCCGAGGCGCCCAGGCCGATCACCGGCACGCCCAGCCGCACACTCACCTCGACCACCCCGTGATGACGGGCCAACCCGGCGCGGGTCAACTCATGGCGGGCCAGCGTGGTGCCAGCGCCGGAAAAGCCCTTGTCCTCGTCAAAGGCGGCTTCCAGCAGACATTCCACCGTCTGCCCGGTCAACTGATCGACGATCCGCTGCGCCAGCGTGGCGGCATCGGGGGCAAAGCGGTCGCCAGAGCCGCCCCGGCGCCTCGCCTGCAGCAGCATGGCCTTTTCCGCCGCCACCCCATCCCAGGCGTCCAGCCGCCCCAGCACATGCGAGGCATCCGAAGGCGTCACCCCGGCGATCATCACCAACCCAAGCGCCACCAGCCGCTCCATCGCCGCCACTTCCAGCCGCGAGGTCAGGGCGCTGACCAGCGGCATCGGCCCCACCACCCGCGCCAGCACCGCCGCTTCGCGCGCCGACAAACCAGCGGTCTGCTGGCCCGCCACCGGCACCACGAAACGGCCGTCGAACTCACCCACCGATTCGGCTGACAGGGCGCGGTCAAGGGCGGCGTGGACCATGAGGGCGTGATCGACCGCCAGCAAGGATACCGGGATCAACCGGCGCGGACCCAAGCGCAGCCCGCCGGTCAGACCGCTGGTTTGCAGATGCACCTCGCTGTCGCCGCCAAGCCCGGTGGTCCGCATCGCCACCGCCTCGACCATGGTGCGGAACCCGCCGACCCGGGCACCTTCGGGGTCGATCTCGGGCAGGCCGTCGCGCAGCAGGGCGATGTCGGTGGTGGTGCCGCCGATGTCGCTGACCAGCGCATCCGAGGCCCCGGTCAGCCAGCGCGCGCCGACAATGCTGGCGGCGGGGCCGCTCAGAATGGTTTCGATCGGCCGCTCACGCGCCATGGCCGCCGAGATCAGCGCGCCATCGCCGCGCACCACCATCAAGGGTGCGGTGATGCCGACCGCGGCGAGGTGGCGCTCGCAAGCCGAGACCAGCCGGTCGATCATTCCGATCAGCCGGGCATTCAGCACTGCCGTCAGGGCGCGCTTGGGGCCGTTCAACTGGGCCGAGAGTTCATGCGAGCAGGTCACCGGTCGCCCGGTCACCCGGCGCACCAGATCGCGCACCGCCAGTTCATGGGAGGGGTTGCGGGTGGCGAAGCGTGCGGCGACGGCAAAGCCCATGACCTGATCCTTCAACTCAATCAAGGCGGTCTCCAGTGCTACAAGGTCCAGCGTGGCGGCCTCGGTTCCGGCATGGCTATGGCCGCCATCCGCCAAGATGACCGGGTCGCCCTTCAGCGCCTCGGTCAGCCCGCCACGCTCCAGATCGCCGGGATCAAAGCCGATGAAGATCAGCGCCACCCGCCCGCCCTGACCCTCGACCAGCGCATTGGTGGCCAAGGTGGTGGACAGCGACACCAGCGAGACCTGACCGGGGGCAATCCCGGCATGGCGCAGCGCGGCATCGACCGCCCGCCCCACCCCAAGCGCCAGATCGTCCCGGGTGGTCAGCGATTTGGCCCAGCCGATCACGGCATCCTGCGCCTCATCGAGGATCACGGCATCGGTATAGGTGCCCCCGGTATCGACCCCCAGAAAATATCCCATCGCGCCCGCCCCTTGTTGCCGCCCCCCACATAGGGCGACCAGAGGGCAAGGTCACGCCCCCGCGCGACACTTTGCAGTCAGGGGGCGGAAGAAGGCGGCAAAAGGGCAGATGTCGTTTTGCGCGACATCGTGTTTTATCATGCATTCACAACTGGTTGGCCATTTCCGTTAACCAAGTGGAAAGCACGTTGCGAATGGTTCGCAAGAAGAGTGGTGCGTGAAACCACACAACCCTACCGCAGCTTGCGACGCTGCCCTTCGGCTGGGTCGTGGCAACCGGGACCGAGGCAGCGCTGCTGGTTTTGGCGGGGTTGTTGGGTGGGGTCGGAAGATCCTGCTAACCTCCAGCTACCGTGAGGGCGATGCCTCGCTGATAGCACCCTTCGAGTATGCCTCGATGCTGTTTGCGCTGGGGATCGGCTATTTCGTCTTTGACGAGGTGCCGACCGCGACCATGCTGGCCGGGGCGGCGCTGGTGATGCTGGCCGGGATTCTGATCATCTGGCGCGGGCGTCAACCGGGGCTGGAACACGCCGAGGCCCGCAAGGCGATGACGCTGCAGGGCTGGGACGGAATGTCGTCAGGGCAACACATTCTCTGCAACACGCGAGCCTTGCCTGACAAATCTTTCAAAACGCGCGGGACGCTTTTGGCGCTAAACGGACGGTGGCGTCCGTATCAACGGCTGCGCAGCGCGGTATACGCATCACCATCCTTTATCAACATCTCTATTGTATGAACACCATTCTTCTTTTTCAGGCCTCCGACTGGTCTGCAGCCTAAGCCATCCGAATCACCAAAGTCTTCGTTATGAAAATACCAGCCCTTGGACGTGATTGAAACGCAGAGAAATGTAGTTCCTTTGGGTATTTTGGCAGTCACAACATATTTGCCTTCAACCACGGAAAACGTGCCGATCTGCTTCAAATTGGCACCAATGCTCGAACCAACGGCTATTTCTCCGGCTGCTCCCAAAACAAAACTTAAATCAAGATATTTGCCGTCAGGAGTGTTCAATATGACTGTAACTTCCTTTGCCAGACACGGAAAAGCCGACGAAACCACGACCGCCATCGCCAAAAGCACTTTACGGAATGTCATTCTGTTCCCCCAGAAGAAACGCCCAGTCGCCTTGTCAAAGGTTGGGGCAAGCTGAATTCACCGCTTACACCCCCCCCCCCCGAACGAGTCAACTGAAATTTACCAATAGAGATGTTCAATAGTTGTCACATCCAGTCAGGCATCATCAATGTCTTTTTCCCACTCGCTCATTTGGGTGGCCGTCGCGCCCAAAGCACGCCGTAGGGGTAAAGCGGGGCTTCTACGTCACCACCAGATCGGCGGGCCGCGAGCCCCGGGTGACACCGCGGATGTTGGGCAGGCCATTGCCGTCGATCCAGGCGCGGGCTTCGTCCGGGGTTTTGCCGAAATGCGCCCAACGGTTCTGCAGGCGGCGGTCCAGCTCGGCCTCGGGCACATCGATGAAGACCGTCAGATCGAACAGCGGAGCAAGCTCGGGCCAGGGTGGCGCGGCCAACAGCAGAGTGGTGCGTGAAATCACCCGAGCCTACCGCAGCTTGCGACGGTGCGCCGGGGGGATGCGCAGCATGGCGCGGTATTTGGCGACGGTGCGGCGGGCGATAGTGCTGCCGTTCTGGCCGAGAAGGCCGGCCAGGGCTTGGTCGGACAGCGGGGCTTGCTTGTCCTCGGCGGCGACAGCGCGGGTCAGTTTGTCGCGCAGGGCGGCGCCCGAGACCTGTTCTCCGAATCGTTCGCGGCCCAGACCCTGACTGAACAGGCGGCGCAGCCACCACACGCCCAGCGGCGTATCGACCGAGGTGCCGGACACCACGCGGCTGACCGTGCTTTCGTGCAGGTCCAGCGCGGTGGCCACCTCGGCCATGGTCATCGGAACCAGCGCCCCGGCGCCCTCCGACAGGGTGCCGATCTGGCGCTGCAATATCTCGCGGCCCACCCGCAGCAGGGTAGAGTTGCGCGCCAAAACCATGCGTTGCACCGATTTGGCCGCCGCAAGCGCCGCCGCACCACCCGCCCCCGCACTGGCCGCCCCCGGATCAACCACTCGCAGGGCAGGCAGGCTGGAGCGGTTCAGCGTCACCTCCCAACCCTGCGACGCATCGCGGCGCGCCAGCAGATCAGGCTCCCGCGGGCGCTGTGCTGCGAAGGCGTCAAAATCGCTGCCGGGTTTGGGGTTCATCGCGCGGATCAGCCGGAAACCCTGGGCGATGTCGGCCGGATCGGTCCTGGCCAGCACGGCCAGCCGCGCCAGATCGCCCGAGGCCAAAAGGTCAAGGTTGTCCAGCATCACGGCCATGACCCTATCAAAGCACCCCTCGTCCTGCGCCTGCAATCGCAGACATTCGGCCAGATCGCGGGCAAAAAGCCCCACCGGTTCAATCTGTTGCAGGCGACTCAGCACTGCCTCAACCTCGGGCGGGGTGACGCGCAGGGCAGTGGCGATGGCGGCTACCGATTGGCCAAGCCAGCCCGACGGTTCCAGCGCCTCGGCCAGGGCAAGGGCGATGCGGCGGTCGGCGGGCGTGGTCATGCGGCGGTCGATCTCGGCCAGAACATGGGCCAGCAGGCTGGGGCCAGCGGCGGAGGGTTCGGGATGCCCGGCCCCGGACGCCACCCCGGACGCCACAAAGACCCGGCTCCAGCGCGGCAGCCATTCGCCGGGGGCGGGCAGCGGCGGCGGGTCAAGTTTCAGCGCGGGATTGTCGGCTGCGACCTCTTCCAGATAGCGGGTCAGGCCCGCCGCATCGGCCCTGAGCAGCCGGATGGCGACCTGCAGCCCAAGGTTCAGTTGCAGCCTTTGGCTCTGGGTGACAGTGATGCGGGGGCGCTGGCTCATCTGGGCAGAGTGGACCAGCTGCCACCTGGGCGCAACGCCTGGCTGTCCTTGGCGCACCCTTGGAAAGCGCCATAGGGTAAGCTAAAGCCAGCCCATGCAGGACGCAAGCTTTCCCCTTGTCTCGGATCTCGTGCTGATCGGCGGCGGTCATGCCCATGCGCTGGTGCTGCGGATGTGGGCGATGAAGCCCTTGGCCGGCGTGCGACTGACGCTGATCAACCCCGATCCGGTGGCACCCTACACGGGCATGCTGCCCGGCCATGTGGCGGGGCATTACACCCGGGGCGAGATGATGATCGACCTGGTGCGGCTGGCGCGCTTTGCCGGGGCGCGGCTGATACTCGACCGCGCCACCGGCATCGACCGTGCGGCGCGCCGGATCATGTTGGCCGACCGCCCGGCGATTGCCTATGACCTTGCCAGCATCGACATCGGCGTGACCTCGGACCTGCCCGATCTGCCGGGATTTGCCGAACACAGCGTTTCGGCCAAGCCGCTTGGCCCCTATGCCGCGCGCTGGCAGGACTTTGTCGCCCGCGCGCCCGACTGCCCGCGCCTGGTGGTGGTGGGCGGTGGCATCGGCGGGATCGAACTGGCCATGGCCTCGGCGCACCGGTTGCGCGCGGCGGGCAAGCAACCGCTGGTCACCGTGCTGGAGGTGGCACCCAGCGCGCTGCCCGGTCTGGCCCGCAGGGCCCGCGACCGCCTGCTGGCCGCAGCGGCCGGGCTTGGCGTGACCGTGGTTGCGAACGCAAGTCCGCTCGCCATGACGGCGCATGAGGTCACGCTGGCCAGTGGCGAGGTGCTGGCCAGCGACTTTACCCTGACTGTTGCCGGCGCGCGGCCGCACGGCTGGCTGGCGGACAGCGGACTGATCCTGCGCCACGGTTTCATCGCCGTCAACGCTGGTCTGCAAAGCAATGACCCGGTGATCTTTGCCGCCGGGGATTGCGCCGAGATAACCGGCAGCCCGCGCCCCAAGGCCGGGGTCTTTGCCGTCCGCGCCGCCCCTGTCCTGTGGCACAACCTGCGGGCCGGGCTGACCGGCACGGCAATGCAACAATTCCGCCCGCAGCGCGACTATCTGAAGCTCGTCTCGCTGGGTGGCAAGGTGGCGCTGGCCGACAAATGGCGGCTCAGCCTCGCCAGTCCGTGGCTGTGGCAGCTCAAGGACCGGATCGACCGCAAATTCATGGCCAGATTCGCGGCCTATCCGGTGCAGGTGCTACAGGCGCTGCCCCGGCCCGCCATTCCGGCACTGCTGCAGGCGCTGGGCGAGGTGCCGCTGTGCGGCGGTTGCGGCGCCAAGGTCGGCCCGGTCGCTCTGGCCGAGGGGCTGGCCATGCTGCCGCGCGCCATGCGCGCCGATGTGATCGCGGGGGCCGGCGATGACGCGGCGCAACTGGTCCATGCGGCGGGGGTGCAGGTCATCACCACCGACCACCTGCGCAGCTTCAGCCATGACCAGCACCTGATGGCAAGGATCGCCGCCACCCATGCCCTTGGCGATATCTGGGCCATGGGGGCTGTGCCGCAGGTCGCGCTGGCGCAGATTACCCTGCCGCGCCTGTCGCCGGTCCTACAGGCCCGGATGCTGGCCGAGGTGCTGCAAGCCTGCGCCGAAGTCTTTAGCGCCGCTGGTGCCGATGTGGTGGGCGGCCATAGCGCCATCGGGGCGGAACTGACCATCGGCTTCACCGTCACCGGACTTGCCGCCCGGCCGATCACCAAATCCGGTGCCCGGCCGGGCGATGCGCTGATCCTGACCAAAGCCCTAGGCTCGGGCATCATCATGGCCTGCGAAATGGCCATGGCGCAACTGCCCGACCTGATGCTGCCCGACCTCATGCTGGGTGACTGCGTGGCGGCGGCCCATGCCGCGATGACCAGGCCGCAAGCCACGGCCTCGGCGCTGCTGGCCCGCCATGCCCATGCGATGACCGATGTCACCGGCTTTGGCCTCGCCGGTCACCTGATGGAAATTCTGGCGGCATCCGGGGTTGCCGCCCGCCTGACCCTGTCGCAGATCCCCTGCCTGCTGGGTGCGACCGAACTTGCCGCCGCGGGCCATGCCTCATCCGCAGCACCCGCCAATCGCGCCGCTCTGCTGGGGCGCATCACCGGTCATAGGGCAGCGCAAACCGCGCTGCTTTACGACCCGCAGACCGCCGGCGGCCTGTTGGCGGCAGTCCCGCCCGATCAGGCGCAGGCGCTGCTGACCGCCCTGCGCGCCGCGAACCCCGAGGCCGCCATCATCGGCCATGTCACCGCAGGCCCGCCCGGCATCACGACCCTGCCCTGACTTACCCTTTGCTAAACTTACCCTTTGCTAAATACTCCCGCCGGAGGCCGCTCTCTCAACCGGCAAGCTGCCTGACCTGTGCAGCCACCGCCTCGGCCAGACCGGGCAGATCAGCCTCAGCCAGCGTCGCGGTCGCCACCTCAACCAGCGCCCCAGCCATCCTAGAGCGGTGCTTTTCATAGCGCGGGTCATAGTGATGCGCCATCAGACTGTCGGCCAGCGCCGCAAACTCGCCCGCCCCCGCCATGCGGCGCCAGTCATCGACCAGATCATGGGCATGGCTCATCCGTAACAGCTCGATCACCCCGGCCAGCCTGCCTGCGTCCGCCACCATGTCGCGGTAAGCCCGCGTCAGATAGTCGGCCCGCGCGGCCCGTGGTGCCGCGATCGCCACCCTGGGTGCGGCCACCATCGCCTTCCACAATTGCGCAGGCAGTCGGCAATCCCCGACTTTCGAGCTTTCGGCCTCGACCACCACGGGCAGCACAGGGTCAAGCCGGGCCAGTTGCAGCGCCAGTGCCACCTCAAACGCCTTTTGTGAAGGCTGCCCGCCCGGCAGATGGCCAAACAGCGATCCGCGATGCCGCGCCAAGCCCTCAAGGTCGATCACCTGCACCCCAAGCCCCGGCAACAGGTTCAGTATCGCGGTCTTGGCCGACCCGGTGTTGCCATCCAGCACGACGACCGGGCTGGCCACCGGCGTATCATACAGCGCCTTGACCACCAGCGCGCGCCACGCCTTGTAACCGCCCGCTATGGTATCGACCCGCCAGCCGATCTGCGCCAGGATTGACGCGAACGCCCCCGACCTTTGCCCGCCGCGCCAGCAATAGACCAAAGGCTTCCAGCCGCCGGGCTTGTCGGCCAGCGGCCCTTGCAGATGCGCTGCCGCATTCTTCGCCACCAGTGCCGCCCCGACCTTGCGTGCTTTGAACGGGCTGACCTGGCTATAGATCCTGCCCACTTCGGCGCGTTCGGCATCGTCCAGCACCGGCAGCGAAATCGCCCCCGGAATGTGGTCTTCGGCATATTCGGCCGGGGCGCGGACATCGATGATGTCATCAAAACCGAGGGTGAATATCTCGGTAAGCGAGGTGAGGGTGACAGCCATTGCGCCTTCTAGCAGCCCCCCCCCGGTGACGGAAAGGCTAACGTGGCGCGGCCTGCCGCTGCACGCCCGTGCAGGGCCGGGTCAAGACTGCTGGGAAGGCTTACTCCTTTGCCTCCGGTGCCACCACATCTTGTGCGGACATCCCGCCAATGCAGTCTAGACGGGCAGGTATTGACTCCGGGTGGACGGCTCACAGGGATTGTCCGTCGCGAGGAAGCAGTTCTATCGCGTTTGGCTGCAATGCGCGCGCCAGAGTGAACATTCTGCGAACGAACCTTGCTCTCGCGTCGCGTTGGTTGCTTCCGCGAGGCGTTGCAGACGCTCAAGGAGGCGTGCCAGCTTCATATGCGATTCCTCTGGCCGCAAGGCGACGGCAAGAGGGGTGCAGCCATCCCGCCCCGTCCAATCCGGCCGCGCCTGCCTGGGCTGGTGCGGAACGCGCCTGCCGGGGGCAGGCAGGCGCGGTCGGATTTGCTTTGGGCAAATCCAGCAGTAGAAGGGGAGGCTTCCCAGTCAAATACTCTTAATCCCACGAGCCTCCACGTCTTCAATCAAAACTCGGAGCGTCGTTGGCCAAACCGCACCTGTTTCAACAGATACGGCAACTCGCTCCTTTAAATCGGTGACAGAGAGTAGGCCCTCGGAACGCAAAAAATCCTGCATCTCGTAGAAGAGCCGGATGAGCCGGAGTATTTTCTTTTGAGAGGCATCAGGGTCATTTTTCAAATTCCTGCGTGCCACTATGGAAGCCACCAGCCAAAACAACGTAGATATGCCGATAATCGAACTCAAGACGAAGCCCAGCCAAAGTAAAGGTTGCCAAATCCAGATGGAGAAGCCATTTACCTTTGCAAGACTAGAAAGCGTGATCGACCCAATCAAAGATACCAACCCTAACGTCAAACCAATTCCACCATCCCGAAACGCATAAAGTTGCCAGAAATTTGCGTGCCTTAGCTCAATACCTGCAGATTTGATTACGGATGGGCCGGACAGGTATTCCAGTTGACCCCAAACCAGCCACTGCCTGCGGAAGCCCACTATTTCCGCTTGGATCATCGAAACGGCCATGAACCGATCAACAATCGGCGACCGAAACGGTGATTGCAGATATGAAACAGTCGCTTCCTCAATCTGACCAGAATCCCCGTATTTAATATTCAACGGGTTTTCGTCGGCGGGGACATTGCGGACGTCCGGAGCCTGAACGTCATAATATTTACGCACCGTTGCGACGGCCTCCTCGTCGCTAATTTTGGAAAGCTCGGAGAACGAATTGAAATCGAGGAGCGAAGGGCAAACTGCACACGAAATATCTCGCGTTAGGCTGGCGGCTTGGTTGAAAATTAGCTCAGCCTCGTTTGATCTTGGATTCAGTCCTCGGGCTAAGGCGACTTTCGCTGCGCATTCGAGGATCGTTCCGTGCAAAAAATATATGTAACTCGATCGCTCCGCGCGACGAACAGAAATCGGAAATC
>JBCKXH010000045.1:0-17411 GCA_038921555.1 Paracoccaceae bacterium
CGGGGCCGTTATCCTTGCGGTTGCGCGCTGCGTCCTCGCCGAGCCGAGTCGGGCCGCGATCTTGGCTAGAACCCGCCCGAAGGCTGCATCCAGCGCCTTCGGATCGATCATCCGGAACACTGTCGGATCGGTATCATGCGACGGGACTCGCAGGCCTGAGCTTCAGGAAGCCCCTGAAAACATGCTCTTTTGCTCTCCCGAAGGCTGCCATCTCGGCACAACTGGTCGCCCCGCAAAGCACGGCGACGAAGGCCACCACAAGCAGTTCGCAAAACTCGTGACGCGCGTTGTCGGCCCGGGGATCGGGGACGTCGCCTGCGGCGGCGAGAAAGATGTCCATGCGGGAAACGGGCTCCAAAAGGGTGATCCCCACCCAAGAATCCATCCCCGCCAGAACAGCAATACAACTCAGATCAGGTCAAATCCCAAACGCGATTCCCCTGAGGCCTCATCGGGGGTCAAGATGCCGTGGGTGGAGTGCGGGCGTTCGGCGTTGTAATAGGCCAGCCACTTTCCGATGCCCGCCTTTGCTTCTGAGCCTCTCTCAAAGGCGTGCATATAGACGCATTCGTATTTTAGAGATCGCCAGAGGCGCTCGATCATGCGGTTGTCGATCCAGCGCCCCTTGCCATCCATGCTGATCTTGATCTTCGCATCGGAGGACATCGATCCAGCCGCCACTGGTAAATTGGCTGCCCTGACGTCGCATGGCCACTCGAACCGATGGCGCGACCATGCTCCATGTTAAAGATCTCCGGCGTGCCGTGCTTGGCCAACGCCTCTTTCAGTGCCTCGATGCAGAAGTCTGCGTCCCCTCGCCACGGTCCTCGAACCGGTGGCGGACTCGTGGCTCGATGTTGGACAGCCGCCACGCAAGTACCTTGCGACTGTACCAGTCCATGATGGCCACAAGGTACAGGAACCCACGCTGCATCGGGATATACGTGATGTCCGCACACCAGACCTGGTTTGGCCGGTCGATCACCACGTTCCTCAGCAGATAGGGCCAGATCTTATGCTGTGGGTGCTTTTTGCTGGTATTGGGCTCCTGGTAGATGGGAACCAGTCGCATGAGACGCATCAGGCGGCGCACAGGATGGCGGCCGCACTTGTAGCTGCTGCGTTGCATATATCGGGCCATTTGGCGCGATCCGTACCACGGCGTCTCCAAGAACTGCTTATCGATGATTGCCATAAACCTCAGGTTCTCGGCGCTCTCGCCCTTCGGCTCATAGGACAGGTTGGACCGCGCCAGCGTCAGTAACGCACATTGCCGACGAACGCTCAGCTTATGATCTTTGCGCACCATTTTTTACCTCGCGTCCCGAGCAGTCGAACCGAGGCATCGGCCAAAAAATCCCGCTCCACAACAAGCTGCCCGATCTTCGAATGCAACTTCTCGATATCAGCGGTGCTGGGCGTATCAGGATCGTGCCCGCGTCGTCCAAACGCTGATGCCATGTTCTCGATAGCTGCACGCTTCCACGTGCCGATCTGGGTCGCATGGACGCCGTACTTCTTCGACATCTCAGCAAGCGTCATCTCTTCGCGGATCGCCTCAAGTGCAACCTTGGCTTTGAACTCCGGCGCATGGTTCTTTCTCTTCGTCATTTTGGATCATCTCTCTCATCAGGCGATCCACCTTAACCACTGGTCCGAAAATCCGCGACCACCTCTGTTCGGGCGGACGACCATGACCGGGCCAGCCGTGGTGTTGATGCGGCAGTGGTTTTCGGCACCCATGTGGATGGCACCCTCAATTATGCCGGAGAATTGGTTGGCACCTCTCACAAGATCATCATCGTCGGCATGGCCAAGGGTTATGCGTTCGGGCGGATGCCGACACTGACCGGGGTATCGTCCGCGATGCCGGTATTGCCGATGGTCAGGACCAAACCGCTGTCCAGCACGACGTTGGCGAAGGTGCCGTGGTGGGTGCCCGAGGGGGGGGGCACCGATCATTGTCGTAAAGGATCGACGTCGGCACGCGATCAAAGAACGCGAAGGCGTGCAGGTGCCCATCAACCTGTTGCCCGGCAGACGTTCGGGCATTACCATTGGATCGATCTCCTGCGCCCTCAAGTGTAAACTTCAGACAATCGAATGTCTCACTCTTGTTGGCACGGAGGGCCTTCCGATACAATTCCACGGTAAAAATACCCCCGCCCTCCCTGTTGCCAGAAAAGGCCAAAGTGGCCGACTTTTACGCCGCCCGCAGCAGGATCATCCGGCCGCTCCCGTGGCCGACTTTTGCACCGCCGCTTACAGCTGAGATCAAACACCTAGTCCATGGGGCGGCGTTTGCGCAAAAGCTGGCTGATCGAGACGGCCGCCACGAGACCTCCGCCATAGAACAGATACTGCACAAAGATTTGCGCGCCGAGAAACTGGAGGCCCATGATGCCTGTGGACAGGAAATAGACCGCGACAAAGGCCCCCGGTGCGTTGAACCGCCCCGGATAGAGCGTGGTTGAGCCAAGGAAAGCTGCCGCAAAGGCCGGGAGCAGAAAGGCGAGTGCCGAGGACGGATCGGCCGAACTGCGCATGCCGGTGTAAAGGACGCCCGCCAGCCCCGCGATGGCCCCGGAGGCGATGAGTGCGCCCGCCCGGATGCGGGTCACGTTGACGCCGGATAACCGCGCAACCTCGCGCCCCCGTCCGACGAACAACAGGCGGCGGCCAAGGGCGGTGTGCTGGAAGAGGTACCAGATGATCACTGTCAGGATCACGGCGTACCAGAAGGACAGCCGAATCCCAAGAAAGCTTCTCACGATCACCACGTTCACCAGGTCCATCGACACGCCCGAGATGACGTTGGACCCCGACATCCACAGGACGACCCCGTTGGTAAAGTAACCCACCCCCAGCGTCACAATCAGGGAATGGATGCCGAACCACAGAATAAAGACCGCATTGATCGCCCCGACCACGGCCCCCAAGGCGACGGCAAGGACAATCGCCTCACCGATCCCCCAGCCCATCCGCACGTTCAGGACCGCGATCAGCATCGAGGAGATTGCCATCGTGGCCGCGACCGAGAGGTCAAAATCGCCGGTGGTGAGCGGGATGATAAGGCCGAGCGTGAGGACCACGATCATCGCGTTCGACCCGAACATCGCGGCGAAGGAGTTCCCGGCGAAGATCTGATCGGGCCGGAAAGCTCCAAGGATCAGGATCATCAGGGCCCAGGCGATCAACAGGCCGAAGCGTTCGGCAAACTCGGTCTTGGAGCGTTGACCGGCTGGCGGCGTAATCCGCCCTTCAAAGGCATGCAGCCTTTGTTCGAGGGCGGCGATCCGGCGTTCATAGTCCTGCGGCGAGGGTGAGGTCATGGGTTGGTTCCGTCAGGCAGCAGGGGAAAGCGTGGTGGAGCGGAAGCAGGCCTCGGCAATCGCGTCCTTGGTCAGGCGTGGGCCGGTCAGTTCCTGCACGATCTGACCACGCGCCAAGACGATGACGCGGTGGCAAAGCTGCGCCAGTTGTTCGTAATCGGTCGAGCCGACAAGGATGCAGGCCCCGCCAGCGGCGGCACGGTCAAGTGCATCCCAGATGTCCTGCCGTGCGCCCACATCCACGCCTTGGGTGGGTTCATCCAGCAGCATCAGTTGCGGTTCGACCTGGAGCCATTTGGCCAGCAGTGCCTTTTGCGCATTGCCGCCCGACAGGGCCGACAGGGGGAGCGCCGGGATGTTCGGTCTGACCCCGGCGGCAGCCCCAAGCGCTGCTGCATGGTTCGCAATGTCGCGATCGAACAGGCCAATCGCGCGTTTGAGCCGTTTGAGAACCGGCAGCCCGACATTGTCGCCCACCGACAGCGAGCCAACCCCCGCAGCACCAAAGCGGTCTGCGGGCAGATAGACGATCCCGCGCGACAGCGCCTCGGGTGGTTCGATGCCAGACAGAATGATCGAGCGGCCATTGATGCGGAGCCGTCCGGACGTGGCCTTGCGTGCGCCGTAGATCAGCGCAGGCACGGCGTCATAGCCCGAGCCGATCAGCCCGGTCAGGCCAAGAATCTCACCCTCAACCATCGAAAGCGAGACCGGGCCGACGCCCGGTGCTGCGAGGGTATCAACCTCGACCATGGGTTCGGCGCGGCTCAACGATTTCGACGCCCCGCCATAGGCCGCCATGCTGCGCCCGATGATGCGTTCGACAAAGGCGTCGTGCGAGGTGGTTTTCGTATCGACCGTGTCGATCAGCTTGCCATCGCGCAGGATTGTGGCGCGGTCGGTGATTGCGCGGACCTCGTCCACGTCATGGCTCACAAAGATCACGCTGGCGCCTTCGGCCACTGCCGCGCGGATAAGGGCAAACAGTTGCTCCACCCCGGCGCGGGGTAGAAAGGGCGTGGGTTCATCAAGGACAAGGACGCCGGGTTCGCTGGACGCGCCGCGCAAATCCTCGACCGCGCGGACAATGGCGAGCAGCGCTTGTTGCACGGGGGACAGCCGCCAGGCCTCGGCCCTGGGATCAAGGGCCAGATCGTAGCGGGCAAAGACGGCGCTGGCTGCGGCCTGTTCGGCGCGCCAGTCGATATGCCATCGGGGCTTGGTCGCGAGATTGCCCAACAGCAGGTTTTCAGTCACCGATAGCGATGGGATCAGCCCAAGGTGCTGGTGCACGAAGGCCAGCCCCAAGGCGCGGACCTTTGGCCCCGGAATAGGCAAAGGTGCGACGCGGCCAAAAAGCCGGATTTCCGCGCCGGGTTCGGGCGTATGGAACCCGGCGAGGACTTTGATCAGCGTGGACTTGCCCGAGCCGTTAGAGCCAAGAAGGCCATGCACCTCGCCGCGCCGCACCTCAAGTGCAACGCAGTCGAGCGCCAGCGCGCCGCCGAACCGTTTGGACAGGTTCGTGATGGACAGCGCTGGCGTGTCGGTCACTCGATACCCCAGAGCGCCTTGAAGCCTGCGATATGGATGTCGCCGTAACCGTCGTTGAAGGTGGCGGGGATGCCAGCTGTGGCCACGTTCGCATCATTGAAGATGAAGGCGGGCGTGTTCAGTCGGGTCACGGCGGGCAGGCCACAGAGCAGGCGCATGTTGGCGTCAACGCCTGCCATGCCGACCCAGCCCAGCGATTCGCCCACTTCCATTTCCACGATGTCGCCATCGCGGATCATGTCGAGTACGAAGGGTGTCCCGTTGTAGGACACGATCTTGGCCGTTGAGCTTGCGATCAGGATTGCCGGAACGATGAACTGCGCCATGGAATCATAGACCGGCAGGACATAGTTGATCGTGGGATCGGCAAGCAGTGCGTTCTGCGTGGCAGACTGCCCTTGGGTCGCCCAGTCGTTGACCGGCACGTTGATATAGGTGGTTTTGCAATCCGGGCAGTTCGCGGCCAGATAGCCGAGGATCGCATCGCGCAAGGGTGCGGTCGGGGTGATTTCATCGGGGCCAAGGACGAGGGCGTTCACTTTGCCATCCGTCTGGACCATCGCCCAGGCGGCCATGATTTTGCCGACGGTCACATAATCCGTATTGGCCGCGCCGTCCATGAAGTCGGGCGTCACTTGCGTCGTGGCATCCCAGTTGTGGGTCGCCGTCACCTTGACACCCGCTGCCCGCGCCTCGGAGATTTGCGGGATCAGGTACTCGGGCGGCAGGCCGCCTTGCAGGTCGATCAGGTCATAGCCTTCGGCAACGGCCGCGCTGATCCCTTGAATCCACTGGGTCGGGTCCATCTGGGTTTCCCAGGCGCGCAGATCAAAGCCGATCATTGCAGCCGCTTGCTGCATCCCCGCGCTGATCGCGGCGTTGAACGGGTTGGCGTTGGTCAGCGGGATGACGAAGATCTTTTTGTCGGCCATGCAGGCTTTGGCATCGAACGCCTCGCCGGGGGCGGTAAAGGTCGGGGCCTGCGAATATTGCGCGATCAGCGCCTTTGCGGCCTCGATATCGGCGAAAGCCGGGCTGGCGAGGGCCGCCAGCGCCGCAGCAGAAGCTAGGTATTTCATCGGTTTACTCCCTGAGGATGGTTGGTGGGGTTGGACAGATAGTCCGCAGCCTCGTTTGTGGTCACGAGGTCGGCGTATTTCGCGCTCATGTCGAAAAGGTTGGCCTGATGGGGGCCATCGGCCCGGTCGCCGCAGGCATCTGCGACGACCAGAGTGATGAACCCATGGCTCATCGCGTCCACGCAGGTGGCACGCACACAGCCCGAAGTGGTGATGCCGCACAGCAGGACCGTATCGACGCCCATCGCAGTAAGCGTGGCGGCCAGCGAGGTTCCGAAAAAGGCCGAAGGGTATTGCTTGACGACCATCACCTCATCGGCGCGACACGTCATGCCTTGGCTAAGATCGCCGAGCGGATTGCCGTATTCAAAAACTTTCAGGGGCGGGGTCTTGCGGAAGAATACACCGCCATCCACGCCGCCTTTGAGATAGCGGACCTCGGTCCAGATGACCGGAATGCCGCTCGCCCGCGCCTTGGCCAAAAGCTCAATGGCATGGTCGCGGGCCGCAGTGCAGCCGTCGCCGCCATACAGCGGCGAGGCCGGGTCGAAATAGGCCTGCGCAAAGTCGATCAGGATCAGCGCGGGCCGTTTGCCCCAGACCTGCCGGGCATGATACCCCGCCCGCGCGTAATTCTGCTCAAGGCTCTCGGTCATTTCGCTGCCGCCCTCAGCCCGACGAACACCGGATCCTTGGGCGCATCGAAGCCGGTTTCCCGCTTGGCGCGGGCCTTGAGTTCCTTGAGGTTCGCAAAGCCCCGGTCAAACAGCTTGGTATCGCCGCGCTTGTTCGTCAAGTCCGCACGAAGCGCTTCCGTTGCCCGCGTGTCCACCTTGTCGCCGTCGATCACGACACCATAGCGGCGCGCGCCGTCACGGCTGACCAGACCGCGTTCCACATCGGCCAGCACCTTGGCCGGGTCGCGCTTGAACGGATCCCCCCAACCGCCGCCGCCCCAGGTGTTGAAATGCAGGATATCGCCCGGCTGGACATGCACACGGTCACATTTGGACGGAATGTTTTGCGTCGTCCCATCCTTGCGCACCAGCATCTTGGTCGAGCGCATCCCCGGCTCACCCCCGTTGACGCCCCAGGGGTAGGTCAGCCAGCGGTCGTCGTGGACCGAGATATCGCCCGCCTCAAGCATCTCATAGGCGATGTTGATCCCGTTGCCGCCCCGGTGCAGCCCCGCGCCGCCCGAGTCGGGGATGGTGGCATAGGTGCGGATGCGAAGGGGGAAATAAGCCTCAAGAAACTCGTTCGGGACGTTGGTAAAGGCGGGCCACATGGAATGGCCGTCCGGCCCGTCGCCCACCGGCCGCCCCGGCACACCGCCAAAGCCGATCTGGAACAGCTGGAACCATTTCCCCTCGCGGTCAAAGCCTGAATACATGAAGTGGGGCGAGTCCGAGAACCCGGCCGCGTTCAGCGCGTCAGGCGCGCCTTGGCCCAAAAGCCCGCCCATCAGGTCGAAGATGCGGCCCAGCAAATGGGTGCGGCAGGACAGCGCAGCCGGTTTGCGGGGCTTGAGGATGCAGCCCGCCGGGATACGCACATCCACGAGGTCGTAGAACCCGTCGTTGAACAGGATCTGCGGGTCAAAGAGGTTGATCGTGAAGGCGCCGAAAAACATCTTGAACATCTCCTCGTTCAACAAAAAGTTGATCGAGGAATGCGACTGCGGGTCGGTCCCGTTAAAGTCGAAGATCGCCACATCGCCTTCACGCCACAGGGTGCAGGCGATCTTGAACGGGCCGTTGCCCTGCCCGTCATCGTCGATCCAATCCTCGAAATAACTCGAATTGCTGCGGCCTTCGGGGATGAACAGCTTGATGATCGCCGACATCGCCACCTTGTTGCGGTCAAGCATGGCGTGCATGGCGGAAATATAGGTATCGACGCCAAAGCGTTGGATATTCTCGCGCACCCGGCGTTCGGCGAGGCGCAGCGAGGCGACCATGGCAAGGAAGTCGGACTTGTTCCATTCGGGCATCCGGGTATTGGCCAGCAGGAGGTTGAACAATTCCTGGTTCAGCGCGCCCGCCTTATAGATTTTCGACGGCGGAATGATCAGCCCTTCTTCATAGATCATCCTGGCATCGGTGGGCAGCGACCCCGGCACCTTGCCGCCCACATCGGTCATGTGGCCGAACATGGCGGCCCATGACACCAGCCTGCCGTCATGGAAGATCGGCATCATCAAAAGCCAGTCGTTCAGGTGGCTGACGGCACCGTTGCAGGAATAGGGGTCGTTGGTGAGGAAGATGTCGCCATCCTCGATCGTGCCGGCATAGCCCTGCATGAAGCCATAGAGAAAAGAGCCAAACTGGCCGACGACCATCTTGCCTTCCTCATTGGCGATCATCGGGAAGGCGTCATGCTGTTCGCGGATACCGGGCGACATGGCGGTGCGGAACAGAACCGCGTCCATCTCGGCCCGCGCATTGCGGAGCGCGTTTTCCACGATGTCGAGCGTGATCGGGTCCACCTTGACGCGGGCAAAGGGGGTCTGGTTGGTCTGGATGATCTTGGCTGGCATGTCGTTTCCCCCTATCGCGCTTTCTCGTGAGTCTCTGGCCAAATCAGGATGTTGCCGACCTTGTCCACGATGCCGACATGGCCGGGCAGGATCAGCGCGGTGGCGTCCATTTCGGTCACGATGGCCGGGCCGTGGATGCGGTTGTTGGATTTCAGCTTGGAACGGTCGTAGATATTTGCCTCATGCCATGTGCCGCCCGCATAGATGCGGGTGGCGTGCATGACGGCGGCAGAGCTATCCGGTCCGCCCGACCCGTAATCCCGCCCAATGAAAGGCTTTTCAGGCCCTTGCACCACGGCGCGCAGGCCGACCAATTCATGCGGCGCGTCCAGCGCGAAGGTGAACAGTTGTTCATGTTCGCGGTCAAACCGCTGGGCGACCCCGGCCACGCCTTCTTTGGCAAAGGCTTCAGGGCTGACGTCGATGGTCAGCTTCATTCCCTGACCCTGATAGCGGATGTCGATCTGATAAAGCGTTTCCTGTTCGCTGCGCGCAACACCTTCATCCGCCAGATCCCCCGATGCGCGGTCGGCCAGATCACGCAGCATCCCGCCGATCTCACGGTCGCTGGTCAAGGCGGTGGTGGTGACAAAGGTCTTGGACGCCTCATTGCGCAACCGCGTCGTCGCATCGCCATAGGCGCACAGGACGCCGGGGCCGGGTGGCACAATGCAGGGCCAGGAGCTGACGAGTTTGGACAGCGCATTGGCATGCAGCGGCCCCGCGCCGCCAAACCCGATCAGCGCGAAATCGCGCGGGTCATAGCCCTGTTCGACCGACACAAGCCGCAACGCGCCGCACATATTTTCGTTGACGATGGCAACAATGCCTTCGGCGGCATCCTCAAGGCTTTTGCCCAAGGCGTCGGCCACTTTCTGCACGGCCTTGACGGCAAGGTCGCGGCGGATGGTCATATCGCCGCCAAGCTTCGCGTCAGACGGCAGGTAGCCCAGAACCACGTTCGCATCGGTCACGGTCGGGATATCGCCACCCCGGTCATAGGCGGCGGGGCCGGGCATGGCGCCCGCCGACTTCGGGCCGACGCGGAGCGCGCGGGTCAGCTCGGGCACATAGGCGATGGACCCGCCGCCCGCGCCCACGGAGCGCACGTCGATAGAGGGGGCGCGGACCGTCACATCCGCCACCCGGGTTTCGCGGCGGGTCCGCGCGGTGCCGTTTTCGATCAGCGCCACGTCGGTGGATGTGCCGCCCATGTCAAAGGTCAGCACGTTCTTGAACCCGGCATTCCTGGCAATCCTGAGCGCGCCCGCCACGCCCCCCGCCGGGCCGGACATGAGGAGGTTGACCGGCCGGTCCATCGCGGCCTGTGCGGACGAAAGCCCCCCGTCCGACCGCAGGATTTGCAGGTTCACATCGCCCATCTTGGCCTTCAACTCGCGCTGGAGGTTGGCCACGTATTTCGCCACCACCGGGCGGACATAGGAGTTGACGACAGTCGTCTCGGTCCGTTCATATTCATACATTTCGGGCATGACGGAATGGCTGGTCGAGACCGGGATGTCGGGCATCACCTCGGCTGCGATCTTGGCCACGCGCGCCTCGTGAATGTCAGAGACATAGCCGTTGAACAGGCTGATCGTCAGCGCCTCGATCCCGCGTTCCCGCAGTTTCTTCAGGTCGCGGCGCAGGGCGGCTTCGTCGAGAGTGACAAGGATATTGCCCTTGGAGTCAATCCGTTCGTCGGCCTCAATCGTATCCTCCAGCCGGGCAAGCGGCAGGGATTTGTTCCAGATGACCCATCCTCCGAGACCGCCGGGGACATAGGACCGCGCAATCTGGAGCGTGTCCTTGTAGCCTTTGGTCGTCACCAGACCGACGCGCGCGCCTGACCCAGTCAGGACGGTGTTCGTGGCGACGGTTGTGCCGTGCATCACCTCGGAAATCTCGGACGGCTTGATGCCAGCCTCGCGGCAGATCTTCTCGATCCCATTCAGAACGCCAATTGACGAGTCCTGCGGAGTTGACAGAACTTTGGCCGACCAGACCTTGCCCTGCGCGGCATCCAGCAAAATAAGGTCGGTAAATGTCCCGCCTACATCAACGCCCAGACGCAAGCCCCCAACGGGCCGCGCACGCCGTGCCATTGGCGCTGGCACAGCGGCGGTTTCCACGCGGGCGAGCCGCGCCTCGATCTCGGCCAGTCGCGCCTCGTAGGTGCGGATCAGGTCTTCGGTCTTGTTCATCTGCTTTCCCATCCCCGTATCAATCTGTTCACTTGCGCCCAGTGCCGAACCCTGTGCCGAACACCCGGGCAATCAGCCCCGGCGTGCGGCGTGCCGCTGTGGCCTTTTCAATGGCCTGTTCGGACAGGGAAAACAGCCGGTCCATCTGTTGGCCATGGCCTGCTATCATGTCGTCCTTGGCAGCGGCGTCGGCCTTGATCCAGGTCATTTCAGCCTGCGTGCGCTCAATGGCTCCGGCTGCACGGTCCAGAAGGCCCATCGCGCGGTCAGTTGTTTGCTTCAGCGCGGTTGCCCGCGCCTCTGCCTCGTGTGCTGCGGCCAAAGCGCGGCCGGCAATGTCGCCCAGACGGTCCCGCTCAATCGTTAGCACCTCGAGCGCTGCGGTCACCTTGTCCAGCGTGTCGGCCTGCGCACCGGCAAGCGTGGCCAGACGGTCTGTCAGGTGCTGGGACGATTCAAGGTCGGACGACAGTTCCTCGATCTCGTCAAACAGCGCGCCCATCAGGTCCTCGGGCAGGGCAGGGGCGGCGGCAATCGCAGGCTTCAAGAGGCTTGGCACGGTGGACAGGTCCACCCGCCAGCGCCCCTCGTTATCGCGGCGGGCCGGCACCACGCCTTTGGCGATCGCTTCGCGCAGCTTCAGGCGGCTGACGCCCAGCCGGGTTGCCGCCTCGGCCAGAGGCAGAAAGCCTGATGTGCTGTCGGGCGCGTGGTCCATCTTGCCTCAGATGATCCCCCTTGCGCGCCAATCATCCAGCTTTTCGGCCGCAATGCCCAGAATTCCTTGCAACACCTCGTCGGTATGTTCGCCCAGTTCCGGCCCGGCATGGCGGATAGCGCCCGGCGTGTCGGACAGACGGGGGGCGACGTTTTGCATCTTGAGCATGCCGAACACCGGATGCGGCACATCGACGATGGCGTTGCGGGCCTTGAAATGCGGGTCTGCGAGCATGTCAGGGACGGTGTAGATCAGGCCACAGGGCACGCCGTTGTCGGTCAGAAGTGCCTCAAGTGGCACAAGATCAACGGTTTTCGTCCAGTCGTTGATCAGCGCGTCCAGTTCCACCTGCACAAGGCCCCGCGCCGCATGGGTGGCATAGCGCGGGTTCTGGGCCAGTTCCGGCTGTCCTATCGCCTCGGCCAGACGCTTGAACACGGTATCCTGATTGGCGGCGATCAGCAGAAGTTTGCCGTCCTTGGTGTCGAACACGTTCGAGGGCGAGACGTTGGGCAGAATCGGCCCGGTCCGCTCGCGGACATATCCTGCGGCGGCGTATTCCGTGACCATGCTCTCCATCATCGCCAGAACGGCCTCGTAGATTGCCGAATCGACAACCTGGCCTTTGCCCGTGCGGTCGCGGTGATGCAGCGCCATCATCGCGCCGAGGCAGGCATAGATGGCGGCCAGTTCGTCCCCGATGGAAATGCCCATGCGGGAGGGTTGGGTTGAGGGGTCGCCCACGACATAACGCAGGCCACCCATCGCCTCGCCAATGCTGCCGTATCCGGCACGGGACGAATAGGGGCCGGTTTGGCCAAAGCCCGTGACGCGGACCATGATCAGCTTGGGGTTGATCTTGCTCAACTGCTCATAGCCAAGGTTCCAGCGTTCCAACGTGCCGGGGCGGAAGTTTTCGATCAGGATGTCGGAGGTCGCCACCAGATCGCGGATCACCTGCTGGCCTTCGGGCGTGCGCAGGTTGAGCGTGAGCGACTTTTTATTGCGCGCCACCACGGGCCACCACAGCGATTTGCCATAGGGCTTTTCCCGGCCCCACTCGCGCATCGGGTCGCCTTCGCCCGGCTGTTCGCATTTAATGACTTCGGCTCCGAAATCGGCCATAAGCTGCCCGCAGAACGGCCCGGCCAGCAGCTGGCCCAGCTCGATCACGCGGATATCGGTCAGCGGCCCCTGACGGGGTGGCGCGGTGTCGGTCATTCTGACTCCCCGTCTTTTGGGCGGCGATCGCGCAAGATGGTTGCGCAATCGTTACCCCGAATCTTGTTGTTCTTGCGTAGAAGGATACACCGATGTATGCAAAAGAAAAGCGTCGGAATGTATGCAAAAGAAAAGGAGCGGAAGTATCAATCATGTCGGATTTTGCAAAATCCATTGAAATCGTCGAAGTTTCGGCCCGCGACGGGATACAGAATGAAAAGACGATTCTCTCTGTGGATACAAAACTGGCGCTGATTGAAAAAGCGATTGCTGCTGGGGTGCGTCGGCTCGAGGTGACGAGTTTCGTCAATCCGGCCCGTGTCCCGCAGATGGCCGATGCCGATGAACTGGCCGCGCGACTGCCCAAGGGGGCCGCGACCTATATCGGGTTGGCGCTGAACATGAAGGGGTTCGAGCGAGCGGTGGCGGCGGGACTGGATGAGGTGAACTTTGTCGTTGTCGCCTCTGACACGCTCAGCCAGCGCAATCAGGGGATGGGGACGGATCAGGGCATCGCCATCTGGGGTGAAGTGCAGGCGCAGGCCCTGGGCCGCGTGAAAGCAGGGGTCACTATCGCCGCCGCCTTTGGCTGTCCGTTTGAAGGCGAGGTGGCGGTATCGCGCCTGTTGCATGTGGTTGAAGGGGTGATGAAACATGCGCCCGCAGAACTTGCGCTGGCCGATACCATTGGCGTGGCGACGCCTTCGGATGTGGCGGAACGGGTTGGTGCTGTGCGGCGGGTGTTTCCGGATCTGCGGATCAGGCTGCACCTGCACAACACGCGCAACACCGGGATAGCCAATGCCTGGGCGGGCGTTCTGGCGGGGGCTGTCGCGTTCGATGCGTCGCTTGGCGGCGTCGGCGGCTGTCCTTTCGCGCCGCGCGCCACAGGCAATATCGCGACCGAGGATCTGGTCTATATGTTGGAGCGGTCGGGGGTTGCGACGGGGATGGACCTTGAGGCCTGTATCAAGGTGGCCGAATGGCTTGAGGTGCAGTTGGGCCATACGGTGCCGGGCATGGTGATGAAAGCGGGTGGGTTCCCACCGCGTGCGGCCGCCTGATGCGCGGCGAGGAGGATCTCCCGGCCAGCGCGGCCGAAACCGCCTATCTGGCGATCCGGACGGATATTCTGGAAGGCGTTCTGAAAGCGGACGACCGGCTGACCGAAGTGACGCTGGCCGACCGGCTGGGGATTTCCCGCACGCCGGTGCGCGAGGCGGTCAAGCAGTTGCTGATCGAAGGGTTCCTGACCCGCGCGCCCGGCGAAGGGCTGCGGGTGACCGGGCTGAACCCTGACGAGGTGCAACAGATATTCCGCATCCGGATGATGCTGGAAAGCTATGGCGCACGGCGGGCGGCAGAGTTCGCGACACCTGACGAATGCGCCGAGCTGAAGCGGTTGGCCGAGGTCATGTCGGCCCATACGCCGCCAAAACAGCGCAGCGATTACGACGTGATTTCAAAGGCCAACGCTGAGTTTCACAACACAATCATGCAGGCGGCACGCTCGCCCCGCTTGGCGGCGATGCTGTCGCTCGCGGTCAATCTGGGTTTGGTGCTGCGGACCTACAAAATGTATTCGGATCACGACATGAACCGCCAGTCGCGCCACCACCACGATATTGCCGAGGCGATCACGGCGCGTGATCCCGACTGGGCCCAGGCGGCGATGTCGTCGCATGTGCTGGCTGCTGCGGGTGTGGCACGGCGGCAGAACGGCGGCTAGGGGGCGCTGCCCCCCGGCCCGTTCGGCCCCCCCCGAGGTGTTTTTACGAAGATGAAGGCGCGAGGTCGCCCGTCAGGCGGACGTGCACCCCGGCAGTCCTGCCAGATATGGCCCGCCAGATCGGGTCTGACCACGCCCGCTTGCCGGTCCGGTCGATCAGGCTGACGCGGAGCCAGTCGGAATTGGCGAAACGGTCGAGCGGGAGTTCGGCTTTGGTCAGGGATTGGCCATGCACCGCCTTGGCGGCGGTGCCTTTGTCTTGCACGATGACAGAGCTTGCTGCGCTGGAGTCAATGGTTATTTTCTTGTCTGTTACCGTGATTCCGCGCAACTCCGGGCCTTGGGTCGAATGGAAATCACCGGCCTTGAGCGCCGCAAGCAGCGCACCTGGCGTGTTTTCGGCCGCTTTGACCATGACCCAGCCACCGAAATGATCGGGTTCGCTGAAATGGGCGTCGTCGGTGGCGATAAGATTGAGCTTGCGGCCTTCGGAGCAGAGGAGGTCGAGGGTGACAAAACCGTCGGGCCGGTCACACCCTATGGCACATCCGTGGTCAAAAACTTCGACGGCATGGGTGCCAGGCACCACGGCATGGGCACCAGCACGGCATGGGCGATTTCAGCAAGATGCAGGTTCATCGCGTCGGTATTGCAGAACGGCAGGACAAGCCCTGCGCCCTTGCCCGCCGCCTTGCCCCGCGCCGGGCAGATAGCTCCAAAGACCTAGGTCGATGTGGTTCGTTGATCATGCGGCACCGATGGACCTGTCCCGCGCTTCGCCCACCGGCGGGTGATCTGGTTTTTCTGACCTGCGCGCGCCTCCTCCCGGAACCAGATTTCTGTGAACCAGATTTCTGTCGCTATGCCTTGCGGGAGGCGGGCGCGAACTTTTCCAGTTCGGTTGCAAAGCCGCCTTTTTAGGGCGTGCCACGTTCAATCGGAAGCAGAATTCGCCTCAAGAACTGGGCGAATTCTGCTGTCCGTGCGTCTGATTAAACCCGACACGCTCTAAAAGACCAGAATAACAAGGCGTTGGGCTATGCCGCAAGGCGCGCATTTTATCCGAAAACCGCGTCACACTTTTCGGAATGCGCTGAGACGGGGCACAGGCCCCGCTGCCCAAAAAAGACCAGCGCACAGTCTCGGCCTGGATCTTCGGCACCATCTGCCCGGCCTGGGGCAAGGCGGCGGGCAAGGCTGCGGGTCTCGTCATGCCGCCTAGTCCCACCGCAGCGATGGCGGCGCATCTGGCCGAAATACCCTGCCATGTCGCCAGCGGAGCCCATGCCGTGCTGATCCTCGATCAGGCTGGCTGGAACGCCTCGGCGGCGCTTGCCGTGCCCGGCAATATCACGCTGCTGCCACTGCCGCCCAAATGCCCCGCCCCGGGTTAAACCCGGGGTCAACCCGGTCGAAAACGTCTGGCAGCGCCTCGCGCGACAACTGGCTCTCAAACCCCATCTTCACATCCTACGATATCGTCGATCACTGCTGCCGCGCCTGGAACAACCCCATCTCCCAACCATCCCGCATCACCTCGATCGGCTTGCGCCAATAGGCACATGGATGAAGATCAATGAGGGTTGGTCTAAACCCCGGTCTGTCTGGCGGGCCCGGCTTTCGTCACTTCGCTGGCAAAGGTCGTGAAAAACTGATCCGCGAGCCTTTTTGCCGTCCCAGCGATCAATCGGCTGCCAAGTTGTGCAATCTTGCCACCCACATCGGCGCGAGCCGTATAGCGCAACAGGGTCTCGGCGCCGCGATCCTCTAGCGTGACCTGCGCGCCACCCTTGGCAAAGCCCGCGATCCCGCCGGAGCCTTCGCCGGACAGGGAAAACTCACCGGGGGCTTTGGTGATGTCCAAGGTCACCTTGCCGCCGAACCGCGCCTTGACCGGGCCGATCTTCAGCACCACCTTTGCCTCCAGCTCGGTTTCGGAATGCCGGATCAGTTCTTCGCAGCCGGGGATCGACGCCTTGAGCGTCGCCAGATCGTTCAGGGCGGCATAGACCCGGTCACGCGGCGCCGGGATCAGTATCTCGTCGGAGAGGTCAATGGCCATTGATTGCGTCCTAACAGCAGGAAAACTTGATCGACGCCAGAACGTCGATATGATCGATGGGCGTGGCGGATGGCTGCGTCGGGCAGGTGACGAACCACAGCCTAAACCGTTTGAACATGGGCAACCCCCCTTTGGCCCTGACGGCGGTGAGCCACCATTTGCGCCAGAATCGACAGCGCGATTTCCTCGGGCGTGATCGCCCCGATATCAAGCCCGGCCGGGGCATGTAGCGCGGCAAGCCGGTCGGCGGAAACGCTATCCCCAAGGGCCGCGCGCAAGGATTCCATCTTTGCCCGGCTGCCGACAAAGGCGGTAAAGGTGGCCTGCACCGACAAGACGGCCCGCAGCGCTGCCTCGTCACCGCGCCCTTGCGTGGCTACGACAAGGTAACGGTTGGTCCCCTGCGGGGTCAGCGTATAGCCATCAACCACCCGCAGCCCGGCACCAAACGCGCCGATTTCAGCCGCCGGGGCTGCCCCGGTTACGTCAAAACCAAAGCGCGGCGCAAGTTCGCAAAGCGCCAGCCCCACCGGGCTGGTGCCACAGACCACCAGGGCCGGGCGCGGGAGCATCGGCTCGATAAAGACATCCATCGTGCCCTTGCTGGGGCACATGTTGGCGGCAAAGCGGATACCGTCCCGCTCTTGCCCGGCGATCACCCCCTGTGCCGTCAGCACATCCTCGGGCGAGACCGAAATCAGCCTAGGCTTGCCGTCGGCCAATGCCTCACGCGCGGCTCTCACCACCGCGCCGCGCGCGCAGCCGCCGCCGATCCAGCCCTCCGACAAGGTGCCATCCGCCCGGATCACCGCCTTGGCCCCGGCCTTGGCCGCAGTGACCGATACGGTCCGAACGACGGTCGCCAGAGCAAACGGCTCGCCCACCGCCTTCAGCGCGGCGATCATTTCCAGAATATCACGTCCCATGGTTTGCGTCCTCATAGCCGCTGCAACTCCGGCTCAAGTGCGGCAAG
>JBCKXH010000046.1:0-17376 GCA_038921555.1 Paracoccaceae bacterium
GCGTGATCCTGTGGCGGGTCGCTGCGGGAAATCTGGCGTGGCAGGCCCATCTCGGCGGCTTTGTGGTGGGGGCGGGGCTTGTCGGCCTGTCACCTTTTTTCGATGTCAGCCGTCGCTTTCACAACCGATGATTCGCGAGCCGCTCGCCTGATTCGGGGCCAAATTGGCGACAACCGAGGGCAACTGTTTCCCGTCGCGCGACAACAAAGGCCGATCCCGCCAGTTTTGCGCTATTTTCAAATCCGAATTCGCGCATAGCGGGTATTTTCAGAAAAATGGCAACATTATGTTTGCTTAGTGGATATTTGCAGGTATCATGCAAGACGTAGCCTGTGATTTGGGAGGGACCAATGAAAAATTACTTTAAGACGACGGTGATGGCGGCGGCGCTGGCGCTTGGTGCCTTCGGAACCGCATCGGTTGCGGCTACCGCGCAGCCGGGAGCGGCGACGACGGCGAGCGTGACCATGACGGCGGCCGAGGCGGGGTCCTTCAGTTGGACCGTCAATTTCATCTGCTCGGACGCGTTGCCGTGCGGTGGCGACTATGGTACGGGTGACCCCACACCAGGCCATCCAGGCGCGGGCATAATCTTGCAGGCACAGGCGATATTTACCTTGACGACGGCCACCCTGACGGGCGGCAATATGGTGTGGGGCATCAGTCTGGCGCTGGCCAACACCAGCCTAACGTCCTATGCGGGCTTTTTGACCACCATGGGCTTTTCGACCGACCCGAATGCGACCATGAGTGTGGTGACCAACGACGCTGCTGACGGCCTGGCCTTTGCTCGCGGCTCAGATCAAATCTCCGGCATGTATCCGACCGAGCTTTGCGTGCGGCTCGGCACTAAATGCAATCGCCCGAACGGCGCCAAGACCATGGTGGCGGGGGTTTCGGATGATATGTCCTTCTTTCTGACCACGCCTGGAACCGGGACGGTCCTGTCGCTCACCGGCTTTGGCGTCAAGTTTGGCGGCGTGGGCCCGGATGAAACTGGCAGTTTTGAGTTCGGGAGCAGCATGGCGCTTGCCCCGGTTCCGCTGCCTGCGGCGGGCGGCTTGCTGCTGGCGGGTCTGTTCGGGTTGATGGCTCTTCGGCGCAAGCAGAAGAAGGCAGCCTGAAGTCGCTTTGACGGAAATACCAAAGGGGCGGTCTGCGGGCCGCCCCTTTGCATTGCAGAACTTGGTATCACAGCGGCGGAACGTTACTTTCCGACCGTGGCGGCACTGCCAAGACCCATTTCGGGGCTGGCGCGCACTACCTCAAATGCCCGCCAGATCACCACGACAAGGCCAAGGACCGTCACCATCATTCCAGCGGCGAGGTAGTTGGCCAGCGCCGCCCAGACCGTGCCACCGGAGCCAAGGCTGAAGGCGGCCGCCAGTATCCCGCCCACCAAAGCCAACAGTAAAATGCCGACGATTTTCACGTGAACTCTCCCGTCAATCCGCCAAAAGTGGCCAGACCGTAGCAGCCATGGCAACGCAACAATCGGGCGAAAATGTGGCCGCTCAAAGGAAGATTGGCGTCATGCTTGGCCAGTGTTGCCTCAGGTGACAGGCGGAGAGGCTTAAAGAGGTGTCAATGATGCCAGACTCAACCTTACATTGTTTTCAGCGCAGGTGAACAGATCAAGCTTGCGCGCCTTGTCCGGGCTTTGGTGCAACCACAGCGCGGCGGATTTTGACTTTGCCGAGCAGCCGCCGTAAGTTCACCGTTGTGAGGCGGGCGGCATTGCCTAGGGCACCTGCGGATAGTCGGGAATTTTCATGGCGCAGATCAAGGTTATGGCGATCTCGTCGGGCGGCGGGCATTGGGTGCAGTTGATGCGGCTGAAAGCGGCCTTTCGCGACATGGATATGGTCTATGTCTGCGTTGACCCCTCGGTCCAGGTGGACGTGCCGGGTGAGCGGCTGCTCTTGGTGCGGGATGCCACGCGCAAAAGCAAATGGGCGCTGGTGGTTTGCGGGATGCAGATGCTGCGGATCATGTTGCAAGAGCGTCCGCAGGTCGTGGTGACGACCGGGGCGGCGCCGGGGTTGCTGGCGCTGGTGATCGGGCGCAAGCTGTGCGGGGCGCGGACCATCTGGATCGACAGCATCGCCAACGCCGAGGAATTGTCGGGCGCCGGAAGGCTGGCGCGGCGCGTGGCCGATGTGTGGCTGACCCAATGGCCGCATCTGGCCGAGGCCAGGGCCGGTCAGGCGGTGCCGGAATTCTGGGGTTCCGTGCTGTGATCTTCGTGACCGTCGGATCGGTGTTCCCCTTTGACCGCCTGATCAGGGCGATGGACGATTGGGCCGCCAGCACCGGCCGCCGCGATGTGGTGGCGCAAATCGGCGAGGGCCACTATCTGCCGCAGCATATGGCATATGAGCGCAGGCTCACCCAGGCTGAGTTCGCCTCCAGGGTGGCGGCGGCCGAGGTCGTGGTCTCGCATGCCGGGATGGGCACCGTGATCACGGCTGGCCGTGCCGGGCGTGCGCTGGTCCTGTTGCCGCGCCTGCGGAAATGGGGCGAGCATAACACCGATCATCAACTCGCCACCGCCAATTGGCTGCGCGGCAAACCCGCTATCTTTGTGGCCGAGAACGCGGCGGATCTGGCCGGACGGATTGCCGAGGCGCTGGCCTTGGGTGCCAGCGCCGGGGTCAGTTTTGCCGCAGTGGCCGACCCGGTCTTTACCGACCGCCTGCATGCGGCGATCATGGCGATGGGCGGCAGGCGCTAAGGCTCTGGCACCAATTCGGCCAAATCGCGCGCGGCGCTGACCGGTAGGGGCGGGGAAAGAACCTCATCCGAAAGCTGCTCGGGCAAGCCAAGGCTGCTGACCTCGTAGGCACCAAGGTCGGCACCGCCACCAAGCGGGCGCCGGTGGCGCAGAACGTCAAGTTCGGGGGCATAAAGCGGGTCGGCCGCGTCGATGAAGCGACCGCCGGGCCTTGGGGCATAGTTGAAGGTCAGCCAGCCCGGAAAGGAATACGGCACGCTGCGGACGACACGGTTGCTGGTGAAACGAACCCGGTTGGCTTTGTCAGTGCCGCCACCAAAGGACATGGCAAGGTTGTTGGCCACGATCACATCGGTTGATGGCACTCCGGCTTTGGTCGGGTAAACCGCGATCCACGGCGCCTTGGCCTCCAGCCCATCGATGTTGACCACGGTGTTGTTGATGATCCGGGCGCCGCGCGCACCCATGACCGTGATGCCATGCCAATGGCGGACGTCGACGACGTTGTTGATGATCGTCAGGTTGTCAAAGAAACCATCGAACATTCCGATGCCCTGAAGGCTGCAACGCAGGGGATGCGCCGCCGGGGTCAGGTTCCATTCGGTGAAGATGTTCCGCTCCAGCACCAGGCCGACGACACTGGATTTTGAAAAGGATTGGAAGCCGTCGGCGTGATTGTCATCGATCTGGACGCAGTTCTGCACGACATTGTCGCGGAACACCCCGCGCGCCCCAACGCCGCGCATGCCGTCAGCGGCGAAGCCATCGATGGTATTGCCCACGGCAATTCCATCGACGCCCGACAGGACGATGCCGAAATAGATGCCGGTAAAGTTGCTCTGGCGGATCCGCAGGCGGGTTCCCTCCATAGCGGCTCCGCTTTGCGCCCGCGCCAACCATTCGGCCGCGCTCCAGTTCGGATAATTGTAGGCGTCTAGCCCGGACCGGACATCGAGGTTGACGAATAGGTTGTCGGACGTGCTGGGGGCCGATCTGAGCAGATACGACCACGAGCCGTGAAGAAGCGGGTTGCTGGGCCAGACCTTCAGGTTTTGGACGATGATGTTGCGCGCAGCACCCAGCAGATAGACGCTTTCGACACGGGCCCTGCGGCCATTCTGCGATTGGAAGGTCACCGGCGCTGCGAAGGATTGTTGCACCTTAAGCGTCGCGTGCACGCCATCCATCAAGAGGACGCTATCGCCGCCGACGATATTGCCGCTGGCAAGCGCGTCATCTGTCGAGGCCCAGGGCCGTTCAACTGAGCCGTCCGGCGTGCCGACCAGCACTGCGCCGATCGGTGCGACATACCAGGTTGCAGCACTGGCAGGTTGCACGGCGCTGACCAGTGCGGCCAGCAGCACGACGAGCCAGTTTTTCACCATGATACGGCTCCTGACCTTCGCGGCACCGCGCTGTCCAGCCGTCGGGAAGCGGCTCCATTGGAGAGAGTTGACACCGAGGACATCAGACCTGCGCCAGCGCACGAAACGCAGCACTCTCGGCGATCAACTGGTCATAGCTGCCCTGCGCCGCAACCTGGCCCGCCTGCAAAAGGAAGATCACGTCGCAGTCCTTCACCGTGGTCAGGCGGTGGGCGATCATGATCACGGTCTTGGCGTGGCCCAGGTTGTGAACCGCCTCCATCACCGCTTTCTCGGTCAGATTGTCCAAGGCCGAGGTCGCCTCGTCAAGGATCAGCACATCGGGGTTGTGATAGAGCGCGCGGGCAATGCCGATGCGCTGGCGCTGACCGCCGGACAGCCGCACACCGCGTTCGCCGACCAGCGTGTCATAGAACTGCGGCAACTCCTGCATGACGAAATCGTGCAAGTTGGCAATCCGGGCGGCGCGTTCAACCGCGGCGCGGTCGATCAGCGCGGGTGCGACCCCGAAGGCGATGTTGCCGGCCACCGATTCATCGGACAGGAAAATCGCTTGCGGCACATAGCCCAGGCTTTGCTGCCACGACCGCACCCGATCGGCGCTGACCACCTGACCATCGACCACAACCTCGCCGCTGTCGGGGCGCAACAGGCCCAGGATCAGGTCGATCAGCGTGGTCTTGCCCGCCCCGGTGCCGCCGACAATACCCACGGTCGCGCGGGCCGGGATCGACAGCGACAGACCATTCAACCCGCCGACCTCGGCCCCCGGATAGCGAAACCGCAGGTCGCGCAGGTCAAGCTGGCGGGTCAGCCGCAAGGGCGGGGCCGTCAGGTCCTGTGGCACCGGGTCGGCCAGCGCGGTGACGGCATGGTGCAGCTTTTCCAGCGCCGCGCTTGAATAGCGGATCGAGGTCAGATTGGCATAGATCATCTGCAACGCCGGCAGCAGCTTCATCGCCGCCATGCCAAGGAGGCCGAAGGTCGGCAAGGCATCCTGTATGGCACCGTCTTGCCGGATCACCATGATCAGCACCATCAGGATGAACCCGCCATAGACCACCGCCTCCAGCGCAAAACGCGGCAGGCGGGCGATGACCAGACCAAGGGTCTGCAACTGGGCCATGTCATGGGCCGGGCCGGCAAAGCGTTGCAGGAAGGCGCTCTCCAGCCCCATCAGCTTGACTTCCTTGATCCCGCCCAGCGCCTGGTTGACGATGTGAAAGCGGTCGCGGTTAGCCACAAAACGCGCCGCCCCGATGCGGGCCAGCCAGCCGCGCAGCGACCGGTAAACCCCGGTATAGACGCTGACCAGCAAGACAGCGGCAGCCAGCGCCACATAGGGCTGAACGATGAACAGCAACCCGGCAATCAGCAAGGCGATCAGCGTGGATGAGACCAGAAGCACCGCAGGCAGGACGGAGTCGCGGATGACCAGATCAACCTCGGACAAAAGGTTCTGGCCAATGTCGGCGCTGTTGCGCGAAAGAAACCAGACATAGGGCTGTTGCAGGTAATTGCTCAACAGGCGCCTGCCGATCGAATAGCCGCGCATCAGGCCAAAGCGGATCTCGACATAGCTGGTGGCTGCACGCACCATGGTGCCGGACAGGATGATCAGAAAGACCACGGATCCGACGGCCACGGTCAGGTCCAGATCGCTTTGAATGCCGGTGACGCGCTGAAACCACACCAGAACCGGATTGGTGTGCAGATAGGACGGGTCCGAGATGATCTTGAGGAAAGGCAGGATCACCGCGACGCCGGCCACTTCAAACAGCGCCATGATCACCGTCAGGCCAAGCAGGATGAGGTAACGGCCCCGCTCGCGCTTGGTCAGAATTTGCCAGATCAATCGGTAGGTGCGGATCATTTTTGGTCCTTGGAAACCGGGGCCGAAAAGCTGCGCGCGTAAACGACGGGCGGGCGGGAAGCTGCCGGGGGGATCGGGGTGGTTGGGGTGGCAGCGGTGTCCGAAGTGTATAGGAATGAGCCGGCCCCAAAGTAGAACATCACATAGACCGCCAGCACGTCCCAGACATGCACGGTGGCCAGGGTAAAGCACAGCCCGGCCAGCCCGATCATATAGCCGGTGCGAAGGTTTTGCGCGCCGTCCGACAGAGTACTGACGCGGGTCACCCGCCAGATATGGACCCCGATGGCCGAGGCCAAGAGGGCAATGCCGGGCACGCCGTGGCGCATGGCGATCAGCAGCCAGAAGTTGTCAACCGAGGCTGGCGCCATCCAATAGGGTCTGGCCCAGTCATTCAGCCCGATGCCGACCAGCGGCGCGGCCTTCACCGATTCGATGCCATAAAGCCAGATGTAATAGCGCCACCAGCCGGTTTGCGGGTCAAGCGTGACGGTTTCGATCAGGATGATGACCGGGCCACGATTGGAGGCGAATTCAAGAAAGACAATACCCGCGACCCCCAGCCAGACCAGCAACATCCAGCGATTGTCGGCCAACTTGCCCCACAACACCGTCATGGCCCGAACAACCACCGCCAGCATCGGTGCCGACGACAATGAGGCCATGGTCATGAACACCACCATCCCCAGTCGCGGCGCCACCCGCATCAGGTGCTGCCGGTAGATGTAGTAGACATTGGCGGCATGGATCGAACAATAGAGACCAAAAAGGATCGAATGCGGAAAGACCCCCTGCACCCGTGAAAAGCCATAGCGCAGTTGCGAAAACTTCTCGGTCGCCGGGAAGGCTTTGCCAAGGATCTCGGTGATCAACATGCGACCTGTCGTCAGCTCCAGCACCACGAAAGGCAGCAGCACAAGCAGCGTCGCCAGCGCGTATTTGACCATGCGGCGAGAATCCTCGGCGTTGCGGACCAAAAGCCGCCCTGCGGCATAGCCTGCGAACAGCTCGATGGCCAGAATCGCGCCATAGGCGAATTTCGCGCTGCCGTGATGATAGAGCAAGGTCAGGATCACCCAACCGCCAAAGCACAGCATCAACCCGTCGGACAGGGTGAAGCGCCCCGCCTTGCGCGTGATGAGGCCGGCCAGCAAGGGCAAGAACATGACCAGCAGCACCAGGCGGTAGGGATCAAGCCTTTGCTCGGCAAGAATCGGCTGGATCGGCAGCATCCAGCTTGCCACCAGCAAAAGCAAAAGGTTGCGGCGTGTGCCGGCGGACCAGTTCGCCGCCCCGGCCCCGGTCAGCCCGGACGCCACCCCCTTTGTGCGACTGATCGACCCTGCCGTCACCCGAACCACCCTTTGCCACCATTGCGTTGGCTTTCTTGTGATTGCCATAGGCCCGCAGATTTTTACAGCCCCCGCAGGGCAACTATTGGCTTTCTTGACTTTTGGCGCGGTCGGCGTGATGGATTGGGCGCATAGGCCGGGTGGTTGAATGCTGTATGGCGATCTGATCAGCGTTGTGGTGCCGCTCTTCAACCGCGCCGGTCGGATCGGCCGCTCAGTCGGCAGCCTGTGCAACCAAAGCTATCGCAATCTGGAGATCATCCTGGTCGACGATTGCTCGCAGGACGATCTGGCGGCGGCGGTGGCAGCCCTAGGTGACCCTAGGGTGCGGTTGAAGAGCGACGGGCAAAGAATGGCGGGGCCGGGGCTGCTCGTAATACCGGGGTGGGGCAGGCGAGGTCGGAATGGATCGCCTTTCACGACAGCGATGACATCTGCGTCTTTGACCGGATCGAGCGTCAGGTCAGGGTCTTGCTTACACTGCCGCCCGATCATGTCGGGGTTTACAGCGCCTGGATCGTCTATGCCGAAACCACCGAGGCGAGGTTTCGCGATGGCCGGGCGTTCATCCGGCCGGACCCTCGCAACAAGCGCAGTCTGAGCGGCGATGGCTGCAAGGAAACCGTCAGCAACAACTTCATCAACTTGCCGACCATGCTGATCCGCAAGGCGGCTTTTGTGGCGGCGGGTGGCTTTGACGAAAGGCTCAGGAACAACCACGACTGGGACTTTACCTTGCGGCTGACTCGGCTTGGCAAGTTCGGCTTTCTGCCCGAGCCCTTGTATCTGGCCGTCCGGCATGAGCCAAAAGCCGGGACCGGGTGGCATGTCTCGGTCAATGCCCGCTATTCGGCGCGCAGTTTCGTGGCGGTGCTGTTCAAGCTGCGGCGCGCCGGCGTGGCGGACCGGCTGCTGGTCGGGCATTACCTGTCGGCGGCGCGCTTTCTGATGCGGACCGGGCGCTTTGCCAGCGCGCGGCGCTATCTGGGCCGCGCGTTGCAAACCAGCCCGGTATCGCCGACGGGCTGGCGGCTTTATGTCCTGAGCCACCTGCCCCGGCTTTACGCTTGGCTGCGCCGCAACGACAACCGGCCAGTATAGCCGCCGCTTTCAGCGAGCAACCAGACTCAGCAGCCGGTGCCTTGCAAGACGACCCTCACCGTCAGGAACAGAATCTTCAGATCACCGCTCAGCGTCAGGTTGGCCGCATAGGCGCGGTCAAACTCGGCCCGCGCCGCAAAGCTCGATGCGTTGCGGTCGGTGATCTGCCAGTTGCCGGTGATGCCCGGCCGCAGGCGGTAATAGGCCGGACCGGGATAAAGTGCGCGCTGTTCCAGCATCATCGGGCGGGGGCCGACCAGGCTCATCTCGCCCAGCAGCACGTTCCACAACTGCGGCAGCTCATCCATCGAGGACTTGCGCAGGAGGCGACCGAACAGCGTCACCCGCGGGTCATCGCGCAGTTTCTGGCTGCTGTCCCATTCCACGCGGGCCTCGGGATTGCCCGCCAGGTGGCACTCCAGACGCCGGTCGGCATTGACGACCATCGAGCGCAGTTTCCACATCCGGAAAACCCGGCCACCCTTGCCGACACGGTGCTGGGAATAGAATGGCTTGCCGCCATCCAAAGCCACGGCGACAGCCAGAAGGGCGACCACGGTCAGCCAGAATGGCGCCGTCAAAAGCACGATCATCAGATCCATCAGCCGCTTGCCGATCGAGTAACGGAATCCGCCGGTCAGATCTCTCTCGGTGACAGCCATTTTCCGGCTGCCAAGGCGGTCAATATTTTCCGGATCGTCAACGAAGTCCGAAGGTTGATAAGTCATGCGCGCTTGCTTCCCCAGTCCAGAACCATTCAAAAACCAAACAACTGATGGCCTTTCAGGCCGGGCCAATCCTTTTCGGTCAAACCGCTGATCAGCAGGGCTAGGTTAGCACTTTGTTAAGTGTTCGGGCAACAGGATTCGGACTTTGGTCGGACACAAAATTGTAGCAAAAGGGTAGGTTTAATTTGCCTATGCAACTGACAGTTGCAATTCAATTATTTATGGAAACAATAGTGCAGCGCTTCGTTAATTGCTTGCAACAAGCGCAGAATTCGCCGAATTTGCTGGCTGCACGCTGGCCGGTCAGGCTGACCGCTGGCGGTCATTCTGGCGGCAAGCTCAGGGGGCACTCAACCTGCGGCTGCGAATCGGGTGGCGGCCCCGAAGGGATGGCTTGACCGCCGCGCCGAGTTTCGCCACGCCGCTGTCACAGGAATGCTATTGAAATGCCGTCAGCACTCTGGAAAAGCACTGTCTGGCGCGCAGAAGAATCGTTATCATGTGAAAATCAACGCCGCTAAACCGCGAATGACCCGATCAGGACGTGCATGGCAAATCCCTTCATCCTGTATCTGGACTTCTTCGGCCTGAAGAAACGCCCGTTCTCGATCGTGCCCGACCCTGAGTTCCTATTCTGGTCGGACGCCCATCTGTGGGCCTATTCCATGCTGGAATACGGCTTGATGAGCCGCGCGCCGATCACCCTGATCACCGGCGAGATCGGCAGCGGCAAGACAACCTTGCTGAACCACCTGATCAAGTCGCAGGACAATGATGTCACCATCGGCCTGATCTCGAACGCCCATGGCGACCGCGGTGAGTTGTTGCGCTGGGTGCTGATGGCGCTGGGTCAACCTGCCACGGCGAGTGACACCTATGTCGATCTGTTCTCGAAATTCCAGAACTTCACGATCGCGGAATATGCCGCCGGACGCCGGGTCGTGCTGATCTTTGACGAGGCGCAGAACCTCAGCCGCGAATCGCTGGAAGAAGTGCGGATGTTCACCAACATCAACTCAAACAATGACGAGTTATTGCAGATCATCCTGGTCGGACAGCCTGAGCTGCGCGACATCGTGCGACGCCCTGACATGGTGCAATTCGCGCAACGCATATCCTCCAGCTTTCACCTTGGCACGATGACCAAGGCGACGGTGAAGGGCTATGTGGCGCATCGGATGAAGATCGCGGGCGCCACGACGAAACTTTTCACCCCGGGCGCCCTGACCCTGATCACCGAGGCGACCGGGGGCGTTCCGCGCCTTGTGAACCAGATCTGCGACCTTTCGCTGGTCTATGCCTATTCCGAAGGCGAAAGCCAAGTATCGGCGCTGACGGTCAAACATCTGATTGATGACGGTGTGTTCTTTGGGCGCTTGGTGCCCGCCGAAAAGAAGAAAGCAGAATGAAAAGCGAGCTTCATTACCTACTGGCCCGGTTCTGGCGCCGCCTGCCCTGGTTCCTGATAGTGTTCCTGGCGATTTCGGGCAGCGGCATCGCGGCGGCCTTCATGCTGCCTGCGGTTTACCGGGCTGAGGCGCGGCTACTGGTCGAGTCTCCGCAGATCCCCGATGAAATGGCCCCGACCACGGTGCGCACCGCGGCGGCTGAGATCTTGCAGGTCATCGAAGAGCGGCTGACCACCCGCGACAAGATCATTGATCTGGCGCAGAAGCTGCGCGTCTATGACGGGCAGCCGCAACCGGATCCGGACAAACTCGTCATCGACATGGCGGCGCGCATCAGGATCGTCCTGCCGGGGAAATCGGATGCGGCGGACTTCGTCACGGTGTCGTTCGACGCAGCTACTCCGGAACTTTCGGCGCGGGTGACCAATGATCTGGTGGATAGCATCGTTCAGGAAAGCATCGCCCTGCGCACCACCAACGCCTCGCAGACGCTGGAATTCTTCCAGTCCGAGGTGAACCAGTTGAACGAACAACTGTCCGAACTGGGGGCCGGGATCCTCCGCTTGAAGCTGGCCAAGAAAGATGCCCTGCCCGACAGTCTGGAGTTTCGCCGCAACCGCCAGACCGCCACCCAGGAACGGCTGCGCGACAATGAGCGGCAGATCGCCGGCTTGCAGGACCGCCGCAGCCGCATGGTCGAAATCTATGAAAAGACCGGATCGACCGAGACGCTGAACAGCGGGCCGAACAATCGGCAACTGCGCCTGCAACAGCTTGAAGCGGACCTTGCCGCCGCCAAGTCGGCCCTTGCCAGCGACGATCCGAAGCTCCGTCTGATCGAGGCGCAGATCGCCACCATCAAACGCTCAGCCCTGTTCGCAGTCGGAAGTCTGGATGGCGACCCGGCAGCGCTGACGCTCTATGACCTGCAACTGGCCGATCTTGATGGCCAGATCAGCTTTCTCAGCGCTGAAAAGACGGCGGTTCAGACTGAAATGGCCTTGCTGCAAGCCTCGATTGACGCAACACCCGGCAATGCCATCGAGTTGGACGTGATCCAACGCGACTATGACAACATCCAGATTCAATACAACACCGCCGTCGCCCGCCTGTCCGAAGCGGCCACCGGCGACCGGATCGAAAGCCTGTCCAAAGGCCAGCGCATCACCGTGGTGGAAGCTGCCGTCGTGCCAACCTTGGCCGCCAAACCCTATCGAAAGTTGATTGCGGCGGCGGCAGTGGCGGCGGGGCTGGCGGCGGGGCTGGCACTGGTCTTCCTGCTGGAACGGCTGAACCGCGCGATTGAACGCCCGGTCGATCTGATCTCGGCGCTGGGCATCACACCGCTGGCGACGATCCCCTATTTCCGCACCGGACGAGAGATCTGGCGCAAGCGGCTGATCTGGTTCCTGACGCTGCTGATTGTGGTGGGGATCGCCGGGGTGCTCTATGCCGAGCGCGACGGCTTTGCAGCGCCGCTGACGGAATTGCTGCGAACAGTCTTTGAAAAGGTGGGGTTGGCGGCGCTAGACCTGTCGCCGCCCGGCGATTTGGCCTGAGGGAACGATTGATGGAAAAGATACACTCGGCGATCCTCAAGGCCCGTCAGGAGCGGGAGGCCAGGCTGGCGCTTGCGGCTGGTGCCGCGCTCCCGGGGACCAAGCCAGCGCCACCCGTGGTGGCGGAGCAGGCAAACGATGTCGCAGCCAACTGGGCGGCGCTGGAGCAGTACAAGCCGGAACGCCATGCCCTTGCCCGCAACCGGATCGTGGCCTTCGAGGCCGGGCCGGGGTCAATCTGCTATGACGTGCTGCGCACCAACATCCTGCGGCAGATGCGCGCCAAGGGCTGGAAACGGCTGGCCATCACCTCAGCCACGCCGGGCTGCGGCAAGACGACGACCAGCCTGAACCTTGGCTTTTCGCTGAGCCGTCTGCGCGACCTGCGCTCTCTGGTGATCGAAGTTGATATGCGGCGGCCGTCGATCCGGCAAAGCCTGAAGCTGAAGCCGCGCCACATGTTTGCCGCGGTTCTGGCCGGTGAGGCGCCGGCGCGCGATCATCTGGTGGCTTATGGCAAAACGCTGGCCTTTGGCACCAACCATGCGCCCGTCAAGAACTCGGCGGAGCTGCTGGCGGGCGTGCAGGTCGCCCATGCTCTGGCCGAGATGGACCGGCTTTTTGCCCCCGACATCACGATTTTCGACTTGACCCCGCTGCTGGTCAGCGATGACACGATTGCCTTTCTGGCCAATGTCGATTGCGCGATTGTGGTGGCGCAGGCAGGGGTGACCACAACCGCGCAGATCGACCGATGTGAGCGCGAACTGGCCGCGCAGACCAATGTGTTGGGCGTCGTCTTGAACAAGTGCCGGTTCATCACCCCGGATGAGGACTATGGCTATGACTACTGAGCCACGGATTTCCGTGGTCATCCCGCATCTGAACCAGCCCGACCACCTGCGCGCCTGTCTGGCCGCGCTGGCCGGCGGGCGCTTGCAGGCCGATGAGATCTTTGTGGTGGACAACGGCTCACAGCAGATGCCGATTGCCATCTGTGCCGCCCATCCCAACGTCACCCTCTTGGCCGAGCCTATCCCCGGCCCCGGCCCGGCGCGCAACCGGGGGGTGGCGGCGGCGCGGGGCGACATCCTGGCCTTCATCGACGCCGATTGTCTGGCCAGCCCGGATTGGCTGTGGACGGCGCGGGCTGAGATGGCCGATTCTGCGGCGCAAATTCTGGGCGGCGATGTGCGGATCACCATGGTTGACCCGACCCGGCCAACCATGCTGGAGGCTTATGAGGCGATCTATGCCTACCGGATGGAGCGCTATATCGCGCGCGAAGGCTTTACCGGCACCGGCAATCTGGTGGTGCGGCGCGCGGTGCTGGACAAGGTCGGGCGCTTTGCCGGGCTGGAGGTGGCCGAAGATCGTGACTGGGGCCAGCGGGCGACGCGGGCGGGCTTTGCCATCCGCTTTGTCGCCGCGATGCTGGTCTATCACCCGGCCCGCCCGCATTTCCGCGACCTTGTGCTGAAGTGGCAACGCCAGGCCGCACATGATTTCATCAAGGCCCAAGGTTGGTCGGGCCGGTTGCGCTTTGTGGCCAAGACCCTAGCTATGCCCCTGTCACCCTTGGCCGAGATCCCCCGGATTGCCGCATCGGACCGGGTCCACGGGCCGGCCAACAAGGCCAAGGCCTTGTGGTGCCTGACGCGCATCCGGTTGCACCGCGCGGTGATCATGGTCCGGCTGCTTTCGGGCACCGATCCTGCGGCCTATTCCGGCGCATGGAACCGGCCATGACATCAGACAGCACAAGACCGGCCAAGCCAGCAACGGACAAATTGCCCGACGTCTCGGTTATCATTGTAAACTGGAATACCAGGGACATGTTGGCCGATTGCATTCGTTCGGTGCAGCAACAGACGGTTGCCCGGGCCGAGGTCATCGTCATCGACAATTGCAGCGCCGATGGCTCGGCCTGCATGCTGCGCGAGTTGTTCCCCGAGGTGGTGCTGATCGAGAACCGCGACAATCGCGGCTTTGCGCAGGCCAATAATCAGGGGCTGGCACTGGCGCGGGGTGACTACCTGCTGCTGTTGAACCCCGATACCATCATCCTGAACCATGCCATCGACACCATGCTGGATTGGCTGGGCCACCATCCCGGTGTTGGCGCGGTCGGCTGTCAGGTGCTGGAGGCGCCGGGCGTCATTCAGCGCACCTGTTTTGCCGACCCCGGCCCCTTGAACCAGATGATCGTCGAGCTTGGCCTGATGCGGCTTGCCCGCCTCACCGCCTGGTTTGGCCGACCGCACTATCTGGACTGGGACCGCCGAAGCGAGCGTGCGGTCGATGTCATCACCGGGATGTTCCTGTTGGTCCCGCGCGCGGTCGTGGCGAAGGTTGGCCCGCTGGACCCCGGCTTTTTTGTCTATGCCGAAGAGGCCGACTGGTGTCGTCGTATCCGCAGTGCCGGTTATGCTTGCGTCTATGCCCCGGTGGCGCAGATCATCCATCTTGACGGTGGCAAGAAAAGCACGCAGCAGGTCAAATCAAAGATGTTCGTGCAATTGCAAAAGAGCCATATCTACTATGTCCGCAAGCATAGTGGCGCATTCGCGGCCCGGTTGATCACCTCGGTCTTCGTGGTGTCATCCGCATTGCGCCTTATGCTGTTCGGCGCGGTCAGCCTGTTACGGCGTGACCCGCTGACTTTGGCGCGGATCCGGCTGGCCAAGGCCGCATTGGCCTACCACCTTTTCGGGCGAGAGCCGCTGCGATGACCACGGCCGAGGGCGTTTCGCTGTCCTGGGTCGCGGGCTTTGAAGCCCTTGTGCCGCAGTTCGCCCCCCTGTCGCACAAAGTTCAGTGAACCATGGCAGCCGAGGGCCGCTCCCGCCTCGTCACCGAAACCCGGTCACCCACAATCAAGCCCTCCACCCCGGCGCTGACCTTGACGCAGGCCCCGTCCAGCACGTCACCCGCCAGAATCATCTGGGCCAGCGGGTCCTGAAGATGCCGCTGGATCACCCGTTTCAACGGCCGCGCACCGTAAACCGGATCATAGCCTTCACCCGCCAGCCAGACCTTGGCGGCGTGGTCCAGTTCCAGCGTGATCTTGCGGGCAGCCAGCCGCTTTGCCAGACCCTTCAGCTGAATCTCGACAATCGCCGCCATATCGCCCCGCGCCAGCCGGTCAAAGATGATCGTCTCATCCAGACGGTTCAGGAACTCCGGGCGGAAATGCAAGCGCACCGCCTCCATCACCGCAGCCCGCGCCCTGGTCGGGTCGGCCCCGTCGGGCAGCTGACTAAGGGCATAGGCCCCCAGGTTGGAGGTCAGGATGATCAGCGTCTGCTTGAAATCCACTGTCCGGCCGTGGCCATCCGTCAGGATGCCATCGTCCAGCACTTGAAGCAGGATGTTGAACACATCCGGGTGGGCCTTTTCAACCTCGTCGAACAGCACGACCTGATAGGGGCGGCGCCGCACCGCCTCAGTCAGGACACCACCCTCATCATAGCCGACATAGCCGGGCGGCGCACCGATCAGGCGGGAAACGGCGTGTTTCTCCATGAACTCGGACATGTCGATGCGAACCATCGCCTTGTCGTCGTCAAACAGATAGGCGGCCAGCGCCTTGGTCAGTTCGGTCTTGCCGACACCGGTGGGGCCAAGGAACAGAAAGCTGCCCAAGGGCCGCCCCTCATCGTTCAACCCGGCACGGGCGCGGCGGACGGCGTTCGACACCGCCACAACCGCCGTGTGCTGGCCGATGACGCGCTTGCTAAGTTCACCCTCCATGCGCAGCAGCTTTTCGCGGTCGCCTTCCAGCATCTTGGCGACCGGAATGCCGGTCCAGCGTTCCACCACTTCCGCGATCTGCTCGGGGCCGACCGCCTCGCTGACCAAAGCGTCACCTTCGCGCGCCTCGGTCTCGGTCAGTTTCCTTTCCAGCCCGGGGATGATGCCATAGCTAAGCTCGCCCGCCCGGCCCAGATTGCCGTCGCGCTTGACCTGCTCCAACTCGGCGCGGGCGCGTTCAAGCTGTTCCTTGACCTCGCGTGAGGCCTCCATGGCGGCGCGTTCGGCCTGCCATTTGGCGGTCATCTCGGCAGAATGCTCCAACAATTCCGCCAGTTCCTTTTCCAGCCGTTCCAAACGGTCCTTGCTGGCGGCGTCGTCCTCTTTCTTCAACGCCTCGGCCTCGATCTGCAATTGCAGGATCTGCCGGTCAAGCTGGTCAAGCTCCTCAGGCTTGCTGTCAACTTCCATCCTGAGCCGCGAAGCCGCTTCGTCCATCAGGTCAATCGCCTTGTCGGGCAGGAAGCGATTGGTGATGTAGCGGTGGCTCAAGGTCGCCGCAGCCACCAAAGCGCCGTCGCTGATGCGGACGCCGTGGTGCAGCTCGTATTTATCCTTGATGCCGCGCAGGATGCTGATGGTGTCCTCGACGGTGGGTTCGTTGACCATCACCGGCTGAAAACGCCGGGCCAGGGCGGCATCCTTCTCGACATATTTGCGGTATTCGTCCAAAGTGGTGGCACCGATGCAGTGCAATTCACCCCGCGCAAGGGCGGGCTTGATCAGGTTGGCCGCATCCATCGCGCCATCGGATTTTCCGGCACCGACCAGCGTGTGCATCTCGTCGATGAACAGGATAATTTCGCCATTCGCGGCGGTCACTTCGTTCAGAACGGCTTTCAAGCGTTCCTCGAACTCGCCGCGGTATTTGGAGCCGGCAATCAACGCGCCCATGTCCAGCGCCATCAGCTTCTTGTTGCGCAAGCTCTCGGGCACATCGCCACTGATGATGCGCAGGGCCAGACCCTCGGCAATCGCCGTCTTGCCGACGCCGGGTTCACCGATCAGCACCGGGTTGTTCTTGGTGCGGCGCGACAGCACCTGCATGGTGCGGCGAATTTCATCGTCGCGGCCGATGATCGGGTCGATCTTGCCCTGTGCTGCGGCCTCGGTCAGGTCGCGGGCGTATTTTTTCAGCGCGTCATAGCCTTCCTCGGCCGAGGCGCTGTCCGCCGTGCGGCCCTTGCGGATGTCGTTGATTGCGGCGTTCAGCTTTTGTGCGCTCACCGCCCCGGCATCCAGCGCCTCTTTCGCCTTGGACGCCACCATGGCCAGCGCCATCAGGATGCGTTCCACCGGCACAAAACTGTCGCCGGCCTTTTTGGCGACCCTCGTAGCCTCGTCCAGCACCTTGACCAGAGCGGGGTCCATGAAGGGCTGCGCGTCACCGGTGACCTTGGGCAATTTGGCCAGGGCCAAGGT
>JBCKXH010000047.1:0-16891 GCA_038921555.1 Paracoccaceae bacterium
TCATGGATCAGGCCGGGTGGCAGATGGCCGACGCGCTCATCATAGCCGAGAATATCAGCATCATCCCGCTGCCGGCCAAATGTCCAGAGATCAATTCGGTCGAAAATATCTGGCAGTTCATCCGGGATAACTGGCTCTCCAACCGCATCTTCGGATCCTACGACGACATCGTCGATCATTGCTGTGATGCCTGGAACAAGCTGATCGACCAGCCCTGGCGCATCATGTCCATCGGACGCCGCCAATGGGCTCATGAGTGCTGATCAGTGCAGGTTGGTATAACACCCCGAGACGCTGGGCGCTACCCTTGGGCATGACATCGTGAGTCTGAACTGCTTACGGCAACAGTGCTGCGCGCCTGATGAACCAGCGGCACCGCAAGACCCTCGGCTGGCAAACACCCGCCGAAGCCAAGACCGAAGAACTCGCGGCCTTCAGATCAAACGTTGCACTTGAAACTTGAATCCAAGCTCAACCGATGGCCACCCGAAAAAGTGTTACCCGATTTTGAACCACGCCTGTTTCACTCATGGTGACACCAAACTTTTCGCAGACACCCAGCTTCCAGAAAACGCTGGTTCAGTCATGCTTTCTCCGCCAATCAGATGCACGACGCTCTTTGATCAAATCGCCAATGCCTTCAGCAACGCATCGCGGGCGTCAAGGTAATAGTGGATGGTGATCTTCGCTGCGAGATCGTCGGGCAAGTCGTTCAATTGCCGTCGACTGCTGATTGGCATCAAGATGCTGGCGGCGCCTTTCTCGATGGCAGTTTCAACGACTGCCACCGGGTTGAAGATCGTTTCGATGGAGCCACCCAGGTTCAGACCTCCCGTAACCGCAAGACCACCTTTGATGCTCTTCTGAAGCAGCGATGAGCAGAGCGCCAGCAGTATGGCGACGCCGACCGCAGCGCCGCTCTTGGCACTGTCAAATGCTCGCAGTTGAACTGAGAACTCGTGCTGGCGAGGCTCACGGTCCCCGACAAGTTCCTTCGCGCGCGCATAGAGGTTCTGTTCAGCGCAGCGGACACTTTCTTTGAAAGGTGGAGGTGCCGGCTGATTCAGAATCTTCACACCACTGCCCGGTCCTTCGGTGATGTCCACCCGATACAAACCCGTGTTTTCATCGCCACCACCGGGCGCAATGACCCACACCTGCCCCGGCGGCAGGGGATCGCTGCCAATGCTGTTTTCGCTGTAAAGCTCCGGCGTGGACACAAACTTCTCCACCCCGTCCTCGCCCATCGAATAGCTGAATTGGGTGTTGCGAAACTCGGCGGAACCGATGCGCTTCTGCTGTTCCTTGACGCGCCGACGGCACTCAAGCGCGATCCGCAGCGCCCACTCCAGTACCTCGTCGGAAACTGGAATCTCCGGGTTCGGTGACACCAGTTTGATGAGGCCGCTGACGGTTTTCTGGACGCCCGTCGTGTCGCGTCCGCTCAGGGCACCACCCAGGTGAATGCGCCCTTGGAAAATGTTCTGACGGCTCTGGCGCCGCAATTGATTCCAGCATTCGGAAAGAAAATCGCTGACCAGGCCGAAGTGATCGGTCAGCAGATTGCGATTCACTTTTGGCAAATCCCAGCCGGGCAGGTAGGCGTGGATGCGGTCCATGAACGCGGTGTCGTCACGCATCTCGGGCGGCAATGGTCCAAATAGATGACCAACCCGCTGCTGGTGCTGCACGTCCACGTCGAAGTTGCCCACCATCACGATACCACCATCGGCGCGAATGCTCTCCTTGCCACGGCTGAATTCGCCTGACTCCATGTAGCCCTTCATGATGTTCACGCCATCCTTCTGGTCGAAGGAGACGCCGGAGATTTCATCGAAGCAGACCACGTCATACTGGCAGACCAATCCGCGCTGACCGTTGGCATTGTTGACAAACATGCGCGCGACCGTCGCTTTGCCTCCCGAAATAAGGTGTGCATACGGCGAGACTTGCTGGAACAGGTGGCTTTTGCCGGTGCCGCGCGGGCCAAGTTCCACCAGGTTGTAGTTACGCTCCACAAATGGGACCATCCTCAGCAAAGCCATGTCGCGGGCGCGCGGGCTGAGCTGTTCCGGTTCCATGCCAATGCTGCGAATCAGGAAATCTTTCCATTCCTCGGTAGCAAACGCAGCCCGGCCCTGATACATCACTGGCAGCACGTCCCGCTTGGACAACTGGATCTCTCGCAGCGAATCAATGCCGAACGGTCGACCATTCTTTTCCTGGGCTATGGTCGGGTCGTAGGAAAGCTCCACCTCTGCATAGAAACCGCCGGTCAGCATCCGTTCGTTGGCGTGGACCTTCGCTTCGTCTATGCGCACGTCCTTCAGTTGCAGGCTCGGCAAAGTAGCCAGGAACGAATCGGTACCCGCATCCAGGCGAGCCGTAATGATGTCGATCAGTTTTACGTGCCCCTTTTCCTTGGCACGCGCTTTGAATAATTCATGCTCCCCGGCGCGGATGGTCTTTTCGCCGAGTTGGCGCTCGACTATCTTCAGCCCTTCGGCGATTTCCTCCTCATCTACTGAAGCGCAGTAGCGGCCCAGGAGAAACTCGGCAACATAGGTCGGGACGGGATACTGTCCCTTGAACTTGCGCACAAGATCCTTGCGCACCACATAGCCTTCAAAGACTTTCGTGGCAATTGCATCAATGGCGTCCAGTTGCTGGCTCATAAAGTCATTGTCCCAATGTGGTTGGCAGGGAATCGATGACCTGCCCATTTGTATCTAACAGAACGATCTCGGCTTTCTTGCCGATGTCGGCATCATCTTCGAGGAACACCGTCACCTTGCCGTCGGGGGTAGTTTCGCGCGCCTGCTTGTCCGTCAGAAGTGAAGAATTCGGGTCGGATTGGCTGGTGCGGATATCCACACGGACGCCGTCACAAAGTCCGCCCACCGACACGCGGCATTTCGCTCCAGTCCACTTCACTTCCAACAGGCTTGCCGATCCGCCGGTGGAATGGGCGGCCTTCATCCGAAGAATCGGCATCACCATTTCCTGGAGCGATACACCGCCGTGAGAATACTCAGTGCCAGCAAGATAGCTGCCGGCACCGGGCGGGCTGGCGATCATGACGGCCGAATTCCAATGCCACTTAAATGCCTGCGCGTCGGTCTGGGCAGCAGACTTCAATGCGGCGCAACGGCTCCAGCGGGTTTCAGTCAGAAACGCCTTCAGTTCCACCTTGGGCAAGCCACCAGGCATCAGCAGCCAGCCGTGATCCGTCACCACAATCACCTCGGTCCAGCCGGCTTTGAGGAGTGTTCTGATCCGGCTAGCCAGATCACGCACTTCCGTTTCCACGCTGCGCGCCAGTTTCCAGCCCTCGGTGTGACCGCGTTTGTCGAGCGTGCCGGCTTCTGTCCAGGCCGATCCAGATGGATCGCCGACTTCTTCCGCGCCGAGAAACTGCCAGCCGTGTTCCTTCAATGCAGCCACAAACCGATCCTGTGTCAACAGTTGCCCGGTGGCCACCAGTCGCGTGCCAAACTCGTCGTCTGCTTCGCCGCCCTGCACTGCGTTGGCAATAGGCGAAGCGGCAGGCTTGGCGGTCGCGGTGACTGACGGAATGCTTGACCATTCCCAGTCTTGCGTGGATTCAATCCCCGCCACCGCCAGCTGCTTCGCCAACTGCTGGGCAACGTCCATCCGCAGACCGTCTGCAAACACCACCAGCCGCCCGACCGCCGTTTCGATGGGCTGGGCGCGCTTCGATACCGCCTGCCCATTGTCGCGGATGAGTTGCTGCAAGTGCCGTGCCGTGCCATCGAGCCAGGGCAGATAAATGGCCCGCACAATGCCCAGCACCGCGCCGTGTTGCTCCGGTGAGCCGCACGCTGCCAGGGTAGCCAGGGCGGCAGCATCCACCCGCCAGCCCGCGCTGGAATAGAGCGCTGCATACGCATCCGGGTTCGGCGCGCCGGGGGCAATCTGGCACAGCCCGGCCAGTTGCGCCAAGGGTTCGAGCGCCGTTGCCAATGGACTCAGACCCAGCTTCTGCCAAGGATAGCGGCGCCGGCCCGCATGTTCCGCCTCCAGTGCAGCGACGCGACTGATTACCTCGTCCTGCGGCCGGTCCACCAGCGACTCCAGCGCCTGCTGCAATCTGCGCTCTTCGCTTTCGTTGATGTTCGGCCAGACCTCGGCGGTATCGAATAGGGACGGTGCTTTGGGCGCGGCCCGCTTCAGCCATTCGACAACGCCTGAATAATTCGCGGGTGCCTCGGCGAAGCGCTGCCAGACCTTGTTCCAGGGATTGCCCCGCCCGGAAAGAAGTTGAGCCGCCTTCAGTGGGCCGTCCTTGTCCGGGTCAAAGCTGAAATCCGACTTGCATTGCTGACAAAACGCTTTCCATTCTGCTACCGAGCGGCGCTGTTTGAACGCGTCTGGATCACCCAGCCAGCGCAGCAGCAGCCCTGTCGCGTCCGGTGCCACCAGCCCGTTGAAATACTCCGCATCCAGACGCTTGCCCTGCAATTGGGCCAGTGGTTCGACCAACAAGGTCGGCAACGCACCGGCCAGTGCGTCGAGCGTCGCCTGATCCTTGGCCACGTCAAGATCGAGGCCGCCGTGCTTGGACACCAGAAACGCGTAGGGCGTCCACTCCTTGCCGTTCACATGTAGCCACATCATGCCGCGATACTGCAAATCAACCAGCGCCACGAGTTCCTGTGGGCAATCTTCTGCAGCCCGCAGCGTCTCCCGGCCAATGCCGGGCAGGTAGAAAATCGGGGCGGTCTCGCTGGCGGGCGCACCCTCAACGAGCCGCGCCTCGATGCAGCGTAGCCATAGCGCCGGGCCGCTGCGCTTTTCTGGCGCATAAGTGCCGAGCACAAACAACTCCGGCAGCCGGGCCTGCAAATCCGGCAGCACGGATTCCCACAAGCGCTCGGGGTCGGTCCACAGCACGGCGCACGGTGCCACCTGATCGCCCGCCGCGTAAGCATGGGCGGCGGTGCGCAACGAGACTACCAGACGGTGGGCAAAGGTTTCAGTCATGCGTGCCAAATTCCTTGCGCATCGTTTCCAGAAATTTCTGCAACTCTTCCTTGCTGGGGAGTTCGAGCTGGTATTTGGAGACGAACAGGCGGTTGTCCATGCTGGCGGTGGCGTATTCAACCAGGGTGTGATCGCGGTCAGTGCATAGCAGCAGGCCAATCGGCGGGTTGTCGCCCTCGGCCATCATGTGCTGGCGGTACCAGGTGACGTAGGTGTTGAGCTGGCCGATGTGTTCATGGGTGAATTTATCCACCTTGAGCTCGACCAACAGGTGGCATTTGAGGATGCGGTGATAAAACACCAAATCCACAAAGCCGCGCGTGTTGCCGATGACGATGCTTTTTTGTTGCGCCTCCAGGCAAAAGCCGTGGCCCAGCTCCAGCAAAAACTCGCGCAGATTGGCCACCAGCGCGGCTTCCAGGTCAGACTCGGCAATCGCATCCTGCGCCCGCAGGCCCAGAAACTCGAAGACATAGGGATCGCGAATGGCCAGCCGGGGCTCTGCCGCCTCGATACCCTGGCGTACCATCGCAGCCAATTTCTCTTTGTCTTTTGACAGGCCGGAGCGCTCGAAATACAGCGTGTCGATCTGGCGCTTAAGCGCTCGTACCGACCAGTTGCCTCGAATGCACTCAATCTCGTAAAAGGCGCGTTTGAGCGGATCGGCGATGGCGATGAGTTCGGCCAGGTGACTGAAAGAGAGCGAGGTAAACAACTTCTCGATGGGCGCAGCCAGTGCATGTGGCACCGCCTCACCCACTGCCGCATCCTGCGCACCGGGTGATATGGCAGACAGTGCCTGCCACATTGGAGGCGCAAGCTGTATGGCCAAGGATTTGGCAGACGCTGTCTGCCAAATCAGAGGATAAACGGTGTAAAACTGGCGGCACTGGCGCAGGGTGCGCGGGGCCAGGTCGCGCATGCCGCGTGCGGCCAAGGCCTCGGCCAGCCGGTTAACCATGGCCTCGCCATAGGTGGCACGGTCGGCCCCTTGTTGCTCGTACTCGCGGATGTACCAGCCAATCACCCAATTGCGCAGCGTGAGCGTGGTATTGATGGTGCGGCTGACGGCGGCGGCGCTTTGCGCATACACCTGCCCGATGGTTACCACCAGGTTGGAAAAATCGATGTTCTGCCCGCTGCCTTGGGCGGCTGGTGGTGGACTGAGGGGTGGCTTCTTTGCGCTCATCACCGCGATTTCTCCTTCTGTTCCCTGGTCAGATGCACGTCATTCACGCGGTCGCCGGTGAAGGTGCTGCCGAGCCAGAACCAGGGGAACTCCGCTTTGGTTCGCTGCGGTTCCTTACCGCGATCCTTTTCCCATTTGATGTTGGGCTTGGCGCGCAGCAGGCCGGCGCCTTTCTTGCCGCCGGGGATGTCGGTGGCCATGAAGGGGCGGATGTTCATGCGCACACCGTCGTTGAGATCGGGATGCCAGCCGATGGCTTGCTGCGCGAGCGGCTTCCAGCGCACAAAAATATCGTAGGGCGGCTCACCTTCGAGGATCAGCTTGAGCGCGGACTGCAAGTGTTTCGCGGCCTGGAGACGGGCGTCGCTGCCGGCTTCGCCTGCGTCCACGGCGGCCTGCTGGCGGCGTATCCAGTCGCCGAGATAGGCGTAGGTGAGCTTTTCCAGATTGGCGTGGGTGAGCTGGTGGACATTCACCAGCGCGCTGAAGCCGTTCTTGTGGCCGTCCCAGAGGTGCCAGATGAAGGGGCGGTTGTGAAACAGCTTGCAGTGCTGCTCGAAGAAGCCGTTGCGCAGCCAGTCTTCCAGCGTCGAACCGGCGTAATCCACCTGGGCGAGCAGCGCCTCCTGTTGGGCGACATTCCAATCCTGGCCGTAGGCGCGGGCGAGCAGTTCGCGCAAACGCTCGGCGGCAGCGGCTTCGCCCTTGCTGGCGGAGAGGCAAACGATGCCGTCTTTATCCGCCAGCGCTTCCAGACCATCCGGGGCGAGCGCCGGGCAATCGGGAAAACTGGAGCCGGTCTGGCGCGGCCACTGGTAGCCGAGCAAGCGGGCCACGGCTACCTGCAAGGGCTGGTCTGAACCTTTGGAATGCCCGTCAAACAACCACTGCGTCGGGTCGCTCGAAAACGGCTTGGGCAACCCGTGCGGATACTTCTCCGCCGCCACCTTCTGCCAGTGCGCGAGGTCGAAGGGAACTTTCAGCAGTGATTGATTGGTGATGTAAAGTCCGTGTGAGATTTCGCGGACGTTTTCCCGATACTGCGAAGAAGAACAATACGTCCACAGTGCCGGGTAATTCTTGAAGTCAAGAGGCGTAATTGCCGCCAAACTGTTGTCGAACTTTTCGCCGAAATACCATGTTGAGCGAACTGTCATCTGCCCAACCGCTATTCCTCGCTTTCCCCAAGAGCGGTTGCCGCTCTCGTGCATGTCATGGAGTTTTTCGCGAGTGTCCGCAGCATAAGCTGCAAGCTGACCAAGGCCACGCTGCCAGAAAATCGAGAATGATAATCCGGCAAGTTCGCCCTCGTCGCCATCGCTTGAGGTTTGGAAAAACTCCCAGTCATCTCCAAAAGTTACCGACTCCCAGAAACAGCGAATGAAACGGTTGGAATCTCCGGTGCGGAGTCCTTGATAGCAATAAGCAAATTTTGAGAGTAATTCCGTTTTCTTTTCGTGTTCATCGCTGCGCCCCAGCACCAACCTCGCATCAGGATTAGCCAATTGGCGAAATTGGTTCTGAAGAATTGCTGTTTCCGAAAGCAGACCAAGAGCTTTCTCGGTGGCGCTCTTCGCCGCCGACACATCCAAACCAAGCAAGGATGATTTTGCGTTCGGCTTTGCTGATGTGAAGGACACCAGACTCACATTAACGACCTCGCCGCCAATGGTCTCGAACGCACGAGGTCCGAGTCGAGCAGCGAAGCACCACGAACGCGTTTGAAGTGTTGTTGTTCTTAGCGGCTCATAACGGTCGAGATAAAGCCAACCGTGAGGTGTTACCAGTGCTGTGCTGCCTCTAGGTGCGCAGAATTGGATCGATCGCTCGACAAAACATGTTGCGAGGTCCGCCTTCGCTTCGGGATGCACACGTTCGCAATAGTCCATCAGGACAACATCTTGTTTGGCTCGCCCGAGGTAAGGCACGTTGGTGGCGACGAGCGTGAATTGGCCGGCGAGAATCTCCGCCGCCTTGGCCAGGCCGCGCGCGGTCACGGCCATCTCGTGCGCAGTATCGTCTTTGGCTTCCTGCGCCAGCGCCTTTTCCAGCAGCGGCTGGAGTTCATGGAAATCCGCCTCAATCAAGTCACCCCCCGTAGCGCGGGGATTGATGAGACTGCCCAGCACCGGCGCGTCCTTGAACAGCGCATAGAGCCGTTCCATGCCGCGCTGAAGCCGGTCATTGGCGCCGGCCAGCGCCAGCCAGTCTTCCTTCTTGGCATTCGGCGCGAGGCCGGAGCAGGCCAGATTCATCGCCGGCAGGGTGCAGTGGCCGACACGCCGCCACGCGGCCAGCGCCAGATTGAACGCGCCGATCTGCGTGCAGCGCGGGTCAAGCTCCAGCCCGAACAGGTTGTCGCGGATGACTGCCGCCACCGCTTCCAGCTCGTCCAGCTTTTCCTCGGCCATCCGCAGCGCGACCAGCCGCTCGAACATCGCCACCACGAAATGCCCGCTGCCCATGCACGGGTCGAGGCATTTGAGTTCCTGCGCCATCTTCGGCCAGCCGTCAAACGTGCCGGCGGCGGGTGTCCACTTGCCGTCCTGGCCCTGGATGAAGCGCAGATATTTCCAAGGGCAGCCCGGCAGCGACACGACTAGTCTGAGTTCGTCCTCGCTCTGCGCGGCCTCACTCAGCTTGGGATTCGCGGCGAGCACCTTGCCGGCGTGCCACGCGCCGAGCGTGTTATCGAGCAGGAAGTCCACCATGTAATCCTCGGTGAACAGTTGCGTGACCGCCGGCAGTTCATCCGCGCCGATCTTGTTGCCGGCGGCGTTGACCTCGGCCTTCCGCTCTGCCTGCCAGAACTGGTAGCACCAGCCAAGGCTGTCACTGGCGGTGAACACTGCCACGGGCAAATCCTTGACCAGTTGGACGAGTTTGTTGCGGTCTTCGACGGGTAGTTCTACCGCGCCCGCCGGGTCGTCGGCACGGAAGATTTCGGGGAGTTCTACTGCGGCAAAGCGCGCCGCCACGGCCCACGCATCCCTCAACTCCTGTGACGGGGCGAGTTCCTCGCAATCGTCCAGCGTCACCGACACGCCGTGCTCGGGCGAGATGAGCAGGTTGTTTTCGAGCAGAAACCGGGCGAAGAGCAGCCGATGCCACTGGTCGTAGGCGGTCTTTTCGACCAGGCGCTTGATCTCGTAAACACCGTGCTTGATCTGGCTCTCGCCATCGCCGAGTTGTCTGGCCTGGGCGCGGAGTTGCACGCGGAGCTTGCGCTGCGCTTCGTCCATGTGCTGGTAAGGGTCCGGCTCATGCACGGCGAGGGCTTCAAGTGATTTGCGCACGCCCGCCTCGGCGATCTTGCGCGCCTTCTTGATGGAATTTTCCAACTGGCGGCGGAGTGGTGAGGCAAGCGTGCTCATAGGATGACCGGGCCTTCCTTGAGTTGTGCTTCCACCTGCGCTCGCACTTTGGATACCCATTGGTCGAGTTCGGCCGTGTTCTTGATGGTGGCGCCCGGCAGGTTGATCTTCACCGCTTCAGGCTCCAGCAGGCGGCTGGCTTCTTCCAGGGCGCGGGTGAAGCGCTGGGGCACGGCATCGAGTAGATTGCGGCGGTCGCTGAGGGTCTTGAGCCGGAGGGCGGCGAGAATTTCATCATCCGAGCCGAAGGTTTCTGTGGCGGGGGCGGCGAGCTGGCAACTGGCAGCCAGCGTGGCCCGCTGCTCGTCGCTGAGACCTTGCCAGACTTGGGAAGCGAGTCGCTCATTGCCGACGACAAACGCCGCAGCGAGATCGCCCTGAAGTTTGCCGAGCGCGAGGCGCAGAGCGGTGGTGAGCTGCTTGGTGAGTTCCGGCACTTGATCGGGATCGCCCAACAGGCTGCGTCCGGTCGTGATGGCGGCAATGGAAACGCCGCAGGTCTGCGCTTCCGGCAATCCGGCGGCAAACTGCTGGAAGTCTGCAAGCCGCTCCCAGGCGGGCCAGCGTTTGGCGATGGCGTCTGTGCTCTTCTTCCATGCCGTGAGACTGGCGGTAAGGGCGTCTTTCTGTTCGTGAATCTTGAGCAACTGGGCATTGCCGCTGAGCATCTGGAGATCGCGCGGCGCCTGGGTGTCGGGTATGTCCGGGCGCGGCGCGGTGCCACCGGCGGACTCTGCCAGGGCGAGCAGGTTTTTCAGAAACTGGGTGGCGGCTTCGGACTCCTTGCCGTTTTGGGTGGTGACGCCGGCCTTCTGAAACAGCGCTTTGAGGTCGAGCCGCTGCTGCACGTTCAGTGGCGGCACATCGACGTAAAAGCTGGCGACGCCGACCTGGTTTTGCGGCAGCGATGCCTGAGTCGGCTGGCCATTGAGCGTGGCGCGCAGATTGCCTGCAACCAGCATTACGAACAGCGCGCCATCGACGGCGTCCTTTGACCAGCCGAACGGTGCAGCGCGGAGTTGCTCCTGTATGTCCTTGCCCTTCTTGCCCGCCCCGATGAATTCGAGAACACGGCGGCAGACGGGATGTTGGGTGGGGTTGCCCTGGTAGGCTACCTGCGAGAGCGCGCCGACATCGCCACCGCGCGCGCGGGTGACGACCTGCCCCCAGTTGGCGTGGTCAGCCTCGGAGAAATGCGGGAAGAGCCGCACCAAGGCGCTGTCTGCCGAATCCTGCACTTTGTCGGCCAACTTGATGCCGTTGGCTTCCTGCCCGCCGCCCAGGAACACCTTGGCGCCGCCGATGATGTGATCGAGCAATTCCTTCACGCGCTGTTGCGCCACCGCCAGATGGGTCTCGACAGCCTTGCGGGGCTCGATGGTCTCGGGGCCGCCGGTCATGCCATGGGCGTCCAGCGTTTCCTGCGCGGCGATCTGCGAGGCGATGGCCTGCTTCAATTCCGCATGGTGCGCGCGCGGCAGAAAGCCAAAGAGCACGGGGCTATCGACGCCGGCGGCACGAGCGTCGTTCAACACCGCTTTTTCATCATCGCTCCAGCCATCCCGTATCCATAGCGTAACCTCACCGCTGCTGGTGGCGGGTCGATTGGAGGAAAGCTCGAAGGCGAGTTTGCGCGGCACCCCAGAGCTGCCCTGCTGCAACGATACGGGCTTCAGCGCTTGCTTTGTTCCATCGCGCAGTAGTTCCACACGTTTGGTATTGATGCGCTGGTCGTCATTGAGAGCGCTGGCGCGGCGGCGGTTGAAGTCGTGCGTCCAGAGGGTGCCTTCGCGTGTTTGCAGACGAAATTCATTTTCCACCGCCATGAGCTGGCCAGCATCGTCGAGCTGCTTGAGCATCTTGGGGACTTGCTGTTCCAGCCTTGGCCGGTCGTTCTTGAGGTCGCTCACCAGCAGGTCCGTCAGCGTTTCAGCGGTAGCGCGAACGCCGTCGTCGGTGCCCGGCGTGCGGGGTAGTTTGCCGATGAGGAAGATCAACGCGCAGAGGCTGGAGCGGAGATCGCCCTCCGGCGTGCCATCGCGCTGCTTGCGGATGATCACGTCGTATTCGCGCTCCAACTCGCCGGAGTTGAGAAGGTCGGTAGAAATCTGGTCATAGATGAAATCTGCGGGGACCACCGTGCCCACCGCCAACCCTGCGGTTTGTTTGGTCGCTTCAAACACGATCTGCAACTGCGAGCGCAACTGGGCCCTGGTGCCGGAGTGGTCGGTATTGCGCAGCACCTTTTCCCAGAACCGGCGACGGGTGGGCAGCAGCGGGTAGTCGGCGACAAAAAATTGGTTGTCCTCGTGGGTGGCAGCGAGGCGGGTATTCTGCAAATGACGCGCCAGTTCACCCTGATTGGCTTCCATGCAGGCCGTAATGGCGGCTTCTTGCTCCGGCTTCTTGCGCAGGACGGTTTTGCGGATGACGCTTTCGACATCGGTGTCGGAGAGCTGCACTCGCACTGCAAAGCGGGCCTGAAGTCGTTGCAGGCTAGGTGTAGTGTTCAGTGCAGATTGGCCAGTGCCAACGATAAGCAGGCGACTCCACATATCTGTGCAACAGTGCTCAGCAATTTCTTGAATGTCATGTGCTCTCTGAATTTTTTCGCCAATGAACTGCTGAATTTCATCCAGCACAAGTAGTGTGCATGGAAGCTTTCCGTCAGGCCCAAATATCTGTCTCACTACATCGAGCGCATCATCAATTGTCGGGAAATTGTTGTCCTTGAATTGATCCCGGATGGCTGCTTGGGCATTAGCGGCAGTGGCATATTTGGGCTCGGCACTGACGAGCGCTTCCGCGAGGGGAACGGAGAGTTTCAAACTGCGGACTTCGCGGCCTAGTTCCCGTTTCTGCTTCTTGAGCTCGGCCTCAACCTTGGCCTCGAACCCGGATGAGCGTAGCCAAAGAATAAATTTGGCCTGCGCCAGATTCTCTGGCAGGCCAGCCGCTCGCAATACTAATTGGATGAAGGCCAGACGAACGTTATCCATTGAACCCGCGCCAAGGGTTCCTGCTGCCGCGCGCAATCCACCCATTGGCTTACTGCGATTGCTCAATTCCTTAAGCAGATCGGCTATTTCCGCTGGCAGCGTTACAAGCGACCGGGCCGTGGCACCATCGGCAAAGTGATAATCCTCCCAGAGGTAGCGCAACACTTTGACAAGATGTGATTTACCGCTACCGAAGAAGCCGCTGACCCAAACTGCCTTCTGCTCTTGCCGTCCCAGTCCATCGAGGTAGGCTTTTAGAATCCGCTCCAATCCGCGTGCGTATTCGCCATCACAGACAAAATTGGTTAGCTCGAAGCGGAGCGTCTGGATTTGGCGCTCGTCGTTGCCGATCTCGGCAACCTTCGATACGCCGTTATTGAGCAGCTCAAGGGTCGTTGGATCGCGGAAATACAGTTCGCCGTTTTTCATGGGTTGATGAAGCTCTCGGTTGAGGTGATGGGAACGGCCATGTAGTTAAAGCCATCGCGGGCGTCCATGAAGCGATAGACATTGCCGGCGTATTCTCCGGGGAAGAGGATCAGCAAGCGTCCGCGCACGCTGTCCTCGACGCTTTCAACCAGCGTTGATACGCGCATGAAGTCGAACAGCGAAGCCAGGCCGGTAACGGCGACGACAGTGGCGGCATCCACATCCTCACGAGAACAGGCCAGACGGACTCGTTCAACGGCCAGGTCTTCGATTTCGCTGTTGGCGCTGAAATGCTCAGGTTCCGCGAAGATGCCCTCGCGGTATTCGTGGGCCGCAATCCATTCCGGGAGCAATCGGGTGAGATCAACCGCAGTCCATCCGTGGTTGGCCTCCAGGGTGAGCGCTTCAAACTGCGGCAGGCGTGCCCGAACCCGCCGTTCTTCAGCCGGCGGATAAACCGCGAACCAGACGCGCTGTATTCCCGCCAAGTTGGCCGACCAAGGCAGGCGCACTTGGCGGGAGTAGTTGGTCAGAAGCCGGTCTATGGCGCTCATGATGGTTGGGCCTGGAATTCAGTGAACAGCGGGAAACTCAGTTCAACAACTTCCCCCACAGCACGCAGGTTGAGTAGACCAGCGCGATGTGCCTCTTGGCCAAGGGACTTTGCGCGGTCGGGGTTCAGATCAAGGAGGGCGCACCAAGGACTGGAGAAGATCGCAGCGCCATGAAAACCGGCGACATCCCCAAGGAAGAAGGCCATGGTGACGGCCACAACAGTTGGCTTGATCTGCTGACGTGTCTTTTTTGCCCGGCCGGTGAGGTGCCCGGACTGAGTCCACGATGACGCTGCATGACGTGCGGTCTGATTTCGACTCAGTTCCGAATACCGATTTGGGAACGCAGATTCAAACGCCTGCGCCAAGCTATCCGTTTCAACTCGCTCGCCTACCGCTGCATCCATGACCGGCGGAGTCGTTGCCCGGAAAAGTGAATCGCGCGCCCAGGCAACCTGCACCGCCAGCAACGGCAGGCTCGCCGCGTCAATAGCATAGAGCTTGCGCAGGAGTCCAAAAATCGGCTTGGCCTCATCGAGCACATACAGCTCGCGGAGGCGGCGCAGCGATTCCTTCCTGGTGCTGTCAGTGGCCTTGTTTAGAACGTTTCGCTGAAGAATAGCCTCGCGGTAATCGGCTACACCTGAGTCCAATGGAACTGCCGCCAGCACCGCTGCAAGCTCCGCCAGCATCATGGTTCGGCTGTTGTGCGCGCCACCGGAAGAGAACTTGAGGCCAAAAGACTCCAATGCCGGTGAGGCGGCAGAAAATGCGATTGGGGAATGGTGAGCGCAGACTGGCACTGTTTTTAGTCCCCGATTAAGAATTCTAGTTGTCGCGTCCCGGACGATTACGTGGCATTTTAACGAACAGGTGCGGGTGTGATTTGTGCCAGTCCTTCATGGCCTGCATCGGCGTTCGGCTCCTCAGGGCTGACTGCGGCAACTGGGTGTTGTAGAGATGGACATAGCGCATCAGGGTCTGCTCCATGTCAAGGGCGCTGTCGAAGCGGTTGGTTTTCAGCACGTCGCTGATGCGCGGCGCAACCAGATGTCGGACGCTTACGCCAAGCTGCGGCAAGAGGCCAAGGCGCGGCAGTCGGAGGCGGGTGGCGATAGAAAAAGCGAAACATATACTGGATCGCTTGAGCAATTAGTTGCTCAACCGATGCCGGACGAGCGCGGGCCTCAAACCCGCGACCTGCGCGCCAAGGCGGCGGGCACGAACGCCAGATACATCGACCTTGCCGACAAGATCGTGGCCGAGCGGCCCGAGATGGCCGCGTTGATCGAGGCCGGGAAGATGACGCTTTCGCAGGCGTGGCCCGGGTCTGGTCGCTGAACCGAACCCGCCGCCACCTGTCGCCCAGCCAAGCCGCCCTTGCCGATGCGCGGCGCAATCAGATGTCGGATGTTTACGCCAAGCTGCGGCAAGACGCCAAGGCGCGGCAGGCCGAGGCCGTGGCGCTGGCCAATAAGGCCCGCCACGAGCCCGCGCCATTGGGGGAACTAATTCCACCGATGGAACCGGACAAGCCCGCGCCTAAAACCCGCGACCTGCGCGCCGAGGCGGCGGGCACAAATGCCAAGTATATCGACCTTGCCGACAAGATCGTGGCGGAGCACCCCGAGATGGCCAAGGAGATCGAGGCCGGGAAACTGACACTTTCGCAGGCCAAGCGGGCGATCAAGAAAGAGCAGCGGGAAGCTGCGGTTGTCGAGTTATCCAAAACTGTCCCTTCGGTAGCTGCCCGATACCAGCTTTTCAACCGCCCTTGTATTCATGCACTTGATCTGGCCGCTGGCAGCGTCAGTTTCGTCATAACAGACCCCTTAGGCTCAAGTTTCAAGTGCAACACCCAGCGCCCAGAGGGCATAGGATGTTGCGATGGACAGACGAAGCAAGCACCTCAGCAGCGAGGAACGTGGCGTGATTTTGGCGGAGCATAGCCGAGGAAGTAGCCAGCGATCGATTGGGGGGCTTTTGGGGCGGCCCGCGAGCACCATTGGGCGCGAGCTGTTGCGGGGGCAACAGGACGACGGGTCCTATTGTCCCCATGCAGGACGGCTGGTGTATGAGGTTCGCCGCGCGCGATGCCGGCCCGAGCGCAAGCTCATCGAGGGCAGCACGACCCATCAGTTTGTTCATGACCACCTCATTCATCGTCGCTGGTCACCCGAGCAGATTTCACACAGACTGCGGCTCATGAACCCCGATGATCCTTCGGCCCGCGTCAGCCATGAGACCATCTATGCCGCGATCTACGCGCAGCCGAAAGGCGCGCTGAAAGCCGCGATGATCCTCGCTCTGCGCCAGCACAAACCCGCGCGGGGACTGCGGCGCACGACGCTGGCGGGTGGCTCTATCGCCCCGGAATCGTTGAGGATTATTCACCGACCTGAAGAGATAGAGGCCCGCCTGGTGCCGGGGCATTGGGAAGGAGATCTGATCAAGGGTGCCTTCAACCGCTCGGCCGTGGGCACGGTGGTTGAGCGCAAGACCCGCTTTCTCATTCTCAGCAAGATGCGCGGCTGCACCGCCGAAGCGGCGTTGGAAGGATTTACCCGCCAGATGAAGCGCCTGCCCGCCGTGCTACGCAAAAGCATGACCTACGACCGTGGCAGCGAGATGGCCTGCCACCCGGAACTGGCGCGTCGGCTGAAGATCGACATTTGGTTCTGCGATCCGCACGCCCCCTGGCAGCGTGGATCAAATGAGAACACCAACGGCCTGCTACGCCAGTTCTTCCCCAAAGGCACCGACCTGAGCACCATCAGCCAGACCGAGCTGAACGACGTTGCACGCATGATGAACCAGCGCCCCCGCAAGACCCTCGGATGGAAAACACCCGAAGAAGCCATGGCCGAAGAACTCGCGGCCTTCAGATCAAACGTTGCACTTGAAACTTGAATCCAAGGGCTGTGGCATGAGCCTCTTTGACTTCGCCAGCGTCTGGAACAAGAGCACAGCCCAAGGCAGCACGCTGCTCGTCCATCTCGCGCTGGCTGATCTCGCCGTGGACGGGTCCGTCAAGGCCAGCCACGCGGACCTCGCCCGCCTCGCCCGGTGCTCCATCGACACCGTTGCCAGGGCGATCAGGGACTTGTCAAACACCGGCGCAATCGTGGTGACGGTTGACAAGTCAGGGGCGCGCAGCCCAATCTATGTGTTGCCGCATAATGCAGGGCTGGAAGGCCCTCAAATGCGCCAATCTGACGACATTGGCCCAAAAGACGACATCCCACCTGCTCCGGCAACTCCGCAAATTGCGGAGATGCCGCGCGCCGTCGAGCCGCCAGCCTCGCGGCGGGCAGTCGTGGTCGAACCTGCGTTCGACCTCCA
>JBCKXH010000048.1:0-16716 GCA_038921555.1 Paracoccaceae bacterium
GGCGCTTTGGTTGGGCGGACCGGCCTATATGGGCAAACCGGCGTCCTTGGCCTATCTGATGGCCTATCTGATTTTTTGGGCCCTTGTCGCGCTCGCGGCGTTGCACGGATTGGTCAGGGAGCGCGCAACTTAGTCAGCACACGCGCCCAGCCACCCGGACTGACCACGAAGGCCAGAACAAATCCGGCGAAAAACCCCGCGATGTCGGCGACAAAATCCCATGTCGTGCCCTGCTCAATGCCGTAGAACGCTATGCCCACGACGGCGAAGATGACCTGCAATGCTAACAGAAACCCTATCAGCACGAACGCTCGCAACTGATTGTCGCCGCTGCCCACCAGCCTGACCCACAGCAGAAAGGAATAGGCCCCGATCAGACCATAGACGCCGGGATAGCCGCCTATGAGCCCGGCATGGGCGTAGGGCACGGCGGTATAGGCCAAAGCACCTATGATCGTGGCGAAAACCCAGGTCGCCAGCAGGGCCCACCAACGATAGATCTCTCCGACGTATTTGCCGAGGGCGAGCAGGATCACCACGACGAAAAGCGCATGGCTGACATTGGCATGGACCAAGGGATAGCTGACCAACCGCCACAGACCGGCCAGCGGATACTGGTTGTTCTCGATCATCCAGCGCAGATAATCAGGCGCAAAACCAAAGAGTTGCATCCATTGCGCCCGCCAACCCACAGCCGCAGCCCCGCCGACCACGCCATTCGCCCCGGCATTGGCCGCAACCTCGAGCGCGATCATCGGCAAGGCCAGAAACCAGACCACCGGCGGCAGCGGATTGAGGGGTGGGGCGTTGAGATCGTTCATTTTTGGCCTGCTTTGCCAGCCCGCTTTGGTTGACGCCTTGGCATGTCAGCGATATGGGCAAGGTGCAAGCATTTCAGATGGAGAACCCGATGTCCGAGCCGGTGCAAACGACTAGGGGTTTTCCGACCCGCATCTTCTCGGGCATCCAGCCGTCGGGGGGATTGACCCTTGGCAACTATCTGGGGGCGCTGAAGCGTTTTGTGCAAAAGCAGGACGAAGGCATTGAAACCATTTACTGTTTGGTTGACATGCACGCCATCACGGTCTGGCAGGACCCCGCCAAACTGCGCCAACGGACCCGCGAGGCGGCGGCGGGGTTCATCGCGGCGGGGATTGATCCCAGGCGTTCGATCCTGTTCAACCAGAGCCAGGTCTCGGCCCATGTAGAATTGGGCTGGATTTTCAGTTGCATAGCCCGCATGGGCTGGATGAGCCGCATGACGCAGTTCAAGGACAAGGCGGGCAGGAACAGCGAAAACGTCTCGCTTGGGCTGTTCGCATACCCTTCGCTGATGGCCGCCGATATCATGGCCTACAAGGCGACCCATGTGCCGGTGGGTGAGGATCAAAAGCAGCATCTGGAACTGTGCCGCGACATCGCGATGAAGTTCAACAATGACTATAAAGTTGATTACTTTCCGATAGTTGAGCCGGTCATCGAGGGGCCGGCGACAAGGGTGATGAGCCTGCGGGACGGCACCAAAAAGATGTCGAAATCCGACCCCTCGGACCAGAGCCGGATCAACCTGACCGATAATGCCGACACGATCAGCAAGAAGATCCGCAAGGCCAAGACCGATTCCGCGCCGCTGCCTGACAGTCTGGCGGAGTTGAAGGACCGGCCTGAGGCGAAGAACCTGGTCAATATCTATGCGGCACTGGCGGACCTCACACCAGATCAGGTGATAGAACGCTTTGCCGGGGCGCTATTTGGCACTTTCAAACCGACGCTGGCCGATCTTGCGGTGGCCAAGCTATCGCCCATCACGAGTGAGATGAGCCGCCTGATGGAGGACCCCGCCGAGATTGACCGAACCTTGGGCGAAGGTGCGACACGGGCCGATGCGCTGGCGCGGCCCATTCTGAACGAGGTCTATGACATCATCGGCATGATCCGGTCGCGTCAGGTGTAGGTTCGGCGTCCCGCATCTGTCGGGTATCCGTCGGGTATCTGTCCCGACAGGCGGGACGGTGGTCTCACCACTTGTTCACCCGGGTTTACCAGTCTGCTTCCGGTGAACAGGAGCCATTCCGATGCAGCCAGCCCGCCCCAGTGCCGCCTCTCGCAAAGTGTTGGCGCAATACCATCACCTCGCCCAGAACTTTCGTGAACTGGAGGAGGACCTGCGCTGGGGGCTGGAGGATTCGCCGCGCATTCCGGCGGAGTGGCATGTCATAGCCCAGCGCCCCGATGTCCCCTTCAAGACGAAGATCACCCTGCGGCTGGATGGTGATGTGATTGCCTTCTTCAAGGCGATGGGGCGCGGGCATCTGACAAGGATGAATGCCGTCCTGCGCGCCTTCATGCAGGCGCGGCTGGCCGGGGTGGTCAAGGGGGCGGAGGATGTGGCCTATCAGCCGACGGCGATGGAGGTCTATCTGATCGGGGCGGCGGAACTTGCCCAGGAAATCAGCCGATTGAACGCACGGATGCTGGCCGGCCATGACGTCATTGCCAACAATATGGCAATTGACCGCCGCAAGATCAGGTTGATGCAGATGGAGGACAACGACGAAATTCCGGCTGATTGGCGGATCAAATGGAAAGAGATCGGGCTGTGAGGACCGCGCGTCATCAAACCGATTCAATCCCGTGGCAGGTTGGCGGCGAAGGCCAAAGGCTTGTCCCAACCGGGCGCCTGCGACTGTCCCCATGCTCAGGCAATTTCCCAGCCGGATTTCGGCCCCTGAACCTGTCCCGGTTCGGGGGGCTTTTTTCGGGCGGTGGCGCACAAGGATTGTGCAGGGACGGGCGTTTCCTGTAACATCGCTCTGGTCCATTCCACCAACATCCAGAACCAACGCAGGTGCCCGATGCCCAGCCTTCCGCCGCAGACCCGTATCGGCCACGTTCATCTGAAGGTTGCCGATCTTGACCGCGCCATCGCGTTCTATTCCGACGTGCTGGGGTTCGATGTGATCGCCTGCCTCGGCGCGCAGGCCGCCTTCTTGTCGGCGGGCGGCTATCACCACCATATCGGCCTGAACACCTGGGAAAGCCTTGGCGGCCCGAAACCGGCCCCCGGCACCACCGGGCTTTATCACATCGCCATCCTGTTTCCCGACCGCGCCTCGCTGGCGCAGGCACTGGTTCGGGTTCTGGCGTCGGGCACAGCCCTGAGCGGATCAGCCGACCACGGGGTCAGCGAGGCGGTCTATTTCAACGATCCCGATGGCAACGGGATCGAGCTTTACCGCGACCGCGCCCCCGAAGATTGGCCGCGCCATCCGGACGGGACGCTGCGGATGTCGAACGACCGGCTTGACCTGAAGGCGCTGCTGGCCGAAGCCTGATCCCTTTTCTTCGCCGTCACATCGGTGTTTAACCGGGCCATATGGCAACGGAGTAACTGCAATGGCGTTTGGCAAAGCTATCCGCACTTTTTGGCAAGGGCGCTGGCATGAGGGTGATCTGGCGGTGATGAAGGCCGCCGATCATGGCATGTGGCAGGGCAGTTCGGTCTTTGACGGGGCGCGCTATTTCGACGGGATGTGCCCCGATCTGGCGCTGCATTGCGCCAGGGTGAACCGCTCGGCCGAAGCGATGATGATCACGCCGACCTGCGAGGTGGGCGCTATGGTGGCGATCATCCGCGAGGGCCTGGCAAGTTACGGGCCGGGGCAGGCGGTCTATATCCGGCCGATGTATTGGGCGCTGCACGGCTCCGATCTGGGCATCACGCCGCTGCCGGGGGCGACCGGGTTTGCCATCTGTCTGGAAGAAGTGGCCATGCCGGACCCCGGTTTCGCCACCCGGCTGACCACGACGCGGTTTCGCCGTCCGGTCTTGGAGGATGCGGTGTGCAATGCCAAGGCCGGGGCGCTTTACCCCAACAACGCGCGGATGCTGGCCGAGGCACGGGCCAAGGGTTACGGCAATGCGCTGGTCGCCGACGCTTTGGGCAACCTGGCCGAGAGTGCGACGGCGAATGTGTTTCTGGTCAAGGATGGGGTGGTGTTCACCCCGATTGCGAACGGGACCTTTCTGGCCGGGATCACCAGGGCGCGGCATATCGCCAACTTGGCGGCTGAGGGGGTCGAGGTGCGCGAGACGGTGCTGACCTTTGCCGATGCTCATGCGGCGGATGAGGTGTTCCTGTCGGGCAATTTCGCCAAGGTGACCGCAGTGCAGGAGTTTGACGGGACGCTGTACCGCAGCCGCGCGATGACCGAGCGGGTTCGTCGGCTTTATCTGGACTGGGCCTGCGGGCAGGGGTAGGTGTCAGGCCAAGGAGAACCCTGATGCGCAAGTTTCTGGTGGTGCTGGACGACACCCGTGAATGCCTGAACGCGATGCGGTTCGCCGCGATGCGGGCGGCCCATACCGGGGGTGGCGTGCAGATCCTGTCGATCATCCCGCCCGAGGAGTTTCAGCACTGGATGGGCGTGGCCGATCTGATGCGAGCCGAGGCGCGCGAGCGGATCGAGGCGCATTTCGAGGTGTTCGCCAAATGGATGCGCGACAAGCAGGGGGTGAACCCCGAACTGGTGATCCGCGAGGGTGATCCGGTGGCCGAGATCCTGGCTCAGGTCCGCGAGGACCCTACGGTGGGGATTCTGGTGTTGGGGGCGGGGTCGGAGAAATCGGGGCCGGGGCCTTTGGTGACCGCGTTGAGCCGCAGCGCCGGCAGCCTGCCGATACCGGTGACCATCGTGCCGGGCGGTATGAGCAAGGAGCGGCTGGAGGCTATTACTTAAGGGCCTCCGGCGGGTACGTGAAAGGGCCTCCGGCGGGAGTATTTTTGCCGAGATGAAGGGGATCGGGTTGGGAAATCGGGCTGGAAGATGATTGAGTTGCCGGTCGGTGCCGAACTTGTGGCACCGCGGGAGCGGTTGGCGTTTCTGGCTGTGCAAAGCTTGGACCTTGGCCGCAAGATGAGCGCGCTGGAGGGTTGGTTGCCGATCATGGCGGACCCCTTGCCGGGGATGCGGGCGGTGTTTGCGATCCGCGATGCCATCTCGGCCCGGTTCGGCGTGAAGCGAATCGGCGGGCTTAGCGGTGCCAAGGTTGGGGGTGATCGGGTTGAGGCGGTGAAGGTTGGCGACAGGCTGGACTTTTTCCTGATCGAGACGCTGACGGATGAGGTGATGAGTTTAAGCGCGCGCGACCGCCATCTGGATGTGCTGACCTCGGTGACCATGGTTGGAAGCCGGCTGTCGGTGGTGTCCTCGGTGGTCACCCACAACCTGTTTGGCCGGATTTACCTGTTTCCGGTCGGCCCGGCGCATCGGCTGATCGTGCGCTGGATGCTCGCGCGGTTGCGGCGAAGGTTAGAACCATTCCAATCTTGACTTCCCGCTACCCCGGGCGCATATCCGAGTGGAATTGTCAGGAGTTACCCCCATGTTCATCCAGACCGAATCGACGCCCAACCCGGCGACACTGAAATTCCTGCCCGGGCAGGCGGTGCTGGGCCTTGGCACGGCGGATTTCCCCAGTGTCGATACGGCGGAGAAATCGCCGCTGGCCAAGCGAATCTTCGCGGTGGCGGGGGTGACGGCAGTGTTTCTGGGCGCGGATTTCGTCACGGTGACCAAGGCCGAGGGTGTCGACTGGCAGCACATCAAGCCGGCCATTCTGGGTGCCGTCATGGAGCATTACCAGTCGGGTGCCGCCGTGATGGTGGGCGAGCAGGTGCAGGCCCACACAGCGCATGACGGGCCGGATGGCGATATCGTCAAGCAGATCCAGGAATTGCTGGATACTCGGGTGCGTCCTGCCGTGGCGCAGGATGGTGGCGACATCACCTTTCACGGCTTTGACCGCGGCGTGGTTTACCTGCACATGAAAGGGTCCTGTGCCGGGTGTCCCAGTTCCACGCTGACGCTGAAAATGGGCATCGAGAACCTGCTGCGGCACTATATCCCCGAAGTGCTTGAGGTGCGTTCGGTTGCAGCCTGAGGCGGCGCCGGTTCGGTTAACAGGCGGGATCATTCTGGCGTTTGACTCATCGGCGGCGCATTGCGCTGCCGCTGTGCTGTCGGGCGAGCGGGTCATCACAAGGGTCGAGGCGATGGCCAAGGGGCAGGCCGAGCGGCTGGTGCCGATGCTGGATGAGGTCTTGGCCGAGGCTGGCGTGACCTGGGCCGATCTGGCGGCGATCGCGGTTGGCACCGGGCCGGGCAATTTCACCGGCATCCGTATCGCGGTGGCTTTGGCGCGGGGGTTGGCGCTGGGCTTGGGCGTGCCTGCGGTGGGCGTGACGGGGTTTGAGGCGGTGGCGCAGGCTTTGGACCTGCAGCCGCCCTTTGTCGTCGCCATTGCAGCACCACGCGGGCAGGCCTATCTTATGCAGTCGGGGCTTATGCAGTCTGGTGAGGCGAGGATTGTCGATTCGGTGCCGCTGGGGGCGCACCTCTTGGGGGATGTGGCGGTCGAGCGCCTGGTCGAGGGCATCGCGAGGGTGGCCCGGCGCAAAGGTGCGGGAGACCGGCCGAAACCGTTCTATCTGCGCGGGGCTGCTGCGGCACCTGCGTCCGACCCTGCTCCGGTGATACTGCCGTGAAGGCGGCGGGGCCATGACGCTGGCCGAGATGGCGCGGCTGCACGCGGCGGCCTTCACCATGCCGCGCCCGTGGTCGCAGGGCGAGATTGCCGATATTCTGGCGTCGCCTTTGTGCTTTGCGCTGACCGCCGGGCAGGGTTTCCTGATCGGCCGCGTGGTGGAAGGTGAGGCGGAACTGCTGACAATGGCGGTGGCGCCTGCAGCACAGGGGCGCAGGGTCGGTTACGGCCTTGTCACGCGCTTTGTGGCCGAGGTGCAGCTGCGGCGGGCCGCACAAGTCTTTCTGGAGGTGGCGGAAAGCAATGCGCGGGCGCGGGCGGTTTACGCAAGGGCGGGCTTTGTCGAAAGCGGGCGCAGGCGGGGCTATTACCACGACGATCAGGGCCGGGCGGTGGATGCTTTGGTGCTGACGCTGGTGCTTTAGGCCCTTGCCTTTGGGTTATCCGGCCAGTTTCTGACCTGATGATCAAACGCCGCAGCGGATTTTCAGATTTCTGTTGACCACCCGCCCGGTATCCTTGCTAAATCACATGACGATCCGCCCGCGAACGGCCGCGAGACCTATGGGCTCGCAACTGGCCATGGACAGGGGGGCGCTGATTTTGACAACTGGGAGACCGATATGACCCTTATGAAACACCTGCTGGGTGCCTCGGCGCTGCTGGCGTTGACGGCTGGCGCGGCTTTGGCCGACCCGGCGCTGATCTATGACGTTGGCGGCAAGAACGACAAGTCGTTCAACGAAGCGGCCTTCAACGGCGCCGAGCGCTGGAAGGCCGAAACGGGCGGTTCCTACAAGGAACTGGAAATGCAGAACGAGGCGCAGCGCGAGCAGGCGCTGCGGCAATTGGCCGAAGACGGCAACAACCCGATCGTGATGACCGGTTTCGCCTTTGGTGACGTGCTGAGCCAAGTGGCGCCGGACTATCCGGACACCAAGTTTGCCATCATCGACGTGGACTGGCTGGACCAGCCCAATATCCTGCAAGTCGCGTTCAGAGAACACGAAGGCAGCTATCTGGTCGGCATGATGGCTGGTCTGGCCTCAAAAACCAACGTGGTCGGCTTCATCGGCGGCATGGACATCCCGCTGATCCGGCGCTTCGGCTGCGGTTACGCGCAGGGTGTCAAGGCGGTCAAGCCGGATGCAGCCGTGATCCTGAACATGACCGGCACCGATGGTTCGGCGTGGAACAACCCTGTGAAGGGTGCCGAGATTGCCAAATCGCAGCAAAGCCAGGGCGCGGACGTGATCTATGCCGCAGCCGGTGGAACCGGTGTCGGCGTGTTGCAGGCGGCGGCTGACATGGGCATCCTGTCAATCGGCGTGGACAGCAACCAGAACTACCTGCACCCCGGCTCGGTGCTGACCTCGATGATGAAGCGTGTTGACAACGCCGTGTATGACGCTTTCAAGGCTGGCCCGGCGATGGAAACCGGCAAAGTTTCTGTTATGGGTCTGGCCAACGGCGGCGTCGGCTATGCGCTGGACGAGCACAACGCAGCCCTTGTTAGCGCGGAAATGCAGGCCACCGTTGATGCGGCGGCTGAAATGATCAAGTCGGGCGAGTTGGTCGTGCATGATTACATGTCCGACAGCACCTGCCCGGCCGGTACGTTCTAAATGGCCGCAGGGCCAGTGGCCGCAGGGCAAATCGGGGGGCGGCAGGCAACTGCCTCCCCCTATGCTATTGAACTTAAGGGCATTTCCAAGGCATTTGGCCCGGTCAAGGCCAATCAGGACATCAATTTCGCGGTGCCGCGCGGCACCATCCACGGCATCATCGGTGAGAATGGTGCGGGCAAATCGACGCTGATGTCGATTCTGTATGGCTTTTACAAAGCCGACGCCGGCGCGGTTTTCGTGGGTGGCCGCCTGACCGCGATCCCCGACAGCCAAAGCGCCATTCGCGCCGGCATCGGCATGGTGTTTCAGCATTTCAAGCTGGTGCAGAACTTTACGGTGCTGGAGAATGTCATTCTGGGTGCCGAGGATGGCCCCTTGCTGAACAAATCGCTGGCCCGCGCCCGCAAGGAGCTGGACGCACTCAGCCGCGAATATGATCTGGACGTGCATCCCGATGCGCTGATCGAGGATCTGTCGGTCGGCCACCAGCAGCGGGTCGAGATTCTCAAGGCGCTGTATCGCCGCGCCGACATTCTGATATTGGACGAGCCGACCGGCGTGTTGACCCCCGAGGAGGCCCAGCACCTGTTCCGCATCCTTGCCGGGCTGAAAGCCCAGGGCAAGACCGTCATCTTGATCACCCACAAGCTGCGCGAGATCATGGCGGCGACCGACAATGTTTCGGTGATGCGGCGCGGGACGATGGTGGCGACCGTCAAGACCGCCGAGACCTCGCCCGAGGCTTTGGCCGAGTTGATGGTGGGGCGCAAGGTCTTGCTGGAGGTCGAGAAGAAGCCTGCCACGCCGGGCAAGGTGGTGTTGGCGGTGCAAGATCTGCGGGTCAAGGATGAGCATGGCGTTGAGCGGCTGAAGGGCGTGTCTTTCGAGATCCGCGCCGGCGAGATTCTGGGGATTGCCGGGGTGGCAGGCAATGGCCAGTCGGAACTGTTGCAGGCTTTGGCTGGAATTTCGCGCGCCAAGGGGCGCATCACCATGAACGGGGTCGATCTGCCGCTGAGCGGGGTCAATGGCCAGTCGCGCCGCGCGGCGGGGATTGCCCATGTCCCCGAGGATCGTCAGACGCTGGGGCTGATCATGGATTTCACCGCTTGGGAAAACGTCGCTTTCGGCTATCAGAACGCCCCGGAATATCAGAAGAACTGGCTCTTGATGGACAATGCCGCCATCAAGGCCGACACCGAAAGCAAGATGGCGACCTTCGATGTGCGCCCGCCGATAGCGACGCTGGCGGCCAAGTCATTCTCGGGCGGCAATCAGCAAAAGCTGGTGGTGGCGCGCGAGATCGAGCGCAACCCCGCCCTGCTGTTGGTCGGCCAGCCGACGCGGGGGGTGGATATCGGGGCGATCGAGTTCATCCACAAGCAGATCGTGGCGCTGCGTGATGCCGGGAAGGCCGTGCTGCTGGTCTCGGTCGAACTGGATGAGATCATGTCGCTGTCAGACCGCATTCTGGTGATGTTTGACGGTCAGTTGATGGGCGAGCGTGACCCGGATGAGACCGATGAGCGGGAGTTGGGGCTGATGATGGCGGGGATGACGGCTGCCAAGGGGGCGGCGTGATGGCGGCGTGGCAAAGGGCGTTCATCAAGCCCGTTCGGGCTTTCTTCACGCCTACCCGCCGCGAGGAAAGCCGGCTTCGGCTTGATGAGCGGCTGTCGCCAAGCAGGGGGGCCGCCTGATGGACAAGATGCCACGTTGGGCCGATGTCATTCTGGTGCCGCTGATCTGTCTGCTCATCGCCTTTACGGTTTGCGGCCTGCTGATCTGGGCCATCGGGCAAAGCCCGGTCGAGGCGATCACCGTGATGATCAGGGGGGCGCTGGGCTCGACCCGGGGCTGGGGATACACGCTGTATTACGCGACCAATTTCATGTTCACCGGGCTGGCGGTGTCGATCGCCTTTCAGGCCAGCCTGTTCAACATCGGCGGTGAGGGCCAGGCGACGCTGGGCGGGCTGGGGGTGGCTTTGGCCCTTTTGTTCATTCCCTGGCCGCATTGGTCGCTGGCCTTGGCCGGGGCGATGGTGGGGGCGATGGCCTTTGGTGCGGCCTGGGCGCTGATCCCGGCGTGGTTGCAGGCCAAGCGGGGCAGTCATATCGTCATCACGACGATGATGTTCAACTTCATCGCCTATGCGCTGATGAACTACCTGCTGGTCAACATCCTGCGCCCGGTCGGCAAGATGGACCCGGCCTCGGCCCGGTTCGACAAGCTGACCAATCTGCCCAAGCTGGGCGACATGCTGGGTGCGATCGGCATTCCGTTTTCCAACAAGAACCCGGCCAATATCAGCCTGTTGATCGCACTGGCCTGTGCGGTCGTTGTCTGGGCGCTCTTGTGGCACACAAGGCTGGGCTATGCCTTGCGCGCCTTTGGCAAGTCGGAAAAGGCTGCGCTCTATGCCGGGATCAGCCCGGTTCGCATCACGATTTACGCGATGATGCTGTCGGGCGGCCTGTCGGGGATGATGGCGATCAACGCGGTTCAGGGCGAGGCGCACCGGCTCTTGCTCAATTCGGTCGAGGGGGCGGGGTTCATCGGGATCGCGGTGGCGCTGATGGGGCGGAACCATCCGTTCGGCATCGTGCTGGCCGCAATCCTGTTCGGGTTTCTTTATCAGGGCGGCTCGCAACTGGCGCTGGGCACCACGATTCCGCGCGAGGTGATCACGGTGTTGCAGGCGCTGGTCATCCTGTTCACCGGGGCCTTGCCCTATATGGTGCAGCGCCCGCTTGAGCGGCTGTTCACCGGGCGGCTGTTCACCGGGGGGCGCGCGTGATGGATCTGGCTTCTTTCCTGCAAATCCTTGATTCGACGATACGACTGGCAACGCCCTTGCTGTTCGCCTGTCTGGCCGGACTTTTTTCGGAACGCGCCGGGGTGTTCGACATCGGGCTGGAGGGCAAGATGCTGGTGGCGGCCTTTGCGGCGGCGGCGGCGTCTTTTGCCACCGGTTCGGTATGGATCGGCACCCTAGGGGGGATTGGCGCCGCACTGCTGTTTGCCGGGATCCACGGGTTGGCCTCGATCACCTTTCGGGGCAATCAGTTGATCTCGGGGGTAGCGGTGAACTTTCTGGCCTTGGGGTTGACGGTGGTGCTGGGGGCGGCCTGGTTCAAGATGGGCGGACAGACCCCAGCCTTGACCGGGGGCATGCGGTTCGCCGAGATCACGCTGCCTTTCGCGCTGGAAGACACCGTGGCCAATCAGGCGGCGCTGAAGGAGTTGTCGCTGCTACCGGGCATCTACAGCCGGGTGATTTCGGGCCATTCAATATTGGTCTATGTCGCCCTCTTGCTGGTGCCGGCCAGCGCTTGGGCTTTGTATCGCACGCGGTTCGGCTTGCGGCTGCGGGCGGTGGGCGAGAACCCGGCGGCGGTCGATACGGCGGGGGTCTCGGTCACCTTGCTGCGCTATGCGGCGGTGGCGATAACCGGCATGCTGTGCGGGCTGGCCGGGGCCTATCTGTCGCTGAGCCTATCGGCGGGGTTCCTGCGCGAGATGACGGCGGGGCGCGGTTTTATCGCGCTGGCAGCACTGATATTCGCCAAGTGGCGGCCGTGGTATTGTCTGGTGGCCTGCCTGCTGTTCGGACTGCTGGACGCCATCGCCATCAGGTTTCAAAGCATTGATGTCGGCGCCTTCATCATCCCGGTGCAGTTCACCCAGGCGCTGCCCTATATCCTGACGGTGATCATTCTGGCGGGCTTTGTCGGCAAAGCGATCCCGCCAAGGGCGGGGGGTGAGGCCTATGTCAAGGAACGTTGATGCTGGAGCTTGTTTAAGGCATTTTCTGCGGGGCTTAGGTTGAGATTCTGGGGGTTTTCCACCCCCAGACCCCAGGAGAGTATTTGAGAAAGGGTAAGGGGCGAAATTTTTAAGCGTGATGAGGAAAAGTGGTTAAGGGTTTTCCTCATCACGCGACCACCAAGAATCGAGATCGGGGTGGTGTTTTTGATCAAACATCATCCTGATCCAGACAAAATTGAATAAGCTGGCGGGGAATTTGCGTCGGGGTTTGACTTGGGCGGCGCAGGGGCGCAGGTTTGCGGGAAACAGGCGTCTCGATGCAGCTTTACCTTCCGATTGCCGAGGTTTCGGTCAACATCCTTGTCCTTTTGGGACTGGGCGGCATTGTCGGCTTTTTGTCGGGCATGTTCGGGGTGGGGGGCGGATTTCTGATCACGCCCTTGTTGATGTTCATCGGGGTGCCTTCGGCGGTGGCGGTGGCGACCGGGGCCAATCAGGTGGTGGCCTCGTCAATCTCGGGGGTTCTGGCGCAGCTCAGGCGCAAGGCGGTGGATTTCCGCATGGGGTCGGTGCTGACGGCGGGCGGCTTTATCGGCGCTGCGGCGGGGGCGCTGGTGTTTGACTGGATGGCGCGGCGCGGCCAGGTCGATCTGTTCGTGCAACTGTCCTATGTGGTGTTTCTGGGGCTGGTTGGTGCCATGATGCTGCAAGAAAGCCTGCGCACCATGTTCCGGGCACGGCGGGCGGGCGCGCAACCGGTGCGGCGGGCGCATGTGCATTCCTGGGTGCATCGTATGCCGCTGAAGGTGAAATTCCGCGCCTCGGGGCTGTATATCTCGGTCATCCCGCCCTTGCTGGTGGGCGGGCTGGTTGGTCTGCTGTCGGCGACCATGGGGGTTGGTGGCGGGTTCATCATGGTGCCCGCGATGATCTATCTTTTGGGGATGCCGACCAAGGTCGTGGTTGGCACCTCATTGTTCCAGATCGTCTTTGTGACGGCCTTCACCACCTTGATCCATGCGCTGAACCATCACTCGGTCGATATGCTGCTGGCGCTGGTGCTGATCGCAGGCGGGGTGATCGGGGCGCAGATCGGGGTGCGGGTCGGCATCAGGCTGAAGGGCGAACAGCTGCGGATTCTGCTGGCGCTGCTGGTGCTGATGGTGGCGGGCAAGATCGCGCTGGATCTGCTGTTGCAGCCGGACGAGGTGTTTTCGGTCACGGTGGCGCCATGATGCGGTTGGTGATCCTGATCTTCTTGATGGCCTTCGCGCTGCCTTTGCGGGCAGAGGAGATCGTGTCGGGGCTAAGCCGGACCCGGGTGTCGATTGACGCCAGTTTCGATGGCACCTCGATCCTGATCTATGGTGCCGCCATGCGCGAACAAAAGCCGCCGGTCTGGCCCTTGTTGCAGGTCATCATCACGGTCGAGGGGCCGGTGCAGCCTGTCGTGGTGCGGCAGAAGGCGCGGGTGGCGGGCATCTGGGTCAACCGCGACTGGGTGGCGTTTGACAATGCGCCCAGTTTCTATGCGGTGATGACGACAGGTGCTTTGAACGAGATATTGTCAGAGGCCGAGGATGCCCGGCTTGGCGTCTCGATCCCGAAGGTTATCGGGGCGGCGCGGCCGGGGGCTAGGTCCGGGTCGGCGGCGGAATATCTGGCGGCGTTGCAGCGCATTCGCCGCTCGACGGGCAGCTACCTCTTGGGCACCAGTGCGGTGTTGTTGTTGCAGCAATCGCTGTTCCGCACCGAAGTGACCTTGCCCGTCAACCTGATCGAAGGCGACTACAAGGTCAGGATCCTGCTGACCCGGGGCCGCGAGGTCGTGGACATCCAGGAAAGCCAGATCACCGTCAGCAAAGCGGGGTTGGAGCGGCTCCTGTCCCGCATGGCGCAGGATCAGCCGCTGCTCTACGGGTTGATCGCGCTGCTGCTGGCCGCCGTGGCGGGGGGGGGGCGCGTCAGAACTGTTTCGCAGGCTGCGGCTGTAAAGCAAATCAGGGGAAAGTGGCAACCGGTTTTCCTGCCCGATTTGCGAAGACTGAAAGAGTTGGATCGTCTCTCGCGATTCTGTCATCGCCTGAGACGATCTGGCGCGTCATTGCACAGGGCATGGCTTGGCCGTAAGTTAGGCTTGCCCACAGGTTAGGATTGAGGGAGGCCTTGCGATGGCAGACAGTCGGCTGAGCTTGAAGGAGATGTGCGCCCGGTTCGAGGTGACGCCGCGCACGCTGCGCTATTACGAATACCTCGAACTGCTTGCCCCGGAAAAGGACGGCCGCGCCCGCCTCTACGGCCCGCGCGAAGTGGCGCGCCTGACGCTGATCCTGCGCGGTCGGCGCTTTGGCTTCGCGCTGGAAGAGATCCGCCAGTGGCTGGCGATCTATCAAGCCCAGGGCACCCGGCCGCAACTGGAAGCCTGGTTGCTGATGGCGGATCGCCAGTTGGGCGAGTTGGAGCGCCAGCGCGGCGATCTGGACACCACGATTGCCGATCTGAAAGCCCTGCGCGATGCCACGATCCGCGACCTCAAGCGGCAGGATTGACGGGTTTTGACGTGACGTTACGGTTGCCTTAACGTCAAGCGCGCTACACTGCGCTGGACGAAGGCCCCATTCAGGGCAACCATTGTTCCAGACGAGTGCGAGATGACCCCCGACCCGATGACCCCCGACCTGAAGACTGACGAGTTTTTGACCATTCGCCAGATGTGCGAAGCCTTTGACGTGACGGCACGGACGCTGCGTTTTTACGAAGCCAAAGAGCTGTTGTTTCCCTTGCGCCGGGGAACCCAGCGCCTGTTCACCCGCGGTGACCGGGTCCGGCTGAGGCTAATCCTGCGCGGCAAGCGCTTTGGCTTCAGGCTTGAGGATATCCGCCAGGCCCTGGCGATGTACGACCGCAACGGCTCGAATGAGGCTCAGTTCATCCGGGTTTACGACCTTGCCCTGCAACGGCTGCACCAGATGGAGGTGCAGCGCAGCGAGTTGGATGTGGTGATTGCTGAACTTAAAGCCGAGCTTGCGGCCTGCGCTGCGACCGTTGCCGGATACCGCCGGGCCGCCGAATAGCAAGCCCAAGTGAAAGCCCCAATGAAAGCCCAAGTGAAAGCATGACCATGACCTATGCCGCCCCCGTGAAAGACATGCAGTTCCTCTTGCATCAGGTCCTGAACATCTCGGACCAGGACATCCCCGGCTACAGCGATCTGGACGCAGGCTTTACCGGCGCGGTGCTGGACGGGGTGGCCAAACTGGCGCGCGATGTGCTGGTGCCCTTGAACGCGGTCGGCGACCATGAGGGCTGCGTGCTGGAAAACGGCGTGGTGCGAACACCCAAGGGCTTTAAGGCGGCCTTTAATGCGCTGCGGGGTGGCGGCTGGACCGCGCTGGACTGCGCGCCGGAATATGGCGGCCAGGGCCTGCCCTACCTGATCCATTCCGTGGTGAACGAGGTGCTGGTGTCGTCGAACATGGCGCTGAACATGTATATGGGCCTGACCCATGGCGCCTATTCGGCGATTCACGCGCACGGGACGGAAGCCCAGAAGGCGACCTATCTGCCCAAGCTGGCCTCATGCCAATGGACCGGCACGATGAACCTGACCGAGGCGCATTGCGGCACCGATCTGGGGCTGATGCGGACCAGGGCCGAACCGCAGGGCGATGGCAGCTATCTGATCAGCGGCAGCAAGATTTTCATCTCGGCCGGTGACCATGACATGGCGGAAAACATCATCCATCTGGTGCTGGCCAAGGCACCGGGCGGCGGTGAGGGGAGCAAGGGCATCTCGCTGTTCATCGTGCCGAAGTTCCTTCCGGCGGGTGGCGGGACGCACGACAGCGGACCCGGCGCGCGCAATGCCGTCTCGGCCGGCAAGGTCGAGGAAAAGATGGGGATTCACGGCAATTCGACCTGCGTGATGAACTATGACGGTGCCACCGGCTTTCTGATTGGCGATCTGCACAAGGGCATGCGCGCCATGTTCACCATGATGAACGAGGCGCGGCTGGGCGTCGGCCTGCAAGGCTATGCCGTGGCCGAGGCGGCCTATCAGAGCGCCGTGGCTTACGCGAAGGATCGCCTGCAGGGCCGTGCGGTGACCGGGGTGCAGAACCCGACCGGGCCCGCCGACCCGCTGATCGTGCATCCCGACATCCGCCGCAGCCTGATGGACCAGAAAAGCTTTGTCGAAGGGGCCCGCGCCCTGACCTGCTGGGGTGCTATGCTGATCGACCGCTCGGTGCGGCTGGGCGATGAGGGCGCCGAGGGGCTGGTGTCGCTGCTGATCCCGGTGATCAAGGGTTTTCAGACCGATATGGGTTTTCAGATGGCGGTGCAGGCCCAGCAAATCTGGGGCGGCCATGGCTATATCGAGGATAACCCGGCCAGCCAGTTCGTCCGCGATGCGCGGATCGCGATGATCTATGAAGGGGCAAACGGCGTGCAGGCGCTGGACCTTGTCGGTCGCAAACTGGCGCAGGATGGCGGCAAGCATGTGCTGGCGTTTTTCGAGATGGTGAAGGCTGAGTGCCAGGCCCATGACGCCGAGCCGCGGATGGTGCCGTTTACCCGCGCGCTGAAGGCCGCATCGTATCAGATGCAGGCGGCGGGGCTGTTCTTCATGGCAAACGGCATGAAGAATCCCAATGCGGCACTGGCGGGGTCCAGTGATTTCCTGCACCTGATGGGCCATGTCTGCCTGGGCCTGATGTGGACCCGCATGGCGCGCGCGGCACTGACCGGGCTCGATGCCGGCGGCGACCAG
>JBCKXH010000049.1:0-16669 GCA_038921555.1 Paracoccaceae bacterium
CGAGCCTAGGGTTGCTGCGCGACAGCCTTCCAAAACAGGGTCGGATCAATTTTCGTTGCCCCTCCTGCAGGGACAACATAGGCGTCGTGACGTCCCAACTCAGTCCTACGCTTCTCGACTGCAAATTCCGGCATCTCAGTGTGCTTATCTATCCGCGTTCCAGCGGTGATGGGGATCATGATCGTATTCTTGCCTTGGCTCTTTTCAGGTTTTTCGAGCCTGAAACCAATCCTTGATGCAATAATCGAAAATATCTCATGCACACTCAACGCATAAACAGAGTCGAAGAAAACTTGGACGTAAGCTTGCGGAACATTGTGTCGCTCGATCCAGCGATGGACTATACGAAGATCTTCGATCTTCACAGAAAAGCTAAGGAAGTCCTTGTCATTCAACTTTTTCCCCGCCTTCCGATCAGCCTTCACTTTCATATAATGCAGAGCTTCAACTTTGCTTGATCACACTTCAATGGTCGCCGAAGCTTCCTTGACGAGTTTGGTTAGCTCCTCCGTCGATTGACCTGTGAGATCATGCACGTTCGTAACAGAGCGCGGGAATACCAGCAAATCTGGTCGTTTACCCCGCAGCCGTACATCTTCCAATCTCGATTGGTAGAACTCTTTGAAGCCAAGGGAGCCTGCAGCAATGCGATCTGAATCACCATAGTGGCTCACTGTGTGCTCTGGGAGAACATCCTGCAGAGAAGCGGAAAAGAGATTTTCGGCCCAATCCCCCATGGCGCGATTTGCAAGAAACTCAGAACTTGCGTCACCTGGTGCCCGCGGTGCCTTAACCGGTACATCGCCTGCACCACCAAACTTTAGCAGTTCCTTCGGGGCGCCGAGTGCACTCAGATTCTTGACTGCGCATTCAATGCTCTCATTTACTTGATCAATGTACAAAACCATGGCTGCCCCTCATATTCTTGTACATGAAGGCTATCAAACACCGGTATGCAGGCACAAGAGCCGACGACACAGGCTCACGCGACTACGGCATTCCCAAACATTCCTAATAGCTTGCCCCCCCGGCCATGCGATTCTCCACGCATGCGCAACCTGCTCCTCCGTCTGTTCGCCCGCCCCGACATCCGTGCGTTTGACGCTGCGGGTGGCGGGCGGCGTTGGGAGGGGCAGCGGACAGTTGATGGGCTGAACTCGGCGATCCTGTCGGGTGCGACCACGGCGGCGCGGCGCGCGGGGTGGTATGCGCGGAACAATCCGTGGGTTTCGGCGGCGGTGGACCGCTTGGTGGGCAATGTCGTCGGTGCGGGGATCAAGCCGCAATCCACCCATCCCGGCCGGGCGGTGCGCGAGCGGCTGCAACTGCTCTGGCTGCGCTGGACGGATCATGCCGATCCGGGTGGGCTTGCGGATTTCTACGGGTTGCAGGCCATGGCGGTGCGGGCGATGGTCGAGAGCGGCGAGAGCTTCGTGCGGCTGCGGGTCGTGCCTGATGCCGCTGCCGTTCCGCTTCACATCGAACTGCTTGATCGGGATCAGGTGCCGCTGGACCTGCACCGCGACATTGGCGGCAACGCGCGCATCCGGGCGGGCATTGAGTTCAACGGTGCCGCGCAGCGCACTGCCTATTGGGTGTCGCGTGACCGGCCCGGCGATCGCCCGAGCGATGAACAATGGCAGACGAGGCTCGTCAATGTAAACGTCCGGGATGGGACACCTAGTCAAAGCACCGTCCAACGCCACGCGCTGATCAGTTGCTGATTAAACCGATGGCGCGACCCATGCCACCGGTAGCGCCTTCGAACTTGTGTGGCAGAAAGATGAAGACTGCACCACGGGTCGGTAGTTTGCCGAGATTGGTCAGATTTTCCGTCGCCAGGATGCCGCGACCAAGGGCTGCCCAATGCGGCGTGTAGTCATCCTGCATTTGACCGATGCCGCGCCCGTCGATACCGATGTGGCGAACACCGCGTTCATGCAGAAGCTCGATTGCATCCGCGCCCGGCGCAGGGTGTGAACGGTCGTATTTGAAACCCTCGGGGTAAGGACGGAAGTAAGTGTCCGACCAGTCTGTGCGGAACAGGACAATGTCGCCGGACACAAACTGGCCATTTTCCACTTCCCACTTTTCCAAGTAGGCGCGTGTGATGACGGGACTTTGAACCAGATTGGTCTTTTCGCCTTTGGCGACGGTATCGATCAGTGGCCTGCAATCAACGACCACCGCCGCGCCAATCATGTCTTCCAGCCGTAACTGCTCGACCGTTACCGAGCCAAACTCGGTCGCATGGTCAAGTCCGCTTTCCAGCGTTGGCGTCATGTGACAGGGGGCGTCGATATGAGTACCGGTATGGTCGTCGTGGACCTGGACATACTCGAGAAACTGGCCGCGCGGCCAAGTATAGTGGTTCATCATGAACTGACCGAAGCGCTGACCTTCCGGAGGAGAAGAGGGTTGGTTTTCGCCGGTCAAAACCGACAAATCGACCAAGGTGGCTCCCTTGATGAGGGAAAGTAGCAGTTTCGCATTAGCTTCTGACATAAGCGCATCCAGCCGGAGTTAACAATTGCCGAACTACAAACGACGATCACCATAAGTTGTCAATAGTTTCCGATAAGAAAAATATGTTGGCTAGGCCTGTTGACGCTCATCTTGTCCTGATCACCGTTGCGACGAGAGAGATGAACGCACCGAAGCTTTCATCGGTTTTCCAGCAGCGCATGGCGATACCTCTGAATTCCTTTAACTTTCCGAAGAAGTTCTCGATCAGGCGTCGCCATTTGCAGGCGTCCTATCCCGGACGTTTGCATTGACGAACGTCGTCTGCCATTGTTCATCCCACGGGCAATTCTGCGCGAGTTGATCACGGAGGGGATCGCGCATCCGCACCAACCCCGGCATCTTCGCCCGCCTCCGGAGCTTTGCCGCCAATATCCTGCGCTTCAATCAGAAGCGTTCAATCAGCCAAGACCGCTACGCCAACGCCCTTGGCGGCCTCAGCCACATCGGCAATTTGGCTTATAGATGAGAAAACTGAACAGCCCAGTGCGCGATCCCGATCAGCCGGAAGGCGGGGCGGTCGAGGGCGAGGGCGAGGATGATATTCCGGAACCGCCCGTCACGCAGGCATCTGCCTCATGACGCCTGACCAGATCCACTTCGGGCAGGTGGACGACATCTACACCGCCCGCCAGGCCACCCTCGACGCAGCATTCCTACATGCCCCCGAGCGGTTCGCGCGCCAGCCGCCAAAGCCGCCAAAAGTTGCCGTCGCGGTTTGGATCAACCCACCCAAGAACACGGAGGTGACCCAAGCCTGATCTCGAAATGCCACCGTCTCAAAGTCGTTGACACGTTCCGGGATGATGTCAATTCCACAGTCGCAAGCGTGCGATGATACGGGTCCGAACACGGCTGGCGTTTTTGATGCATAGCGGCTTAAGTTCGGCGGACGTACCTGCACCGGGTAGTTTGAGGGGGGGACGACGTGAACTGGGATTTGTCTGAAAAAGTGGTTCTGGTGACCGGGGCCAGTTCGGGGGCGGAAGATGCGCTCGAAGCTGCCATCGCCCCGTCGATCGATCATTGCGCGGCGGCCAATTCGCTGAAGAGGCGTGGCATCGGGTAGTAGAGGGTGACTTTGCCCTGCCTGCAGGCCTCATGACCCAAGGCGCAGGCCAGCCAGGATTTGTTGATTTTGCAGGGTTTCGTGATCAGGATGCTGCGATGTTTGGTGATCCAGGCGCCATCCTGCAGGTTTTGGAACAGAGCGCGGTCCAGCCTGCGCGCCGCACGATAATCGACATCTTCCATGCAGGCGCTGCTCTCGCGCAGCTTTGCTGCACCAGGCGGGTCTGGAAGCGGCGGGTGTCACGGGCCGCGCTTTCGCGATCGAGCATGAGGCCGATCCGTTCGAGCGGATCCATCTGGCGGCTGCCGTCGCGGGCCAGCAGCTCTGCGAAGGCCTCGGCCATGCCGTCGAGGTTGAGCGCGCGTAGCGCATCAAGGGTGCCCGTGCATGAGACCACCGACGCTGATCATGGCAGAATGGAGACCCGCCGCCACCGAGCGAGCCAGGATGTGGCCTGGCTGAACTGCACCCCCGGGCTGGCTGAACGGGCCCCCGGCGAGCAGCACTTCCCCGGCCTGAAGGCCATCGCCATGGTCGAAGCCGAGGTCGAACGCGACGGAAAAACCGCCACTTGGCGGCGGTTCTTCCTGTCATCCTTGGCGCTGGACCCCCAGCTCCTCGCCCGCGTCGTCCGCGCCCATTGGGGGATCGAAAACCGCCTGCATTGGGTGCTCGACGTGGTCTTCCACGATGACCTCATGCGGCTCAGAACCGAAAACTGGTCAAAAAATATGGCTACAATCAAACACATGGCCATGAACCTGATCCGAGAGGCAAACGGAAAAGAGAGCCTCAAAGTTCGCCGCAAAACCGCAGGATGGGACCAAACATACCTCAAAACCCTCATCACAAGGACGGTTCAATGACCTTCAAGCGATTCCCCTGGATGGGACAGCTACCTCGATAATTGAACCTTTAGTGACCCCATTGGCGGGCCTGATCGGAAGGTGTCTACGACAGCTTCAAAGTCCAGTTTGTGACTGACCACGCGTGCCGCTTCGTCCGGTGCCACCTGTAAAAGTTCGAGTGCCCCTGTCATATTGGCGCGGTTCAGCGAGTGTGTGCCAAAGAGAGACAGCTGGCGGCGGAACAACTCAAATGGCGAGAGCTGGATGCGGGCCGATTGCGGACAGACCCCAAAGAACAGGACGGCGCCACCGTCGCATACATGATCGGTCAGCCGTTCCGCAACGGCAGGCACGCCGGTAGCGTCAATTGCCAAATCTTGTTGCCGATGCCGTGCCGCAACCGCCGCTGACCCAGCGGCAAGCGGCGTGAAGCCAAAGCTTTCAGCCAGCGCCAGCCGGTCATTCGACAGATCGACCACTGCGATATCCCTTACGCCGCGCCATTTCAGCGCCAGCGCCATCAGGATGCCGATAGGGCCGCAGCCGAACAGCAGCGCGTTGTCAATCTGACGTCCGCCCAGCGGCGAAAGCCCGTTCAATACGCAGCCCAAAGGCTCAGCAAGCGCGGCGACGTGCCAGTCAAGCGTGCCAATGGGCAAAACGGCATTTGCCGCCACGACGCAGGCCTCGGCAAATCCGCCATGACGCGTCACGCCATATGCACCCAGCTTGCCGCACAAGTTGACCTTGCCCTGAAGGCAGGCAGGGCACGTCCCGCAACCAAGGTTCGGATCGACTGCGACGCGGTCGCCGAGGTGAACCCCGGTGACGCCTTCGCCCAGGGCTGTGACCTCGCCCGCGAATTCGTGGCCGGGCACCAGAGGAAAGGCTGAACTGCCGTAGTTGCCGCGCAGGATTTCAACATCGGTGTGGCAAATTCCACTGGTGCGAACGCGCAGCAGAACCTCACCTGGGCCTGGCGCAGGTTCGGGAAGGGCTTCAATCTGGACGGCGCTGTCCTGCCGGAAGACGATGGCCTTCATCTGCCCGGCACCTGCGCCAGATATTCTTGCATCGCAGCTACGGCACCCATGTCCCAGACCTTGTGCAGTGCGGTGGCGAAGGCGGCGACGACGTCGGGCCGGTCGGCCAGATCACCGTAAATGTCGCGCATCCGCAGCCATTCGGCAGGGTCGGCCTTGGCACGCGCCGCAGTTGCAGTCAGCCTGTCCCATGCGGGATCGTTCGGGGCGATCTGCTGCCCTGCCTCATCGGTGCCAAAGCAGTAGCGGCACCAGAGCGCCGAAGACAGGATCAGGCCATGCGGAACCACGCCTCGATCCAGATTGTCACGGATCGACGGGATGATGAATTTCGGCTGGCGGTTTGAACCATCAAAGCACAGCCGTCGTTCGGTATCGGCGATCTCGGGATTGGAGAACCGATCAAGGATCAGCGCCTTGTAGACGGTCAGATCCTGCCCCGGCACCGGGGGCACGATGGGCAGGATTTCCGCAGTCTCGACTCGGTCGAGGAACGTGCGGATCGTCGGGTCGGCCATGGCTTCGTGAACGTATTCGATCGCCTTCAGAGCGCCGGGATAAGCGATGATTGCGTGCCCACCGTTGAGGATACGGATCTTCATTGCCTCAAATGCGTGGACATGGCGGCTGAAGGTGACGCCAACCATTTCCAGAGGCGGGCGACCTGCGGGGAAATTGTCTTCCAGCACCCATTGGCGGAAGGGTTCGCATGTCACCGGCACCGGGTCATCCGCCAGCCCGAATTCGGCGGCGATGGCGCGTTCGCGGGGGCCGGTAGCAGGGGTGATGCGATCAACCATTCCATTGGGAAAGGCGACATGGCTTGCCACCCAATCGGCCAAGCCCAAGTCGATAAGGCGCGCAAGACCCACGACCGCTGCCTTGGTGACCGCGCCATTGCCCGGCAGGTTGTCGCAAGACATGACGGTGAAGGGCGGTGTCCCCGCAGCGCGACGAGCATTCAACGCCGCAAGGATCGCGCCGAAGGCGGTTTTCGGATGAGACGGGTTGGCGGCATCGGCGGCGATCTCTGGCAGGGTCGGATCGAAAAGGCCAGTCGCCGGGTCGATGAAATAGCCGCCCTCGGTGACTGTCAGAGAGACGATGCGGATCGCCTTGTCGCTCATCGCGGCGATCAGAGCGGCGTTGTCGTCCTGAACCGGCAGAAAATCGATCATGCTGCCGATCCGACGGGCGCGTTTGCCGGTCGGATCAAGCTCGATCACCGTGGACAGGCAACCTTGCGCTTTCAGCACTTCACGCATGACCGCATCAGGGGCGCGGACGCCAGCGCCGAGAATGGCCCAATCCTGCCCCTCCCCCAGTGCGAAAAGGTCGTCCATGTAGACGGCCATATGCGCGCGGTGAAAGTTGCCAAGACCGATATGCACGATCCCCGCTGTCAGGCGGGCGCGATCATAGGCAGGCGGGGCGACGGCTTGGGTCATGGCTCTGTCCTTTGTCCGATAGGTCAAGCCAGCCAGTTGCCGCCATCGACGCCGTAAGTCTGGGCGACAACGTAATCGGAATCGGGTGAAGCAAGGAAAATCGCCATACCGGTCAGGTCGGCAGGCGTAGCACCCCGGCCGATCGGCACGCTTGCGAAGACGATCCGCTTCTTCTCTCCGGCAGGGCGATTTTCGTATTTGGCGAAATGGGCATCGACCACGTCCCAATGTTCGCCATCCACCACGCCGGGGGCGATGGCGTTGACGTTGATGCCATGCTTGATGAGGTCCAGACCGGCAGATTGGGTCATGCTGATGACGGCAGCCTTTGTGGCACAGTAGATGGCCACAAGGCCTTCGCCGCGCCGCCCGGCCTGACTGGCCATGTTGATGATTTTGCCGCCCTTGCCCTGCGCGATCATCTGACGGGCCGCTGCCTGCATGCAGAAGAAGGTGCCCGCTGCGTTCACCGCGAAAACCCGGTCATAGTCAGCGCGGGTGATCTCGATGATCGGGGCGGCGGTGAAGAGGGCGGCATTGTTGATCAGGATGTCGAGTCTGCCCATCTTGGCCACAGCTTCGGCAAAACCTGCATCGATGCTGTCTTGCCGGGTCACATCCATCTGCACCGCATGGGCCTGCGGCCCCAGCGACGCCGCCGCCTTGGCAACAGCGACGCCGTTGATGTCGGCAAGGGTGACGGTGGCGCCTTCTGCAATATACGCGCGGGCGAATTCCAGACCGATGCCGCGGGCAGCTCCGGTAATCAGAGCGGATTTGCCTTGCAGCCTCATGTGATAGCCTTTCCTTCAGCATTGAAGCGATGACTTTTTCCAGCCTGCGGCGTCAGCCAGACCGTGTCACCATGGTGGGCCTTGACCTCGCCGCTAGCCCGAACGTTGAGATTGCCGATCCCGTCCACTGCCACGCGCAGGAAAGTGTCAGAGCCGAGGTGTTCGGAAATACCCACGGTGCCCTTCCAAAGACCGGAGGATGAGGACAAATCGATGTGCTCTGGCCGGATGCCAATGCTTGTCGCACCATGGCTTGCAGCCTCGGCCCCATCGATCAGGTTCATTTTCGGACTTCCGATAAAGCCCGCGACAAAGATGTTCTGTGGGGCATGGTAAAGGTCCAGTGGGCTGCCGACCTGTTCGATCCGCCCAGCGTTCAGGACCACGATTCTGTCAGCCAACGTCATGGCCTCGACCTGATCGTGGGTGACGTAGATCATCGTGGTCTTCAGACTTTGGTGCAGTTCGGTGATTTCCTGCCGCATGTTCACGCGCAGCGCTGCGTCCAGGTTCGACAAAGGTTCATCGAAAAGGAACGCCTTTGGTTCGCGAACGATGGCCCGCCCGATGGCGACCCGCTGACGCTGACCGCCCGAAAGCTGGCCCGGACGGCGGTCGAGGTAATTCGACATGTTCAGCAACTTGGCTGCACTATCCACCCTGCGGGTGATTTCGGCCGGGTCCATGCCCGCCATTTTCAGCGGAAAGCCAATGTTCTTCCTGACCGACATATGCGGATAAAGCGCATAGCTTTGGAACACCATCGCCAGCCCGCGCTTGGCGGGTGGCAGTTCTGTGGCGTTCACGCCGTCAATTTCGATGACACCGCCCGACACGTCCTCCAGCCCTGCGATCAACCGCAGAAGTGTGGTCTTGCCGCATCCCGAAGGCCCGACGAAGACAACGAATTCGCCATCCTCGATGTCGAGGTTGAGTTCGGGAATGACAGCGACATCGCCAAAGCGCTTGGCCACGTTGCGCAGTTGGATCTTGCCCATGGTGATACCCCCTTATTTGACCGCGCCGAAGGTCAGGCCGCGGACGAGTGCTTTCTGGCTGAACCAGCCGAGGATCAGGATCGGCGCGATAGCCATGATGCTGGCGGCGCTGAGTTTGGCGTGGAACAGTCCCTCGGGGCTGGAATAGCTGGCGATGAAGGCCGTCAGGGGGGCTGCCTTGGACGCCGTCAGGTTCAGCGTCCAGAAAGCCTCGTTCCAGGCGAGGATGATGTTAAGAAGAATGGTCGACGCGATTCCGGGCACTGCCATCGGCGTCAACACATACAGGATTTCCGCTTTGAGTGACGCCCCGTCCATGCGCGCGGCTTCCAGAATTTCCCGCGGGATTTCACGGAAATAGGTGAAGAGCATCCAGATGATGATCGGCAGATTGATCAGCATCATGACAATGGTCAGCCCGATGCGGCTATCCAATAGACCCAGGTCGCGGAAGATCAGGTAGATCGGTACCAGCACGCCGACCGGCGGCATCATCTTGGTGGACAGCATCCACATCAGCACGCCCTTGGTGCGCTTGCTTGGCACAAATGCCATGGACCAGGCAGCAGGGATCGCTATGAGCAGCCCAAGAAGGGTGGAGCCAAGCGAAATGATCACCGAGTTCGAGAAGTGCTTGAAGTAGTCCGACCGGGCTTGAACCTTGCTGAAGTTCTCGGTTGTCCAGCCAGAGCCGAACAAAACCTCCAACGGTGCACGGATCGCGTCTTCTTCGGTTTTGAAGGACAAGATGATGATCCAGAGGATCGGAAAGAACATCACAAAGCCCAGCGTCCCTGCGATTGCCGTATTGACGGCCTTGGTTCTGGTTGAAACTGCGCGTGCCATGAACCATGCCTCCCTATGCGTCGAGGTTCTTGCCGATCATCCGCATCAGGAAGATCGCAACGATGTTGGCGAGGATGACGGCGATGATGCCTCCCGCACTGCCGCTGCCCACGTCGTACTGCAGCAGTGACGATACGTAGACCAGATAGGTCAGCGTCGTGGAAGCCGTCCCCGGCCCCCCGTTCGTGGTGACACGGATTTCGGCAAAGACCGAGAGCAGGAAGATGGTCTGGATCAGGATCACCACGGTTATCGCCCGCGCGAGGTGCGGCAGCATGATGTACCAGAACCGGCTCGGCCAGTTTGCACCGTCCATCTCCGATGCCTCAAGCTGTTCCTGGTCAAGTGACTGCAGCGCGGTCAGCAGGATCAGCGTTGCAAAGGGAAGCCATTGCCAAGCGACGATGATGATGACCGAGGCGAGCGGCATCTGGCCGAAGAAATCGACCGGTGGATACCCCAGTCCCACGGCAATGCGCCCGAAGATCCCGTTCACGGGATTCATGAACATGTTCTTCCAGATCAGCGCGGACACAGTGGGCATCACAAAGAAGGGTGCGATCACCATGATGCGGATAATGCCCTGTCCAAACATCGGGCGGTCCAGCAACAAGGCAAACAGGATGCCCCCGAACACCGTGATCAAGAGCACGCCACCGACCAGAACAAGCGTGTTGACTATAGCCGCAGTAAAGCTCGGGTCGGTCAGGAACCAGTAGTAGTTTTCCCATGCGACGAATGGCCTTTTGCCGAGCTTGAGCAGGTTGTATCTCAGGAATGAAAAATACAACGTCAGAACGAGCGGCACGATCATCCAGGCGAACAAGAGGATCACGGCGGGCGAGATCATCATTCTGGCAGCGGTGCGGGAAGCCTTGGTCGCCATGAGTTTCTCCCCTTCACGTGGCGGGAAAGCGTTGAACGAAAGGCCCAGCCAAACCCTTTCTACAAAGCTACGGAACGGGGGTGGGAGATAAGAGAAAAGCGGGCCGATCCACTAGGATCGGCCCGCCCAGGGAGGAAGTTACTTGTAGTAACCGGCCTTGGTCATTTCGCGCAGAGCGAATTCCTGGCTGTTCGCCATAGCTTCTTCGACAGTCATCTGACCGGCGAGAGCCGCCGCGACCTGCTGCCCGACATAGTTGCCGATGCCCTGGAACTCGGGGATCGCCACGAACTGGACGCCGGTATAGGGAACCGGATCGCGCGTCGGGTTTGTAGGATCGACCGAGAAGATCGCGTTCTTGATAGTCTCGGCGAATGGTGCTGCTTCCAAGAGGCGCGGATCGTCCTGGATGGAGGCGCGCGTCCCGCTCGGCACGGCGACCCAGCCTTCGGTTTCACCAACCATCTGGAAGTATTCCTTCGAGGTTGCCCACTTCAGGAAGTCCTTCGCGGTGTCGACCTTCTGCGAGCTTGCGGGGATGGCGAGTGCCCACGCCCAGAACCAGCCCGTTCCATTGCTCGTTTCTTGCTTCGGCGCCTGGAAGAAGCCGGTCACGTCCGCGACCTTGGAGTTCGCCGGGTTCTTAATGTCATTTGCGGCCGAGGTCGCATCAATCCAGGTCGCGCACTTTCCGTCCTTGAACAGCGCACGGTTCTCGTTGTGGCCATTCGCAGTTGCGCCTGGAGGGCCAGACTTGGTCATCAGGTCAACGTAGTAGTGGATCGCAGCATTCCATTCGGGGCTGTCGAGCTGCGGCTGCCAGTCCATATCGAACCATTTGGCACCGAAGGCGTTGGCCATTGTGCCGACAAAGGCCATGTTCTCGCCCCAGCCCGCCTTGCCGCGTTGGCAGGTGCCGTAGATGCCGTTCGCCGGATCATTCAGCTTAGCCGCCATCTCGGCGAACTGGGTATAGGTGATCTGTTCGGTAGGCACCGCAATCCCGGCCTTTTCGAACAGGTCAGTGCGATAAAACGTGAACGAGGTTTCCGAATAGAGCGGGACTGCATAGAGGTTTCCGCCCGCTGACAGACTGTTGCGAACCAGCGGGAAAATATCGTTCAGATCGTAAGCCGCGTCGTCGCCAAAATCGTTCAATGAGGTCAGCCAGCCATTGGCGCCCCAGATCGGCGTCTCATATGCACCGATGAACATAATGTCGAACGAGCCGCCGTTCGTGGAGATATCCTGGGTAGTCCGCTGGCGAAGAGCGTTTTCCTCCAGAACAACCCAGTTGATCTTGTTACCCGTCGCTTCTTCCCACTTCGGGGCAAGTTTTTGCATCACGATCATGTCGCTGTTGTTCACGGTCGCGATCGTCAGTTCCTCAGCCCCGGCCATCGTCATGCCGATCAGGGTCATGGCAGTGGCGGACAGCAGCGTCTTTCTCAGGTTCATCTGATTCCTCCCTCAGTTTGTTGGATGTCGTGCGAAAGAGTTAAAGCCCGCCTGCGCCTCATGTCAAATCTTTTTTTTACGCGCGCAATATTTTTCTAGGCCGAGGCGCGCATGATCAGCTTGGCCTCCAGCTTTGCCACACGCTGATCAACTTGGGCACCACCGCTTTCAATCATGCCAAACAGCGCGCCAACGCTACTTGCCGCGATCGCGTTGTAATCCTGCGCCACCGTGGTCAGTGGCGGGCAGGTGAAACGTGACAGCGGGTGATCGTCATGCCCCGCGATCCGCATCGCCGTCGCGGCACCCCTGCCAACACGCAAGCCGCTTTCGTAGGCAGCCGCCAGCAAACCGATGGCAAGCCGGTCATTGGCGCAGAGCACGGTAGAGGACGGGAAACGGTGTTCGGCAATCAGACGCATTCCCTCAGTGTAACCTAGCTGCTCGAACCCCCAATCGGTGCGGCGTGTGGCAACCACCTGCGGCTCCAACCCCTGCCGGTCCATCGCATGAACATAAGCGTCCCGCCGCTCGACCGCGTTGACGTTGACCATCGGCATTTCCAGGAAACACGGCGGCTCTCCCGTGCGACACAGGTAATCGACAATCAGTCCGATACTTTGAAAGTTGTCCGTTCCTACAAAGACTTCGCCGATTCCAAGGCTGCTGTCGAAGAACACCGTCGGCACATCGGCGGCAAACTTGCTAAGGCGCTCGCGGTCCGTGTCGCCACCCAGTGGGGCAATGATGGCACCAGCCACCCGCAGCGATTGCAGCATGTCCAGAGCATAACTTTCCAGCTCCGCCTCACCGTGCGAGCTGAGTATAACCGCCCAGTATCCGGCCTCAATGCACCGGTTCTCGATCTGGCGAACGATTTCGGCAAAGAACGGGTCCACGATATGCGGCACAACGATGCCGATGTTCTTCGTCGACTTCCGGTTCTGGTTGATCGCAAAGATGTTTGGGCGAAAGTCGTGCTTCTTCAGCGCCGCCTCGATGCGCTCGCGGGTCGAAGCGCGGACGCTGGAGGGGTCGTTGAAATACTTCGAAATCGTCGGCCGAGAGATCCCGCTAACGGCCGAGAATTCTTCCATATTCCGGATCTTGTGGTCGTCCATCGCTCTGCCCTTACCCAACCTTACCCAACCGCGCGCCATCTGCGGTTTTACGTGTCGCATGTATGAAGGGGACAGCCAACCGTCCGCTCCCTTCGGCAACTATAAAATTTGCGCGCGTAAAGTTTACGCTTGACACTACGCACCTTCAATGGCACCGGTCAAGACTGAACCAGCCTGACATTCCAAGCTCATGACCTGGACCAAAAGGCCACTGACCCAAAGGGAAGACACGGATGAAGAAGGTTGTCGTCGCGGGAGAAATCCTGGTCGAGATCATGGCGCAAACCGTGGGAGACGGCTTCACGGTGCCGATTCCACTGATTGGCCCCTTCCCGTCTGGCGCGCCTGCGATATTCATCGACCAGGTTGCGCGCATCGGCCAGCCCTGCGGAATTGTCTCCTGCGTCGGCGATGACGATTTCGGGCGGCTCAACGTCCGGCGTCTGGCCGAGGACGGTGTGGATGTTTCGGCAATCGGCATCGACCCCTCCCGCCCGACCGGCAGTGCTTTTGTTCGCTATCGCGCTGATGGGTCGCGCGATTTCGTTTTCAACATCCGCTATTCCGCCTGTGGCACGCTGCCTCAGACACCCGCCGTTGCCGCATTGCTGGCCAGCGCGGACCACTTCCATGTGATGGGATCATCGCTCTCCAGCCCCGAGATCGTGGCCTTCAATATCCAGGCCGCGAGGGAGATCAGGGAACGTGGTGGCACTGTCTCTTTCGACCCCAACCTGCGGAAGGAGATCTTGTCAGCCCCCGGCATGGTCGAGGCCATGCAGTCGATCCTGAAGATGACCGACTTGTTCCTGCCCAGCGGGGCCGAAATTACCCTGCTGACCGAGGCGCAAACTGAAACTGGTGCCGTGGCCGAGCTTCTGTCCGGTGGCATCAGCGCCGTGGTTCACAAGCAGGGGGCAACCGGCGTGGCATTTTACGATGCAGCGGGGCGCCGGTTCGTTTCTGCCTTCCAGGTCGAGGAGGTTGACCCCACAGGGGCAGGCGATTGCTTTGGCGGCGTATTCACCGCGCTGTGGTTGCGGGGCTTGCCGACAGATGAGGCGCTGAACCTAGCCGCCGCCGCCGGTGCGCTGGCAGTCACCCGACGCGGCCCCATGGAGGGCGCGTTCGATATGGCAACCATCCGCCGCTTCGCGGCCACCACTGCACGGGTATCGTGATGACACATCGCCTTCTGACCTGCCGATCCGCTATCGTTCTGGCATCTGCGCGGGCATCACCTCGGTCTGCTCGGCACATCCGGTTGTAAACGAGGCCTCCTTGCGCCATGCCCTGACCACCGACGCGCCTGTGCTGAACGAGGCGACCTGCAATCAGGTCAATCAGGATGGCGGCTATACCGGCATGACCCCCGCCACTTTCCGTCGCTTTGTCGAAGGAATTGCGGATCAGGTTGGCTTGCCGATGGAGCACGTGATCCTGGGTGGCGATCACCTTGGCCCCAATCCGTGGCGCGACCGGCCCGCCGAGGATGCCCTAGCCGAGGCCGAGCAGATGGTCGCCGCCTATGTCGCCGCCGGGTTCACCAAGCTGCACCTCGATTGCTCGATGGGCTGCGCCGGTGAGCCTGCCGCGCTCGACGATGGGACCACCGCCGCCCGCGCCGCGCGTCTGGCCGCCGTGGCCGAGCGCACCGCCGGGCCGGACGCCGACCGGCTGCGCTACATCATCGGCACCCCCGAAGAGCAATTCGTGCTGCGGCCCTATTCGCTCTCCGACCGCATCCGCTATTACTGGGCGCGGCCCGAGGCTGAGGCCGCCGTTGACGGTTTGCGCGCCGCACTTGCCGGGCACAGCGTCCCCCTACCCCTCTTCTGGCAACACTTGCCCGCCGCTGCCCATTTCGCCGATGTTCCGCTCGACATCGACGCCCTGCTGATCTGGCGCGTGACCCAGAGCCACGCCACCTATCACGCTGCATCCCCCATCCCAACCTCTAGGAGACCCTCATGTCCCTCGACCTCTTCCGCCTCGACGGCAAAGTCGCCCTGATTACCGGCGGCAACCGGGGCATCGGCCTCGCCACTGCGGCGCTGTTCGCCGAAGCCGGGGCCACCTGCCTGATCTCCGCCCGCTCGGAAACCGACGAATCGCGCGCTTTCACCGCAAGCGGCAAGCATGGCTTCATCGCCGGTGACATCACCGACCCGGCCACGCCGGACATGCTGGTGCAGACCGCGCTCGACCGCTACGGGCGGCTCGACGTGCTGGTGAACAATGCCGGTGTCGCCGATGGCGGTGATTTCCACGATTTCAACGACGAGCGCCTCGCCCGGATCATGGACACCAACCTCATCGCCCCCTTCCGCATGGCGCGCTCGGCGATCAAGCCGATGCTGGCGCAGGGGTCGGGTGCCATCGTCAACATCGGCTCGATCTCGGGCTATGTCGCCAACAAGCCGCAGTTGCAGGTCGCCTACAATTCGTCCAAGGCGGCGATCCACCAGATGACCGCCGTGATGGCCTTTGAATACGCCGCGCGCGGCATCCGGGTGAACGCGGTGGCGCCGGGCTATATCCGCACCCGCATGTCCGAAGACGGCATGGACGACCCGGCCCTCGGCCCGATCTGGACCGCCAACACCCCGATGGGTCGCTTTGGCACGCCCGAGGAAATGGCCGCCTGCTGCCTCTTTCTCGCCTCCGACGCCGCCTCCTACGTCACCGGCGCCACGCTGGTCGCCGATGGCGGCTACATCACCCACTGATTCCACTTCTTCAAGGAACATCCCATGTCTAGACTTTTCGACGGCAAGATCGCCACCATCACCGGCGGTGCCTCGGGCATCGGCCTCGCCACCGCCCGCGCCCTTCTGGCCGAGAGGCCACGGTGGTACTGGTCAACCGCGACAAGGAGGCGCTCGACAAGCTGACCGCTGAGCTTGGCGACAAATGCGTGGCACAGGTCCCCGACCTGCTGAACCCCGACAGCTGCAACGCCATGGTGCCGGAAATCCTCGCATCGGTCGGCCACCTCGACATCCTGCACTGCAACGCCGGCACCTATATCGGCGGTGATCTGGTCGACACCGACCCCGCCAGCATCGACCGGATGCTGAATCTCAACGTGAACGCGGTGATGAAGAACGTCCACGCCGTGATCCCGCACATGGCCGAACGCGGCACCGGTGACATCGTCATCACCGCCTCGGTCGCCGGGCACTTTCCAGTGCCGTGGGAGCCGGTCTACGCCGCCTCGAAATGGGCGATGACGCTGTTCACCCAGACCATGCGGCGCCAGCTCAACAAGCACGGCATCCGCGTGGGCCAGGTCTCACCCGGGCCGGTGGTGTCCGCACTGCTTGACGATTGGGAGCCGGACCGCCTGCAACGCGCCAAGGACGCGGGCACGCTGATCGAGCCGTCGGATGTGGCCGAGGCCATCGTGTTCATGTTGTCGCGCGCCCGCACCGTCACGATCCGCGATGTCATCATCCTGCCCACCGCCTTCGACCTGTAGGGAGCACCGAGCATGAGCGGGTTTGCAGGAACGACCGTCCTCATCACCGGGGCGGCGGGCGGCATCGGCACCGCGATGGCCAAAGGCTTTGCCGCCGCCGGGGCCCGGCTTGGGCTGGTGGACGCGAGGGATGCGTCGGCGCTGGCCACGC
>JBCKXH010000050.1:0-16598 GCA_038921555.1 Paracoccaceae bacterium
GCGGTAAGTCACCTCGCCTTCCAGCATGTAGAGCATTTCCAGCCCCTCATGCTGAAAGGTCGGAAAGATGTCGGATAGGGTGGTCAGGGTGATCAGATAGGGCTCGACCACCACGCCAGATGCGTTCGATCCGATATGGCCCAGCAGATTATACTGATGCCCCGACCTGGTGCCGCGACGCTCGATCTCGACATGATCACCGGCTTTGACATGCTGCACCTCACGGCGTTCCTCATAGGATTTGAAGAAGGCCGTGACGGGCACGGAGAAGGCGTGGCTCAGCACTTGCAGCGTCGTCAGCGAAGGTGAGGTGATGCCGTTTTCGATCTTGGACAGCATCCCGATCGACAATCCGGTGATCTGCGCCAGATCGGCCACCGTCAGGCCCTGCTGACGGCGAAAGGCCCGGACTTCGCGGCCAATGGCGGCCTCTAAGTTGCGTTCCGAGATGTCGCGCAGGCGGTGCGGGTCCTGATCGAAGGAGGGTTTGCCACGCGGGATGAAGGGTATGGCTTTATCACTCATCGACGACCTCAAATGGCAAGATGTTATGGTATTTTCACTATAGGGAAAGAATCTTGCAATGCAAACTTGTGGCAAGCGTGCCTCCGGCGGGAGTATTTTCGCCGAGATGAATGGATCAGAGCAGGGAGTTGGCGGCGACACTCAGGGCGTGGTGCAGGGTTTGGGCCGAGGAGCGCGGGCCGTAAAGGGTGATGTCGCAGGGGCCGTGTTTGATCAGATAACAGCCCAGATGGTCGATCACGCTGCGGGTCGCGGTGCCCTCGGTGGCGCGGCCAAGGTCGAAGTTCGACAGACGCTCCAAGAGCGGGATCAGATCGGGCGCGCTCAGGTCAAAGCGCACCCAGGCGTCGGTCTGTTCGGTGATCGAGGCGGCATCGCCAAAGATCGCCAGCAGATCGGCGCGGATGTCCGCTTGGGCAAAGGGCACCTCGATCATCCACATCTGCGGCGCTAGCCAGAAAGCGGCGAGGGTGCCGGTGGCATGGCGACCGGGCGCTGGCAGCGGGATGCCCGCCTTGGCGGCGCAGGCGCTGACATCGGCCTGACGGGTCCGGCGGGTGGCCAGCGAGGCCAGCGCCACATCGCCGCGCTCAATGATGGTGAAGCGGCCGATGGTGACGGTTTGCGGCTCGGTCAGGCCAAGCGGGGTGAGGGCTTCAAGCACGCAGACGCTCCCCAGTCGGGTCGATGAAATGCGGGCTGACGATTTCGACCGCGACCTCGGTCTGGTTCAGCAGGTTCACCACGCGCATCCGCTCACCGATGCGGGCGGTGCCGTTCTTCAGGTAGCCAAGTGCTATGTAATGGCCAAGATGGGGTGAATAGACCGTGGATGTCAGCCAGCCATCATCATTCAGGGCGGTTGCCGCGGCCCCGGTTTTCAGGAAATGCGAGCCGGCCTGCATGGAATTGTCGGGATCGACCGGCTTGACGCCGACCAGCCGCAAGCCGGTGTCGCGCGTCAAGCCCACACGCCGCGACAAAGCGGTGCCGATGGCATCCTTTTTGGTGGAAACCATCTTGCCCAAGCCCATGTTCAGCGCGGTGGACTGGCCGTTCAGCTCATTCCCCGCGACATGGCCCTTCTCAATGCGCAGCACGCCCAGCGTTTCGGTGCCGTAAACCACCACGTCAAACTCTTGCCCCGCCGCGACCAAGGCGCGGATCAGCGCATCGCCGTAGCTTGTGGGCATGGCGATCTCGAAGGCCAGTTCGCCCGAGAACGAGATGCGGAACAGCCGCGCGCGGGTGCCTTGGACGGTGATCTCACCGGCTGCCATGAAGGGAAAAGCCACGTTGGAAATGTCCTGGTCGACCAGTTTTTGCAGCAATTTCCGCGCATTGGGCCCGGCGACCGAATATTGCGCCCAGGCCTCGGTGGTCGAGATCAGTTGCACATCCAGATCGGGCCACAGGCATTGGCGGCAAAACTCCAGATGGCGAAACACATTCACCGCATTGGCGGTGGTCGTGGTCATGATATATTCGTGTTCTCCCATCCGCGCCGTGGTGCCGTCGTCGAACACCATGCCATCTTCGCGCAGCATCAGCCCGTAGCGGCATTTCCCGATAGCTAAGGTCGAGAAGGTGTTGGCATAGACCCGGTCCAGAAACGCCCCTGCATCCGTGCCCTGAATGTCGATCTTGCCCAGCGTGGTGACATCGCAGATGCCGACCGATTTGCGGGTTTGCAGCACTTCGCGGTCAACCGATTGCCGCCATGTCGTCTCACCGGCGCGCGGCAGCCACTGGCTGCGCAGCCAATAGCCGACCTCGACAAAGACCGCCCCCTGCTCGGTGGCCCATTTATGGCTGGGCGTCAGGCGTTTGGGCTTGAAGTCCTGACCGCGACCGCGCCCCGCCAGCGCGCCCAAGGCGACCGGAGTATAGGGTGGCCGGTAAGTGGTGGTGCCGGTCTGGGGGATCGACTGCCCGGTCAGCTCAGCCATCACGGCAAGGCCGATCACATTGCCGGTCTTGCCCTGATCGGTTCCCATGCCAAGGGTGGTGTAACGCTTCAGGTGTTCGATGCCGGCGAAGTTTTCCTGATGGGCCAGCTTGATGTCCTTGATGGTGACATCGTTCTGCGGGTCCACCCAGGCGCGCCCCTTGCCGGAATGGACATACCAATGCGGCTTGATCGCAACGGGCGCATCCTCGGCCTGCGGCAGGGCTTGCGCCGTGGCCGTGAACCCGAGACTTTCCAGCGCCGCCCGCGCCGAGGCATCGCCTGACACCAAGCAGGCATGGGTTGAGAACAGCCCGGCCGCAGCCCCCGCAGAGGTCAGGCCAAGAGGCCCGCCCTGACCGGGGATGAAGGCCGCCAGCGCCTCGGACCATGCGGGCTGTGAGCGGTGATGCGAGGCGATATTCAGGTTCGGGTTCCAGCCGCCCGAAGTGCCCAGCGCGTCGCAAGCCAAGGTTTCCAGACGCCCTTTGGCGTCGCGGATGGTGATTGAGGTCAGGCCAAGACGGCCCGCGCAATCGACCACTTCCGCGCCGCGCAGGTGGCGGATGCCGGGCAGCAGGTCGCCACCCTCGCGAGGGTCTATCACAGCGACGACATCGACCCCCTTGGCCGCAAGATCGCGGGCGGTGCGTAGCCCGTCGTCATTGTTGGTGAACACCGCAACCCGCTGGCCGACCGCCACTCCCCATCGGTTGGCATAGGCCCGCAAGGCACCCGCCAGCATCACGCCGGGGCGGTCGTTGTTCTCAAATGGAATCGGGCGCTCGGTGGCCCCGGCGGTCAAGAGCGCGCGCTGGGAATAGATCCGCCACAGGGTCTGGCGCGGCCTGCCGGGCAAGGGCTGGGCCAGGTGGTCGCTGACCCGCTCCACGGCGGAATAGATGCCATGGTCGAAGGCACCCAGAATGGTGGTGCGCGCCAGCAGGCGGACATTGGCCAGGCTGGCCAGTTCGGCCACCGCACCCGCCGCCCAATCGGCACCGCTCTGGTCACCCAAGGCAAGGGTCTCGGCGTTCAAGCGCCCGCCCATGCGGAAATCCTCATCCGCGAGGATCACCCGCGCCCCGGAGCGGCCCGCCGTAAGCGCCGCTTGCAGGCCCGCCGGACCCGCGCCGATGATCAAGAGGTCGCAATGCAGAAAGCCTTTGTCATATGTATCCGGGTCCTCCAACCGGCTGAGCGAGCCCAAACCGGCCGCGCGGCGGATGATCGGCTCATACAGCTTTTCCCAGAAGGCGGCAGGCCACATGAAGGTCTTGTAGTAAAACCCCGCCGTCAGAAAGTTGCTGAACCGGTCGTTGATCGCCATGGCGTCAAAGCGCAATGAGGGCCAGCGGTTCTGGCTTCGCGCGCTCAGCCCGTCGAACAACTCGGCCACCGTGGCGCGGGTGTTGGGTTCCTGCCGCGCGCCGGAACGCAGTTCAACCAGCGCATTCGGCTCTTCGGAGCCTGCCGAAATCACCCCGCGCGGGCGATGATATTTGAAGCTGCGCCCCATCAGCCGCACGCCGTTGGCCAAAAGGGCCGAGGCGAGCGTGTCGCCGGGGTGGCCGAGGTAAGGCTGGCCGTCGAAGTGAAAGCGCAGGCTCTGGCTGCGGTCGATCTGGCCGCCTTGGATGCGGTTGGTTTGGGTCATCTGGAACGCCCCCTCATTTGCTGCGCCCCAATGCGCGGGCCACGTCGCGGGCCAGTTCCACCTTGCTGATTTCATGGCTCAGCGTGTTGCGCGTCACCACCAGCCACGAGCGGTCACCCTGTTCGTGATACCACAACTCACGGTGCAGCCCCGCCGGGTTGTCGCGCAGATAGGCATAGCCGTGCATCTCCTCCAGCGTGGCGGTCATGCCATTGGGTCGGCTGATCAGACTGGCGTCGCCGAGATAGACAAATTCCTGCGCGTCGCGCGGGCCAAGCAGCGGGTGGTCGATGATCATGGGACGGCTCCGATGGGGAGGCGGTGGGACGCTCCGCGGGGAGTATTTAGGAAAGGGTAAATCGGGGATGGTGTCATGGTGTCAGTGCAGGTTCGGGGTGGGGCCCTGGCCCTTTTCGTCGATCATCATGCCTTTGAGGAAGCGATCGAACCGGTAGGCGGTGGCGGTTTTGTGGGGTTGATCGGTGGCCAAGAGATGGGCAAAGCACCAGCCGCTGGCCGGCGTCGCCTTGAAGCCGCCATAGCACCAGCCGCCGTTGAAATAGAGGCCGTCGATATGGGTCTTGTCGATGATCGGGCTGCCATCCATCGACATATCCACCACGCCGCCCCAGGCCCGCAGCAGGCGGGCGCGGCCAATGGCGGGCATCAGCGCCATGCCGCCTTCGGCCACATCCTCGATCACCGGCAGATTGCCGCGCTGGGCATAGGAGTTATAGCCGTCAAGATCGCCGCCAAATACCAGCCCGCCCTTGTCGGATTGGCTGACATAGAAATGCCCGGCACCAAAGGTTATCACGCCGTCGAGGAACGGCTTCAACCCTTCGGTAACAAAGGCTTGCAAGACATGGCTTTCAATCGGCAACCGCATCCCGGCTTGGGCCATCACCCGGCCTGACGACCCCGCCACCGCCACCCCGACCTTGCCCGCCCCGATGAAGCCGCGCGAGGTTTCCACCCCCAGAATCCGGCCGCCTGCAATTCGCATCCCCGTCACTTCGCAATTCGGGATCAGATCGACGCCGCGCAGGTCCGCCCCGCGCGCATAGCCCCAAGCCACCGCGTCATGGCGCACCGTGCCACCGCGCCGCTGCGCCAACCCGCCCTTGATCGGGAAACGGGCGTTGTCGAAATTCAGAAAGGGATAGATCTTGCGGATCTGCTCGCGCGTCAGATACTCGGCACCCGCGCCATGCAGGATCATCGCATTGCCGCGCCGGGTGAAGGCGTCGCGCTGCCCATCGGTGTGGATCAGGTTCAGGATGCCGCGCTGGCTGACCATGGCGTTATAGTTGAAATCCTGCTCCAGGCCCTCCCATAGTTTCAGCGAAAATTCGTAGAACGGCTCGTTGCCGTCCAGCAGATAGTTCGACCGGATGATCGTGGTGTTGCGCCCGACATTGCCGCTGCCGAGATAGGATTTCTCCAGCACCGCAATCCGCGCCTGCTTGAATTCCTTCGCCAGATAATAGGCGGTGGCCAAGCCATGCCCACCGCCGCCGACGATGACATAATCATAACCCGCCTGCGGTTCAGGATCGCGCCACACCGCAGGCCAGCCCTTGTGGCCAGTCAGCGCCTCTTTCAATATCCGCCAGCCGGAATAGCGCATGTCGTCTCCCGTCACTTGGTCTTGGTTTAGCGCGGGGCGGGCCGCAAGTCTGGCGCGCTTTCCGCCATGGGATGTCTGATTCCCGCCAGTCGTCCTCAGCTTTGCGGGCGGGTCTTCTTGGGATCGTAATGCGATAAGGCCACGATCACGGCGGGAAGTCGCTTTTGCTGGCCGTCCAGCTTGCCTATCTCCAGCGCCGTGCCGACCGCAGCATGGGCGATATCGACCCGCGCCAAAGCGATCTGCTTGCCCAAGATTGGCGAGCGGGTGGCCGAGCAAACCACGCCGACCTGCGCGCGCCCGATGTGCAACGGGTCACCATGGCCGGTGGTAACAGCGGCGTCGATATCCAGCCCGACAAAGCGGCGGCTTGGGTGCTCCTTGCGGCGGATCAGCGCGGCGCGGCCGATGAAATCGTCGGGTTTGGATTGCAAGGGCACCGTGAAGCCGATGCCGGCCTCGAACGGGTCGGTCTGGTCCGAGAAATCATGGCCGGCAAAGATCAGCCCGGCCTCGATGCGCAGCATATCCAGCGCGGCCAGCCCCATCGGAACCGCCCCCGCCGCCGTCACCGCGTCATAGACCGCTTCGGCGTCCTTGGGATGGCAGAAAATCTCATAGCCCAACTCGCCGGTATAACCGGTGCGCGACATGACCAAGGGAGCACCCCCCGGCCCGCCCAGCCGCGCCACGGCAAAGCGAAACCAGCCCAGTTCCGCCACACTCGGTTGCAGGGGTGAGGTCCAGATGATCCCTTGCAAGATCTCACGGCTCAACGGCCCCTGCACCGCGATGTTGTGCAACTGGTCGGTCGAGGAGCGCACAAATGCCTTCAACCCGGCCTTCTCCGCCTGATCGCGCAGCCAGACCCCGCCGTAATCATCGCCGCCGATCCAGCGGAAATTGTCCTGCCCCAGCCGGTAGAGCGTGCCGTCGTCGATCATCCCGCCATGCGCGTAACACATGGCCGAGTAAACCACTTGGCCCGTTGCCAGCTTCTTCACGTCGCGCGTCAGACAGTATTGCAGCAAGGCCTCGCTGTCCGGCCCGGTAATTTCCCACTTCCGCAAAGGTGACAAGTCGATCACCACGGCCTTCTGGCGACAGGCCCAATATTCGGCAAGCACGCCGTCGCGGTAGGCTTGCGGCAGCCAATAGCCCTTATATTCCGCCATGTTGCGCGTCAAAGCGGCGGTGCGGGAATGAAAGGCGGTCTCTTTGCTCATCTTGGGCTCCGCGTCGGGGGTCACGCGCCATGCGACGGCACGCGAGAACTTTTCGGTGGCACCATAAGTGCGGACATGAATGTCGGTCGGGTTCCAGCCGTTGCCGGGGCTGATATCATCCGGGCAGGCGGATGAAACACAGACCAGATCGGTCAGCGCCCGCATCAGCACATAATCGCCGGGCCGCGACCACGCCTCATCGCTGATCAGCACGCCCTGCGCGTTGATCGAAGTGTTGTAGAAAAAGTTGACCGCCATCCAGCCCGGCCGCCCTGAGACGCCATGCAACGCCAGTGCGGCGTTGAAATTGTCCGAGCAGTTGATATGGCCCGGATAGCCGATGTCGTCGTAATACTTGGGCGAACAGGCCATGGCGAATGCGTCATGGCGGCCCACGGTGTCCTGATAGACCTCAACCAGCGGTTCCCACTCGTGATCGAAGTATTTCGAATGCAGGCCGGGCATCGGATAGGCTTGGCCCATGAAGGTGCGCGAAGTCGTCACATCCAAGGGATGCTCAACGCCGCGGTCAAGTTTGCGGGCGCAAAAGCATTGGAAATCGGTCATCTGACGGCCCTGCACGTCGATGATCTGGATATATTCGCCCGCCTTGACCCGGTAAGCCCGCGCGGTGGAGGAGGCGATGCTTATGTCCTGCATGGGGTCGGCCAGCGGATCGGGCAAGTCGAAAGTGGCGCTCAGGCCGGGATTGGCGCGGGTGATGAGCACCGTCAGTTGCGTGGTGGTGTCCTGCGCCTCGGGGCGCATCGCCGGGCCGGGGGCTGCGATGACCAGATTTCCGTCGCGGCTGGCGGTAAAGCTCTGCGAGCTCCGGGCCGGCGTCGTCAGGTCGAAAAGCCGGATCGCCCCCGCCGTGGCAAGGTCGATCTGACGCCGGGCCAGCCCTTGGCGCAACTTGCCCAGCCCCTCACCGGCAAAAGCGCCCAAGGCCAGCATGGCCTTCAACCCCTCAGCGGTGGAATTGGCCTTGACCCCAAGGACAGCGGCGTCAATCCGCCCGTCGGGACCGGCCGCGACCATTTCACACACCTGCGCGCCCTCGTCATTGGTCACACTGACCCGGTCGCCCTGCCCGATCGTCAGCACCAGCGCACCGCCCCCCGGCACGACATGCCGCTCATGGCCCGCGCGGCGCGCAAAGCCCGTCGGTGTCAGAATGCGGCTGGGGCGCGGCGGACCGGCAATGACCTGGGGATAGGGGCTGTCGAGCATGGCGCCTCCGGTGAACAGATTCTTACAGCCGAACAGGTTTTCATTGACCGTGAAACTTGTTAATTGCCAATGAATAATGGCTGACCACGCTGGACGCAAGATGACGATGAGCCTGCCATGATGGCTTTGACAATGGGACTGGCGGCGGCGCTGGCCTGGGGTGTGCATGACCTTTTGGTGCGGCGCATCTCGCAGGGCTGGAACGTTCTGGGCCAGATATTGACCATCGCGGCCATCGGGGCGGCGGTGCTTCTGGTGCTTGGCGGGCGCGACCTGTCCCGGTTAAGCGGCTTTGCGGTGAGCTGTGCGGCACTGGCCGGGGTCAGCTATGTTGTGGCCTGTATCGGGCTGTACCGGGCTTTCGGGCTTGCCCCGGTGCGCGTGGTGTCGCCGGTTGTGGCGGCCTATCCGCTGCTGTCGATGCTGGCGGCGGTCGTGTCGGGCAAGGTGGTGCCCACCGCCGACTGGCTGGCCGTGGTGGCCGTGGTGGCCGGGGTCGCCCTTGTCGCCATCCTGGCGGGTGATGACGAGGTGCTGCCTGGGTCGCGGCGGGCGGCGCTGTTATGGGCGGCGCTTGGTGCTGCGGGGTTTGCGGCGACCTTTGCCCTTGGTCAAGAGGCCTCGGTCGGCAATCTGTCGCTGGCGGCGGGTCTGATCACCCGGACCACGGCCGTCCTGTGCCTGCTGGTCATTCTGGCCGTGCAGCGCCCCTCGCTGGAACCGGTCCGGCGCAATTGGCGGCTTTTGCTGATCATGGGTGTGCTGGACACCGTGGCGCTGGCCCTTGTCATGCTGGCCGGGGGGTGGCCACATGCCGAATATGCCTCGGTTGCGGCATCGCTGTTCGGCGTGGTGACGATCGCTCTGGCCTGGCTGGTGCTGGGCGAAAAGCTGCGCCCCGCCCAAGGGCTGGGGATCGCATTGGTATTTGCCGGGATCGCCGTCCTGGCGCTATAGACCGTGATCGCGATAGCCCTGAACTTCGTTGACACGTTCCGAGATGTAGGTTTATCCTTAATCTCTCAGGTTCTGGCTTCGCGGGGGTAACAATGCGATATTTCCTCATTGTAGTGCTGACCATGGCCACGGCCTGCGCCCCGAGGGGACCAGAGATCGAGTATCCATCCCTATTGTTCTTGGATAAAAAGACGCCAAGCCAGTTCACGCCCGAAGAACAGGCAATTTTTGAAGCCATGCCGACACAGGGGTTCAAAGGGTATTGCTGGAATGTGGTGCGCATGTCCGCATCATACTCAGCGGCAGACAGGGGGGGTGTTAAGCCAATCCTCAAGAAGCGCGGCATGTCGTCCCGTGATATTGAAATTATCCTAGATCCGTCAACCGCTTACGCAACTGGGATGACGTTTCGCGGCTTCACTTGCAAGCTTGGATATGAACCGGAAGTGAACAAAGCATTTTATTCTGGCGCGGGCCACCAGTGGCAGGTGGTATTGCCAGGATATAGCTATGTGTATCTTGAAGGTGACGGGACCGAAGGCGGGATGCGCATCACGAGTTGGAACTAACTTCACTCAATCGACGGAATGGATGGCGGGGCGGCCCTATACGCATCGACAGCAGGATGATGTTTCCGTCAAACATCATCATGCTCTAGGCGTCGGGTGCCGCCGACCCGCCAAGGCCGCGCAACCCGCGCAATGCCTTGCGTTCGCCTTGCGGGGTGACACCATATGCCTGTTCATACTGCCGCGCCATCAGGCCCGAGCGGGGATAGCCGACCGAGGCCGCAATCTCGCTCAGGCTGTCGGCGGAATAAAGCACCCGCTGCCGCGCCTTGGACAGCCGCATCAGGCGGTAGTAGATGAGCGGACTTTGCCCGGTTTCGCGCTTGAACTGCCGCTCGAAGTTGCGCTCGGACATGCCGACGGCGGCGGCGACAGCCGGGATGCGCCACGGCTCCTCGATATGGCCGTCAAAGATGCGGATCGCGGCGCGGATCGGCTCGGGCAGGGCGTCACTGGTGCCTGCGCCGCGCTGCACCGGCACCTTTTGCCTTGCATCCTCGTCGCGCACGAAAGGGTGCTGGAACCAACAGGCAACCTCGGTCATCACCTCACGGCCCAGCCGTTCGCCGATCAGCCGCAGCATCAGGTCAAACACCGCCCCCGCTCCACTGGCGGTGATGCGGCGGCGACCCCTCAGGATCACCGCCTCGCTGGCCTCGATAGCCGGGAACTCCGCCTTGAACGCCGCCTCATAGCACCAATGCACCGAACAGCCATGCCCCGCCAGCACGCCCGCCCGCGCCAAAGGAAAGATGCCGCCGGAAAATGCCCCCAGCGTCATCCCGGCCCGCTCGAAGCGGCGCAGCACGGCGTTGCCATGGCGCGGCTCGGCAAAACTGCCGGTCGGCGGCGCCAGAAGGTAGATATGGTCGATGCCACCCACCTGATCCAGCACCTGATCCGGGGTGAAACACACCTCGGCAGAGGACCGCACCGGTGCCATGCTCTCGGCCAGCAGAACCCAGGCAAATTCCGTGGTCCCGGTGATCTCGTTGGCTGCCCGCAAAGGCTCGATCGCCGAGGTCAGGCAGGCCATCGGAAAGCCTTCAAACATCAGGAACCCCAAAGTCAGGGGTTTGATCCCCGCCTTCACGGATCTGGCCACCAGCCGGGCGAGGTCGCGGCACCATCGTCATATTTGGCCAGCCATTGCACCATGGCGGGCCGGTTGCGGATAAACCCCTTGTAACTCGCCAAATCGGGATGCAGATCGCGCACCACCCGGTGCAGGCGGCGGCCCCATTTCGGCACACTCACCAGTTCCTCGAAGCGGCCCAGATAGCCGCGGATCGAAAAGGCTATGGCGTTAGAGCGCGGCAGCCGGAACAGCGCCTGCAACTCCACCCGCAGATGCTGTTTATGGCCCAGATTCTGCTGGGTCAGCGTGGTCTTGCTCGGTCCCCATGCCGGATAAGTCTCAGGTGCGGTGTCCAAGAGCGCATTGACCGTCATCGTCCAGTTGAAACGACGCACTGGTGATCCGTGCTGCAGGTTCAGCAGAAACTTCAGCGCCCGGTCGAAAACTTTGCTTTCATGCGCCAAGGGCACCGGGGCGTGCCATTCCATGAAGTTCATGCCGATGTCGAAATCCAAGCTCCAATCGGCCTGCGAGGTCACCATGCCCGCATCCATCCAAAGCGAACCATCCCGGGCGTCCTGCAAGGAAAAATCGCCCTGCATCTGGCGGGTGATATATTCCATCGGCCCGTAGGGCAGCGTGCTTTCGTCCAGAAAGGTGAACCTGTGGTCAATCCCCAACGGGCGGTTGACCCAGTGCCAGTCATTGCCCGCCTTGGTCAGGGCAAACCACTGCGGATAATCCCGCGCGTTGCTTTCCATGATCAGCTCCAACAGGTCCCAGCCCGCCAGCGCCATATGCGGCAGGCTCTGGCAGCGCAAAGGGTCCTCGGCCAGCACCTTGGCGCGGTCGATCATCTCGCTGATGTAATGCTCATCAACGTCAAAGGTCTTCTCGAACACCGACCCCACCCGCCCGCTCCCATGCGGCTCCATGTTGACCGAATACATGTAATCGTCGCGCTCAAACGGAAACGGAAAGCGCCGGATCGCGGCGGCTGAATTGGCGAAGGTAAAGTCGTCGCGGAAGGTCTCATCCGTGAAGAAGTCGCCGCGTTGGGGCTTGAAGTTCAGCATCATGCGCTACCTTTCCAGTATAAGGCTCTTGCCCTCGAACCGCGACACGCAAGGCATGATCTTATGCCCCGCCGCTTGATCCTCCGGGGTCAGCCAGTGGTCGCGGTGCAAAATCCTGCCGTCGCAGGCCAGCACCTTGGTCTCGCACTGCCCGCAGGCACCGCCCCGGCACAGATAGGGCGCATCGACCCCGGAGGCCTCGATCGCCTCCAGCAAGGATTGGTGGGTGCCGACGGTGACCACCTTGCCCGACCCTGCCAGCGTCGCGCTAAAGACCTGTCCGGCGGCGGGGGCGAGGAATTCCTCGAAATGCACGGCAGCGGCGGGCCAGCCTGCGGCCTCGGCAGTGGCGCGAACCCAAGCCAACATGCCCTTGGGGCCGCAGATGTAAAGATGAGTGCCGATCGGCTGGCGGCCCAGCAGGTCCTTCAGGTCGATAGCCATGCCTTCGTCGTCGAAATAGAGGTGAACCCGCTCGCCATGCGCGGCCTTCAACTCCTCCATATAGGCCCCCAGCGCACGGCTGCGCGCCGCATAATGCAGCTCGAACCGCCCGCCCAGATGGCTCAACTGCCTGATTTGCGCCAGAAACGGCGTGATGCCGATGCCGCCCGCAATCATCAGATGTTTCTTGGCGCGGCTGTCCAGCGCGAACAGGTTCAACGGATGGCTCAGCACCATCGCCAGCCCCGGCCTGACATATTTGTGCAGATAGAGCGAGCCACCCCGCCCGCCATCGTCACGCCGCACCGAAATGGCATAGGATGATCGGCCCTGCGGGTCCGACATCAGCGAATAGGGATTCAGCCTGCGTGTGCCATGGTCATCCATCTCGACCACGACATGTGAGCCGCCCGAGAACGCCGGCAAATCCGCCCCGTCGCGGGCCACAAAGCGAAAGCGCTTGATCAGCGCGTTGACCTCAACCACCTCGGCCACAAGCACCGCCAGCTTTGCCCCCCCGCTCACCCGAAACGCTCCAGCGCTGCCGGAACCCGGCCCGGCTCCTCAGCGTCGATCTTGACGCCCTGAAAGGCCGCGATGCGGCGCGAGTAATGATCCCGCACCATGAGATGCAGCCCGCAATGGCTGCACGCAAACGGATCGCGGCGGACGTTCTCGGTGATGCCCTTGCAATGCACGCATTGCACCCGCCGCACGGTCGATCCGCGATGCTCGCGCTGAATGGCGGAATAGGGAAAGCCGGTCGCCATGATCGCCCGCTCCGCCTGGCCGATCAGCCCCTCGGTCCCCGTCAGATAGAACTGCGTCCCCATATGGGCGTCCAGCAACACCCGCTCCAACCGTGGCATCATCGCCGCAATGCTCGGTGCCCGGCAAAACTGCGCCGCCCCCAGCGCCTGCAACCGCGCCGCCTCATCCGTGCCATTCGGCCCCGGCACATAGATGATATGAAGCGCCGCCAGCATCCCCGCCGCCTTGGCCAGCAGATCCAGCACCGCCGCCGCCCCCTCACCATCGGCAATCACCAGATGATGGCTGCCGACCCGCGGCTCCAGCACCCCGTAAACCGGACGGCTTTTCATCGACGGCGCAAACTCGGTCTTGCCCATTTTCTGTCCATAAATATCCCCGCCGGAGGCTCCCACACCCGCAACCAGCCCGCACGACCAAGTTCAGCCCTGTGCCATCCGCCGCGCTTTCTTCACGTCATAGAACGGCAACGCCTGGCTGACCGCCTTGATCGGCCCATGGGTCCCGCAGCGAACTTCCAGCCGGGTGCCCTCATTGGCGCAATCGACCGCCAGACGGGCGATAGCGACGGTGTGCCTGTTCAGCGACGAATGCATGGCCTGGGTCACCAGCCCGACTTGGCTGCCATCCCGGAACACCGGCGCGCCATTGCCGGGCGGATTGTTGCCCTCCAACTGCAACCCCCAGATCTTGAAGCGCTCGCGGCCCTTCAGCCGGTAATGTTCCTCCGCCCCGCGAAAGCCGGTCTTGCCGGGCGAGACGGTGAAATCCAGCCCGAGTTCCCACAAAGTATCGCCCGGCCCCTCCTCCTCAAACGGATACATCTCCGAATTGTCGAAAGGAAAGAACAGCAGATAGCTTTCGGTCCGCAAGAGGTCCAGCGTGGTGAACCGGCAGGGGATGATCCCCATCGCGGCGCCTTCCTCCAGAATCCGGTCCCAGATCATCACCGCATCCTGCCCACGGCAGAAAATCTCATAGCCGCGCTCGCCGGTATAGCCGGTGCGCGACAGGGTGATCGGCTTGCCGAACAACGAGGTCGCCATATGCGAGAAATACGGCAAGGCCCGCACACCCGGAACGTATTTTTCCAGGTAGTCCACCGCCAGCGGCCCCTGCAATGACAGATCGTGCAGGTTGTCGTCAAAGCGCAGCGCGACATCGCGCCCCATCGCCGCCATGCTCAGTTGCTCATGCCCACCGCCCGAGCCGTGAACCACGGTAAAGCTGTTCGGCCCAAAGCGGTAGATCACGCAATCGTCGATGAACTTGCCGGCGTCGTTCAACATGCAGCCGTAAACCGCGCGGCCCGGCATCAGCTTCTCAACGTTGCGCGTGGTGGCGCGCTCAACGACATGGGCCGCCGCCGGTCCGCTGACATGAAGCTTCTTCAGCCCCGACACATCCATCAACCCGGCCTTGGTGCGGATCGCCAGATATTCCAACTCGGGATCGCCGGCATAGGACCATGCCGTGCCCATGCCCGACCAGTCCTCAAGGTTGGAACCAAGCGCGCGATGGCGGTCAATCAGCGCCGAGAATCGCCAAGAATTGGTCATCGAAACTACTCCCCTATCCGCTTCATTTCAACAAACTTAGGGTGAAAACCGCACAAAAAGCAATACTCAAGTGCAACATGTTTTCTTGCCAGCAAACAGGCAAAGCGCCGCGAACGGCCCCCTTCCTATCCTGATCTGAAGCCCGCTCAAACCGGCAGGACAAAGAACCAGTTGGCCCACAGCACGACAGCCGCCCCCGCCGCCAGCGTCAGGTAAGGCCACATCCCCGCCTTGCGCTCACCCATGCCATGGCCATTCTGGCCAGAGTTTTCACACTGCGGAATTGAAGTTTCTCAGAGTGCAGCGAGGTCAAGCGCCACCGCCCTGCCTCCCCTCGGGCAAGGGATGATTCCACGGCAAAGCTCAAGTTGCCAGCGTCCCGCCTGTCCCTACAGATAAACGACGGATAAACGACGGATACCATACCGGGCCAAACCGCTTAGTCGCGCAGATAGCTTTCCATCGAATCCTCCAGCGCATCCTGCCACGGCGTGTGGTGCAAAGGTGCCATCGTGCCGGTGATCACTGAAGCGTAGGCGTTGTCGCGGAAGGTCATGATGCCTTTCTTCTTGTGGTCCTTCCAAGCAAAGAACGCCTCGCAGGCGCCATCCACATCAAAGCTGGGATAGTCGGTCTCGGCGATCAGCTCTTTCACATAATCGCCCTGAAAATGGATGGCGTCATGGGCATCCTGCCCGGCATCCTCAGCCGCCACCCGACCGGCCACGTCCTGAACCATAGCGGCCTTCCCCGGCAGGGCGATGCGGCCCAACACCACATCTCGCGTCCACCACGCCTGAGCGTCGAACATGTTGAAGGTGAACCACTGATCCTGCATGCCCAGAAAGAACAGCTTGGGGTTATGCAGCCAGGCCACCCCCTTATACAGATCCGCCGTCGCCAGCCGGTTGCGCGTCTTCAGCCGCAACTCGTCGGGCAGGAAGGGGAAGTGGTGCCGATACCCGGTGCACAGGATGATCGCATCAACCTTCCTCGACGTGCCATCCTTGAAATAGGCCGTGTTTTCATCGACATGCGTCAGCAGCGGCACCTCCTGCCAGTTGGCCGGCCACTCGAACCCCATCGCGGCGGTCCGGTGCGACACCGTCACCGATTTGCAACCATATTTCCAGCATTGCGACCCGATATCCTCGGCCGAATAGGAGGTGCCGATCAGCAGGATATCCTTGCCCTTGAACTCCACCGCGTCGCGGAAATCATGGGCGTGCAGGATGCGGCCATTGAAACTCGCAAAACCCTTGAATTCCGGCATGTTAGGCGTCGAGAAATGGCCCGAGGCGACCACGACATGGTCGAAATCCTCGGAATACATCCGGTCGGCCACCAGATCATGCGCCGTCACGGTGAAGCGGCCCGCCGCCTCGTTGTAACGGACAAACCGCACCGAGGTGCGGAACCTGATCCAGTCGCGCACCGCGGCCTTCTTCACCCTGCCCTCGATATAGTCGAACAGCACGGCGCGCGGCGGATAGCTGCCGATCTGCTTGCCGAAATGCTCCTCGAATGAATAGTCAGCAAATTCAAGACCTTCCTTCGGACCGTTTGACCACAGATAGCGATACATCGAGCTGTGGACCGGCTCGCCGAACTCATCCAGACCGGTGCGCCACGAGTAATTCCACAATCCGCCCCAGTTTTCCTGCTTCTCAAAGCAGACAATCTCGGGGATCGCGGCACCCTTCTGCGCTGCGGATTGGAAGGCCCGCAACTGGGCCAGCCCCGACGGCCCTGCCCCGATGACCGCGATGCGTTTGCTCATGGTGTTCTCCCTTGGACGTGGCCCGCAATCGGCTCAGGCCTTGCCGCTGGCTTGACAGAGCCTATTTCGAGTGTCAATTTTTCTTCCCGCCATGAAACTGCGGTCCTGATACATTCCGCCACTCCCATAGGTCATGGTTGACATA
>JBCKXH010000051.1:0-16268 GCA_038921555.1 Paracoccaceae bacterium
CCGCGCAAGAGTACCCCTTCACGCCAACTTGGCCTGAACCAGAAGCACGTTTCCTGCGCCCCGAACTTCCCGCCCCGCCCGCCTTGCCATTGGATGATGTGTTTGGCCCGGTCTGGGCGGCATGGATCAAACAGGCCGCAGAGGCCAAAGCCGCCCCGCCTGACTATGTGGCGGCGGCCCTGCTGTCGGTGGCCGGGGCGACAATCGGCAACACCCGTTGGGCCTTGCCTTGGGCTGGTTGGGCGGAACCGCCGATCATCTGGGCAATGGCTATCGGCACCCCTTCCATGAACAAAAGCCCCGGCTTTGATGCTGTGCTTTCGCCGCTCCGCAAGTTGGAGCGTGAGGCGCGCAAGCGGGCTGAGGCAGAGGTTTCAGACTGGAAAGACCGGGCCGAGGTGGCAAAAATTGCCGAGGCGGCTTGGAAGGAAGGCGTCAAAGCCGCGATGAAAGACGGCAAGGAAGCCCCGTCAAAGCCCAACTCTGCCAACCCCGGCCCCGAACCGATCCGGCCCCGCTATGCCCTTACGGATGCCACGGTTGAGAAGCTGGGCGTCATTCTCGCCAGCCAACCGCGCGGGGTCTTGCAGTTTCGCGACGAATTGGCCGGATGGCTGCAAGGCATGACCCGCTATTCCGGGGGCGGCTCTGATCGCCCCTTCTGGTTGGAAGCTTACGGCGGGCGGGCTTTCCAAGTGGAGCGCATGGGCCGCGATCCGGTTTACATTGATTATCTTTCGGTCGGCGTCTTGGGCGGTATCCAACCCGACAAGCTGAAAAGCCTGCTGTTCAAGTCGGATGATGATGGCCTGTTGGCGCGCTTCCTGCCTGTTTGGCCGCACCCTGCCCCGATCAAGCGCCCGACCTCTGGCAGCGACGACGGTTTTCTGAGTGCCGCTTTGGAGCGGTTGATTGCACTCAAGATGCCCGCCAATGAGGACGGCACCTTGCGCCCGTGGTTTGTGCCTTTCAGCGAAGACGCCGCGAACCTTTTTCAAGACTACCGCGAAACCGTGCGGGGCTGGGAAACCGGGGCCGAGGGGCTATTGCTATCTTTCACGGGCAAGTTGCCGGGGCTGGCCGTGCGCCTTTCCCTGATCCTCGCCTATCTGGACTATGCAGCGGATGGCGGGGACCAGCCGAGCGCCATTGGCGTCAATCACTTCGGACGGGCGGCGCATTTTGTGGAAGCCTATGTCCTGCCGATGGCACGGCGGGCCTATGCGGATGCGTCAATCCCGAAAGAGGAACGGGCGGCGCGGAAGCTGGTTTCCATCATCCGCGACATGGGGCTTGAGCGCTTCACGTCCGGGGAAATACTGGCGATGGAACGGGCAGGCTTGTCCACAAAGGCCGACCTGGACCCGGCCTTGAACGCCTTGGAGGAGGCGAACGTCATCCGCAAGGTGATCGGGCCGACCGGCCCGAAGGGCGGGCGTCCGATGCGCCTCTATGTCGTCAACCCTGCCCTGCGGGTGCAGGCATGAGCCGCTGGTTAGATGTGGCCAGACAAGCCACCCCCCTACCAGAATTAACCGATTTAACCGAATTAACCCCAGGTGGCACGAAGGTGAACAAGGCGGTAGAGGCGGCTGGCGAGGTTAAATCGGTTAATTCGGTTAATTCTGGCGGTAGTGACCCCTTCCGCGCGCCCAGCGCCGGGCTGCAATCCATCCCCCACGACGCCTTCCGCCACGGGCGCGACATGAACGGCAACCCCAAGACCTGGGCGGGCGGGGCCGTCACCTTGGCGGCATGGCGAAACCTGTCCGACTGGGGGCGGCACGGCAGCACGGGCCAAATTTGGAACGGCTTAACCCGGCAATGGGAACCGGACGGGGCGCGGCATGAGCATGAATCGCGTCCAGCGCCGCGCCTTCCAGTGGATAGCCAGAACTGTCGCCGCGACGCAGACAGACAGGTGCTATGACTTCAATGCAGGGGCAATTATCACTGTGACCGACCGGAAAGTCATCGTGTGCATGGAGTGGGTCGCATGAGCAGCCAAGCTTTCCAAAACGTATGGACCAGTTCGCCAGCATCAGGCTCAACCCTACTTGTCCATCTGGCGCTTGCCGACATGGCGGACGAGGTCGGCATTGTCCGCGCCAATCACGCCGCGATCGCGCGTGCCACGCGCGCCGACGAGGACACAGTTGCGCACGCGCTCCGGCGTCTCGTCGAAACCGGGCAAATCGCAGTCGTTGAGGCGAAACGCGGACGGCGTTGTGCACTCCTGCGTCTTTTCCCTTTGACCCCGAAGAATGCAATCTTTGGCGGAGGGAACGCACTTCCGGGCCAGTCGCTGACTCCGAAGCATTCGGACATAAGCGTGACACCGAATATTGCGGAGTCAACAGAGATCGCGGCCGAGCCGACCCTTCCGTTGGTTGAAACTCGCGCCCCGGTTCAGGAGAACCCGGCCCCCGGCCCAGGCAAGAACCAGACTACTGACGTCGGCCACGACGCCGGCGAGACCACGGATGCACAGCCCGGCGCAAAGCGTGGCCTGTCCGATGGCGCTTTGATCGGCCCCTCCAACGCCGCCAAGTCCCCGTCGGTGTCGGGCCAGGTTCCGCCTGCCCCGATCAACTCATGCGATCTCGATCGACTGTTGAAGACGCTGGGGGTTCAGCCGCCCGATGAAATCCCGCTGTATTGGTGGCGGGTCGAGCACACTTCCGCACTGCGAGCGCTCTGCCGCGACACAGGGCTCACCGTTGACGAGATCGCTGCACGACTACGGAAAAGTGGGCGCGACTTCACGCGCATCCGCTCCATCGAGGACCTCGCAGTGGCGGTGAAATGAGCCGGAAGGTCGCCGCTGATCTACCGCAAGAGGTGTCGCGGCGCCTACCGGCCTTCTGCCCGACAACACCCTGTCGCAAGCCTTCGTCACCCGCGACCCCTACAACCCCCGCCCGGTCTGGGACAATTTCCGGGGTTTGTTTAACGCCATCGACAAGGGCAGTGAGGCGCTGAAAATCCCCGCTACAATGGGGGCCTGTTCTGTGATTGCGACACGATCAACACTATAGTCTTGAGTCTTGCCCGATGACGTCTGCGAAGGCTTCAAGACCCTGGGCGACTATGACTTCGCGTCCGAAGTGTCTGTCACCGTCCTGGGCCATATATTCGAACAATCCATCGCTGACGTTGAACGTCTTCAGGCACAGGCGCGGGGCGAGGAAACCGAAGAAGAACGGGCCACCGGCACCAGCGGGCGGCGCAAGCGTGACGGGGTGGTCTATACGCCCGATTACATCGCCCGCTTCATCGTGGCCGAAACCTTGGGCGCGCACCTCGAAGAAGCCTTCACCGACATTCTGCGCGCCCATGCCAAGGCCGGGGCCGATCTGTCCGACTATGGCGCCATCCCCTGGCACCGAAAATCGACCGAACTGGAAGCTTGGCAAGCCTACCGTGACCGGCTGAAGACCACGCTGACCCCGGCCCAGGAGGCGGTTGCAGTGGTCCTGCGCACGACACTGCTGGTGTCCATCGATGACCTGCTCGCGGTGGTCAGGGAGTTTTTGAACCCGCAGGTGTCGCGCTCTGGCCTGGACCGCTGCCTGCGCCGACACGGGGTGGCCAATCTGCGCGATCTGCAGGCGAAATCGCCACGGCCGAAGCACAAGGCCTTCAAAGCCTACGAAGCCGGCTATCCGTTGCCCGACAGGGCATTGCGCAGCAATGTCCCGAGAGGGGGCATGTGGACGTCAAGTATCTGCCTCAAATGGCTGACGAATCTTTAAGGCGCTACCTGTTCGTGGCCATCGACCGGGCAACCCGCTGGGTCTTCATCCGCATCTATAATTCCAAAACCGCCGCCAACGCCCGCCGGTTTCTGCGCGATCTCGAACGGGTCTGCCCGATGCAGATCAGGACGGTGTTGACCGATAATGGCAAGGAGTTTACCGACCGCCTTTTCGGTCTGCGCAAACGGGCCGCCACCGGCAAGCACGAGTTCGATCAACTGTGCGCCGAGTTGGGCATCGAGCACCGCCTGACCCCGCCGCAGCACCCGCAAACCAACGGCATGGTCGAGCGCTTCAACGGACGGATCGAGGAGGTGCTGCAAATCCAACCGCTTCGACTCTGCCCTTGACTTGGAGCAGACTCTGATGCGCTATGTTCATCTTTAAACACGCAACTTCCGCAGTCAGCCCTGAGGAGCCGAACCCCGATGCAAGCCATGAAGGACTGGCATCGTCAGACACCGGAACTGTTCAGAAAACAGCCTTATAATCTTGCGGGATGCGACACATAGCGTCTAGGCGTTGATCCCCTCACCCCAACGCCACGTAATCCCGGTCATACTTGAAATACCGCGGCCCGACCAACGCGATCCCCTCGGGCGTCCGCCACATCGGGTTGGACGGCCAGGCCAGCGCGATCAGCCGCTGCCCGTATTTCAGCGAATCCGTTGTTACTGGTGCGCCGCTGTCGGCTTCGACGACGGCGATCAGGTCGGGGGTGGTGACGAGCACCTCGCCGTCCCGCTCGGCCACCAGGAATTCGTTCTGAAAGTCGAGGCGCAGGGTCTGGCCCTTGTAGGTGTCCACCCCGGCGAAGGTTGCCTTGCCCCGGGCGAAGCCGCCTTCGGTGCGGCGTTCGATGTCGATGACGCGACCGTGGAACAGGGTTGTCGCCCCTAGGAGGTCGGTCAAAGCCGCCACAGGATCGCTATGTTCGACCCGCGCTGCGCGGAGCGTTTTGCCGATCTTGGCGCAGAGAGAGAGCGTCCCCGCGACGACCGCCTTTTTCGCCACAGCGCCGCTCATCGGATAGAAGGCCAGTAAGGCCGATCCTCCCATCTCGATCGTCGCCGCCCGCGCGAGGCGCTCGGTCCAGGCGTTCGACACCGTGTCGAGCACCAGCGAATTGCCCTTGTCGTCGCAGAGGACCATCGGCGTAGCCGAGACGCCGTGCAGCGTGAATGTCACCATCTGTAGTTCCGGATAGGCGCGGCCCATGCCATCGCCGTCGATCAGGGGCAGGCCAGAGGATGCGGCCACCACAAAGGGCGTGGTGGAGTTCACGCCCCCGGCCTCGCCACACAGGACCGCGTCGATCTTGCGGCCCATGACCTTTTCCAAGGCGACGAAAGCGTTCATCAACTCGTCGCCCTGCGGCAGCTTCTCGGTCATCACCGTCGGCGCGCCCATCATGCAGACGGGCACGACCAGCGCGTCGTCGGCCAGTTCCATCACGTCGATCAGCCTGACCGGGCCATGCTTGCGGATCGCCTGCTGGGCCATGAGTTTGCCCACATACGGATCGCCGCCGCCGCCGGTGCCAAGGACCGCTCCGCCGATCGCGATGTCTTCCATGTCGTCCACGTCAACCATGCGGATGATGTTCATGTCATTGTCCTTTCGGGGATTTGCGCGTTCACGGATTGATTGGACCAAAGGCCAGCGGTGTGAAGGTCAGATCGGGATAGCCAAAGGCTTGCGGGCCGACGACGGCCATTGCTTCGGGCGTTTTCATCAAGTCGTGGACCGGCAGGCCGATGACGGCGACCCGTTGGCCGTAGCGCAAGACCTCGGTCGTGATCGGTTCGCCGGTTTCCAGATCGAGATTGATGATCAGGTCGGGGACCATGATGACGGGCGCGCCATCGACCCAGAGAACGAGGTTTTCGTTCTGGATGGCAATGCGGCCTTCGGAGCCTTGCCAGTCGCCCATGCCGGCGATTTTCGCCGCGCCCCGGGCAAAGCCGCCTTTGAGTTCACGGCGAATGTCGGTCACCTTGCCGGTGAAGAAGAGCGTGGCCCCGGTCGCGGCGACCACCCGCTCCACCACATTCTGCCGCTTGGCCCGCGCGTCCAGCACGGCCCGCCCGATGGTCAGCGCCTGCGTCATCGTGTTCGGGACTGCCGTGCGCCGGACGAAATCCATCCGCATGGGTGCTATGGCAAAGCCTGCCGCCGCCCCCATGGCGACAGAGGTGTCGCGTGCGAACCGTTCGAGCCAATACATGTCGATCACGTTCCGAAAGACGACGACATTGCCCTTGTCATCGGCAATCGCGGCGGGGGATGGTTTGGCCCCGTAGATGAAGAATGTGGTCATCTGGACCTCGGGGAAGGCGCGCCCCATACCGTCGCCGTCGATCACCGGCAGCCCAGCCTGCGCCGCCGTGATGACGGGCTCCATGGCGTTAGCGCCGCCGATTTCGGCACAGATGAGGGCCGACATCCTGATCCCGAGCGTGTCCTCGACAGCGCGCACGGCGCGGTAACATTCGCCGCCTTCCTCGATCTTTTCGACGCCCACGACGGGCGCGCCTATGCCGCCAACTTCGCCGATCAGCGCATCATCGGGCAGCGCGTCCAGCGGCAGGACGCGCACCGTCGCACCTTTGCGGAGGAGTTCGCGCGCGCGCAGCATCCCCACATAGGGGTTGCCGCCACCGCCGGTGCCGAGGAGGGCGGCCCCGATGGACAGGGGCAACAGGTCCGCTTCGACCAGCGGCCAGCTTGCGTCATCAGGCATGAAGTTCCCCCACGGCCTTGACCCGCACGCGGGTTGCGTTGCCGGGAAGATAGGCCAAGGGGACATCCTCCACATCAACGATTTCAATGGTTTCACGGCGGGCACCGGCAGCAACCGCTGCCTCTGTGGCCTGGCTTTTTGCGTCGTTAAGCGCGTCGTCGCGGGTCATTTTGGCTAGCGAATAGACGCGGTCAACTTCGCCGCTGACTTGGGCGATGGCCGCACCCACGGCGTTGGCGACGGCGAAATGGTTCGGCAGGATCAGTTCCAGCCCGGCAATCGGGCCTTCGATCAGGATCGAACCGCCGCCAACCACGATCACCGGCAGGGGTTCGGCAGAGATGCGGGCGCGTTCGACGCAGTCTTCGAGCATGAAGGCGATCCGGTCGCGCGTGCGGCGGATCAGGTCTTTGTCGAGATGGGCGACCTTGGTCTTGTCGCCCAGTTCTGCGCCGCCGTCCGCGACGATGATGTCGGTTGTGGTCAGGGTCGCGCCGCCGAACAGCAGCGATTCGGTTACGATCTTGTAACCGACCGAGCGCGGGCCAACGCTCACGCCATCCGGGCCGTCCACAACGAGCGACCCGCCGCCGAGGCCGATGGAGAACACGTCGGGCATCCGGAAGTTAGTGCGAACGCCGCCGACTTCGACTGCGACGGTAGCTTGCCGGGGAAATCCCTTCTGCAATGACCCAACGTCCGTGCTGGTCCCGCCGATATCGACCACTATCGCATCCGCCACGCCGGACAGGAACGCCGCACCCCGCATCGAGTTGGTCGGGCCAGAAGCGAAAGTCAGCACAGGAAAACGTTCCGCAAAGGCCGCATCCATCAAAGTGCCATCATTTTGGGTCAGGTAGAACCGCCCGGTGAACCCCACATCGGCCAAAGCACCCCGGAACGCCTCGACCACATGACGCGACAGGTCGCGCAGGCAGGCATTCATGATCGCGGCGTTTTCACGCTCCAAAAGGCCGATGCGGCCGATATCGGCGGAGAGGGTGATATGGGCATCGGGCAAAGCCTTGGCCATGATCTCGCCCGCCTGTTTCTCGAACTCTGACGAGACGGGCGAGAACACCGAGGTGATGGCGACCGACTTGATCCCCTTGGCGCGGATGTCATTGGCGATGCCCAAAAGCTCCGCCTCGTCGAGGTTGGAAATCACCCGTCCGTCGAACTCGTTGCCGCCATGGGCCAGATACCAGTGGTTGCCGATCACCTCGCGCAGATCAGTCGGCCAGTCCACCATCGGCGGCAGGCTGGCCGTTGCGGGCAGGCACAACCGCACCGCAGCAACGGGCGCGAGGTCGCGGCGCTGGATAACTGCGTTGGTGAAATGGGTCGTCCCGATCATCACCGCGTCCACCTTGTCGGCCGTGGTCTTGGCCGCTGCCAACACATCGCGCAGCGCCTGCACGACGCCGGTCATCACATCGGCGCTGGTCGGTGCCTTGACGCCTGCGATCACCGTCTTGCCGTCCATCAGAACGGCATCCGTATTGGTGCCGCCGACATCGATTCCGATACGGATCATCTTGGGTTTTCCTTCGCGTTCAGCCCTTTGCGCAGGGCCATCAGGTCTTCGGCGGTGGGAAGTTCGCCGTTTATGAGTGGGATCACCGGGCGCATCGCCGCTTCTTCGGCCGAAATCACCGGGACCGAGGCAAGCAGCAGGCGGGTATAATCATGTTCGGGGCGCTCAAAAACACGCGCGACGGGGCCGGTCTCCACGATCTTGCCAAGGTAGAGGACGCCGACCATTGCGGCAAAGTTCCGCATGAGGCTCAGGTCATGGCTGATGAACAGATAAGTCAGGCCCAACTGCCGCCCGAGGTCCTCAAGCAGGTCGATCACGCGCGCTTGCACCGACACATCCAAGGCTGAGGTCGGCTCGTCCAGCACCAGCAGGCGCGGGCTGACCGCCAAAGCGCGGGCAATCGCGACCCGTTGCTTCTGCCCGCCGGAGAGTTCATGCGGATACCGATCCGTGAAATGCCGGGGCAGTTGCACCATGTCGAGAAGGTCGCCGATCCGCGTCTTGCGGTCGCCCTGGAAGCGATGCGCGACCAGTGGCACCATGACCGACTGGCCGACCGTCCGACGCGGGTTCAACGATGCGCCGGGGTTCTGGAACACCATCTGCACCTTGGCACGTTCTGCCTTACCCAGGATGCTGACCCCGTCGATCAGGATATCGCCGCTGTCCGGCGTGGTCAGCCCCATGATTATCCGGGCAATGGTCGATTTGCCCGATCCGCTTTCCCCCGCCAGCCCATAGACGCCGCCGGGCGGGATCGTGAAGGAGACGTCGTCCACCGCCTTGACCGCGCCGGACAGCCGGCCAATCGCGTTGCGGATGGGGAATGTCTTGATGAGGTTGCGGATTTCCAGCGCCGGAATCATGTCGCCACCCGTCCAGTCAGGCGTGGCACGGCGGCGATCAGGTCGCGGGTATATTGCTGCTGGGGGGCGGCGAAAATCCGGTCCGTGGGACCGCTTTCCACGATCTCGCCCTGGTGCATCACATAGACGGTGTTCGACGTTTCACGCACGACGCCCAGATTGTGGGTGATCATCAAGAGCGCGAGGCCCTGCGCCTCGACCAGATCGCGGAGCAGCTTCAAAATCTGCGCCTGCGTTGTCACGTCCAAGGCGGTGCCCGGCTCGTCCGCGATCAACAGACGCGGTTCCGACAGCAACGCCATCGCTATCAGCACCCGCTGGCGCATACCGCCTGACAGCATGATCGGAAAACTTGCCGCCACCCTTTCCGGATCGCGCATCCTGACCTGCGTCAGCACTTCCAAGACACGCGCCCGCCGCCCCTTGCGGTCGCGGTCGCGCCCCATGCGGCGGTCGGCGTATTTCAGGATCGTGGAAAGCTGGTCCTGAATGGTCCAGACCGGGTTCAGGGACGACATCGGGTCCTGAAACACCATGCTCATCGCCGTGCCGCGCAGGGCGACCCGCTCACGTTCTGACAAGGTCAGCAAGTCGCGGCCATCGAACATGATCTTGCCCGCATGAATACGGGCCGGCGGCTGCGGCAACAGGCCCATGATCGCCTTCATCGTCACCGTCTTGCCCGACCCGCTTTCACCGACCAATGCCACCTGCGCCCCTTGCGGCACCTCCAGAGACACGGCTTTCAGCACCTCCGCCGTGCGCCCATAGGTGGTGAAACTGACCGACAGATTCTGCACCGAGAGCAGTGCTGTCATCGCACATCCTCCACATCGAAGAGATCGCGCAAGCCGTCGCCCAGAAGGTTGAAGCCCAAGGCCACGAACAGGATCGCCGTCCCCGGCAGCATGGATTCCCACCAGTAATCCGGCAGGAACGACGCGCCGGTCGCCACCATCGTGCCAAGGTCAGGCGTCGGCGGCTGGATGCCAAGGCCGAGGAAGGACAGCGACGCCCCGATCAGGATGACAAATCCCGCATCAAGCGATGTCTTGACCGCAATCGCCGACGCGCAGTTCGGCAGGATTTCCCGGAACAGGATATGGACCTTGGACGTACCCAAAGTCTCTGCCGCCTCGACATATTCCTGCCCGCGGATTTGCCGGACGATGGAATAGATCAGCCGGGTGTGCCAGGTCCACCAAAGCGACGCGATGGCCAGCATCGCGTTCATCAGGGACGGCTCCAGCACCGCCGCCACCGCCAACGCCATGATGAGCGGCGGCAGCGCCAGTGCTACATCGGTCAGGCGCATGATGATGATCTCGGTCCAGCCGCCGAAATAGCCCGCAAGCAGGCCCATCAGCGTCCCGAACGGAACCGCGATGATGAGCACGACAAAGGCGAGCGACAACGACACGCGAAAGCCGAAAATCACGCGCGTGAAAATGTCCCGGCCCACATTGTCGGTTCCAAACCAATAGGCGGCCGAGGGGGGCTGGTGGCGGTTGCGGAAATCGACGACCGCGCCGACATGATCAGGATAGGGGGTGATATGCGGCGCAAAGATCGCGGCCAGAACGCACAGGATCACGATCAGCAGACCGATCACGGCGGTCGGGTTCCGGCTGAACCGATACCAGTTCTGATAGCTGTTCGAAAGCGCCTGCACCTCGCTCATGCCCGCCGCCCCCTGATCCGGATGCGCGGGTCCACGATGCCGACCAGCAGGTCGATGATGAGGTTCACCAGCACAAAGAACACGCCCGAGATCATGACCACGCCCATGATCGCGTTCAGGTCCTTCTGCGTGATGGCGCGGATGCCGTAGGCGGCCATGCCGGGCCAGCTGAAGATCAACTCGACCACAAAGGCCCCGCCGATGAGGGACGCAAACTCAAGGCCCAGGATGGTCAGCGGCGGCACAAAGGCCGGGCGCAACTGGTATTTGAACAGGCGCACATGGTTGGGGATGCCGAAGGCGCGGGCAGCTTCGATATAGTCCTGCCGGGACACGTCGATCATCGAGGCGCGGGTGATCCGGGCGATCTGGCCCATCGTGGCAAGGGCCAAAGCGGTCGCGGGCAACAGCAGATGCCGCGCCGCCTCAAACACCACATCGAACCGGCCTTTCAGCGTGCCGTCGATCAGCAGAAGGCCGGTGATGTTGGCGTCAAACGCGGTCCCGGCCGGCAGGCGACCGGTGGTCGGCAGGATTTGCAGGACATAGCCTGCGAGCACCTGCAACAGAAGCGCGATGAAAAAGGTCGGCATGACCGCCGCGACGATGGCAATGGCGCGGACGAGGTTGTCGGGCCATTTGTCCTTCCAATGCGCTGCCGCCACGCCAAGGGGAACGCCGAACAGAAACGCGATGAAAATCGTCGTCAGCACCAGTTCCAAAGTCGCTGGAAACGTCTCGCGGATATCGTCGTTGACCGATTGTTCGGTCAACAAAGACCGGCCCAGATCGCCCCGCGCCAGCCCGCCGATGAACAGCGCATATTGCTGCATCAGAGGCTTGTTCAGACCGAGCGACTGCTGAAGATCGGCCACCTGTTCGACGCTCGCGCGTGGCCCCAACGCCATGCGCGCCGGGTCCCCCGGCACGACCCGCGCGATGGTGAAAATGACCACCGACAGGCCGAACAAGACCAGCATCGACCATAACAGCCGCCTGACAAGAAATGCCAGAAACTCCATCCGATTTTCAGCCCCTTGAAAAAAGCCTGCCCCTGAACGGCACCGACTTTCTGGCTTGCCGCTTCATCATTGCAAAAATACCTCGTGGAGAGGCCGGTCAGGGTCGGGGGGCGGCGCCCCCTCGCCGGTCGTCAGCTTACGAACAGGTCCAGCTATAGCGGACCATGTCATAGTCAAAGCTCTGCATCGGCACGGCGGCAAAGCCTTGCAGGCAGTTGTCCATCGCGTGCTGCACCGTCTGCGCGAGCAAAGGGATCGCGACCATCTTGTCAGCCAACAGCGCCTGCACTTCCTTGTAAAACCGCGCCTGTTCGGCCACGTCGCCCGTTGCGCGGGCAGCGTCGATCAGCCGGTCGATCTCGGGGTCCTGCAACCATTCCATGCTCGCCCATGTCCCGGCGGCTGCCGAATGGAACTGGGTGAAGAACATGGAATCCGGCGACGGATAGGTCGGGCCAAAGAAGATCTGGTTCACGTTCGGGGTCGTCGCGACATCGCTCGCGATTTCGGTCACGCGGTTCCAAGGCTCGGGTTGCTGGGTCACGACAAAGCCGAGAGATTCCAGATTGGACTGCATCAGAAGGCTGATCTCTTCCTCGAACAGCGTGTCCGCGACATAGGACAGGGTGATCGGAATCTTCTGTCCGGCATAGGCGGACTGGTCGATTTCGGCCTGCGCAAGCGCCAGGTCATAAACCGGGGCCAACACATCGGCATTGAAGAAATCGGCAAAGCCTTCGGGCAGGACTGTGGACATCGGCTCGCCCGGGAAAATCACTTCGCGGATCGTTGCATAATCCGTCGCATGGGCGATGGCGCGGCGGATATGGATGTCATCCGTCGGGGCCGATTTAGAGTTCAGCTTGAGATAGAATGCCGTCGTCGTCGGCTGACTTTCCAGCCGGAACCGGCCCATATCAACCAGCGCCTTATAGGTATCGGGCGACTGGAACTGCGACGTCATGGTCAACTCGCCCGACGCAGCCAGCGCCTTGACCGTCGCCTCGTCGTTCGTGATGATCCAGCGGACCTCGTCAATCGGGTTGTCGAGAAAGCCGCCGTAGTAGTCGGCATAGCGTTTGATCACCATCCGCGATCCGCGATCCCAGCTATTCAGAACATAGGCCCCAGACCCGGCCACATTATCGGCAAGCCATGCCTGCCCGTCATCGCTGCCGAGATTGGCCGCGACCAGATCGGCGTTGACGATCATCAGCGCGGGCACGGTCGCCATGAACGGCGCAAAGGTTTTTGACAGCTTGAAGCTGACGGTGTGGTCGTCCACGGCGACAAGTGCACCGGGCTCCACGACGCCATCGAACAGGTTCGCCGGGCCTTGGTTGATGCGCAGCAGACGTTCGAACGAATAGGCCACGTCGCTCGCCAGAATGGGCGTGCCGTCGGTGAAGGTCGCATCGGCGCGCAGGGTGAATGTCACCTCGGTCGCATCGGGCGACACGACCCAGCTTTCGGCGATCTGGGGCACCAGATTGCCTGCGCCGTCCACCGTCACTAGTGAGTCATACAAGTTCACCGCCGCCATATAGTCGGTGTAGTCGCTGATCTTGGCCGGGTCGATCGTGCCGAAAATCTGCACCGTGTTCATCGTCACGATATTCTGCGCCGACACCGCGCCGGTCGTCAGGCCCGCAGCGATTGCCAAGGCGGCCGTGGTTGTCAGGAAGCGTGTGGTCATCGTCATCCCCCATCTGGACAAGCAAAGACAGTCGGGGGGCCTACCCCCCCTGTCTGCCCGCAGCATGGGACGGGGCAGATGTCCGGGCAATGGGCATGGAGGCTAGGTTTCAGCACAATTCGGCTAGGTTTTGTCAGCGCCTTTGACGGGCGATTGGCATGGGGCGCTTGCCGTCACGACACCAACCGCAACGCGCTCGCCGCCCGCACCGCGTCCCGGCGCGAGGCGCAGCCGAGTTTGCGGTAGAGGTTGGCCAAATGGAACTTCACCGTCGCCTCGGACAGCCCCAGCATGTTCGCAATCGCCTTGTTGGCCGCCCCTTCGGACAGGGCGTGCAATATGCGGGTTTCCTGCCGTGTCAGCCCCGCCGCCTGCCCGCGCGTCAGCCGCCCCGGCCTAGTATCCTGCACCTGCCGCAAGATCCGGTTGGCCGGTTCCGAGCGGTCAAGGGTATCGCGCAAACGTCGGGTGGCGGTCAGGTCCAACAGGAAAACCCGCTCCTCGCCAAGAATCGCGACGATGCCGCTATGCGCGGCATGGGACAGCGTCCGCGACAACTGGCTCTGCGCCTCGGCGCCCTGCCGCTGGCGGCGCAGCACATGGGCGCGCCAGATCTCGGCCCCGATGCGCTGCCGCTCGGTCAGATGGGGGTTGTCGAGGATCTGTCCGATCAACGGATCAAGGCCGGGCCGCGTCGGGGTGAGCTGTGCCATGTGCCGCAGCCAGACAAGCGCCAGCGCCACCTCGTCCCGATCCGACAACTCATGCAGCCTGCCGTTCTGCACAAAGGCGAGCGTGACCCGCAACGGCAGGCTTGCGGCCTTCTGCGCCGCCTCGGCCCAGCGGTTGCCGTTCTGCATCACGGTGACTTCGCGAATGTCGATCAGCATCCGAAACTGCGATGATCGCTCCTGCGTGACCCGCCAGCGGTCCAGAAAGGACCTGGCGGCCATGGTCGAATACTGCTCGCCCAGGGCCTGTGACCCATAGATCAGCGCCAGTTCGACCAGCGAGGGCCAGATTTCGCCCTGCGCAAAGGCGTCAAAGTCGAGCGACAGGAACTGTGTCAACCGTTCGGCAAGGCCGGTTTCATAGTCGATGCAGGCGTCGAGCAGCGCCAGAAGCCGGGTATCGCCAGGGCTGTCATAACTGGCCGCGGCCAGATGCGCGCGGGCCGCTGCACTATGGCGCCGCGCCCCCGCCGGATCGCCCAGAAACAGCCGGATCACGGCCCGGTGCAGGTCGATATAGAAGGACAGGATCGGGACTTTCGCCTTGGCATAATGGCTGGCCGCGCGGCTCGCCGCATGATCGGCTTCGGCAAAGCGGCGGGCGCGGATATAGAATTCGAGAACCGCATTGTAGAACGACCCGCGCGCCAACTCGTCATCGGCGGGTAGTTCGGTCAGCAGCTTGTAGGCCTCTTCAAGCTGCGCATCACCCGCATCGAAATCCTCCCATGTGCAGAGAAGGAAGCGAAAATGCCGGAATTGCAAGGAATGGTGGACCTTGTCGGCCATGACGGCGCGGGCGTCGGCGGCGACGGGGCCGTAGCGGTCGATCAGGATGCGCCGAGTCAGCGGAACCTCTCCTCGTTTGATCGCCTGAATGGCGCGGCAAAGGACCAGAGTCTCGTCCGACTGTGCCATGTCGGTCGGAAATCCGGCGAGCATGAGGTCAAAGGCTTCGGTGCCGAAACGGTAGACGAAAAACGTGCCATCGGCGGCATTGAGCGTCTGCAGCGCGGATTGCCAAGCGCTGATGCTTTGGAACGTCGCGATGGCTTCGGGGTATTGGCCGAGTGCAGCCTGCGCCACGGCAATAGCCCGCGCTTCTTGCGGCTGCGCCAGGCGGTCGGCCAGGATGGCCTTGATCGCGCGAAGCATAGGCTGCCGCACGGCGGCGAGCGCGGGATGGAGCGGGCCTTGGGCGACAAAGGCCAGGCCGTGGAGCAACCCCGCATCCTGCGTTTCCTTTGGGTCGGTCAGATAGGACGCGAAGGCGACCAACCTTGCAGAGGCCAAGCCGTTCAAAAGATCGTCGCGCAGGAAAGCCGTCAGAGCACCTGACCCAGCCTTGCCGGACAGGGCAGCGGGGAGGAGGCAGGGCCATCCCCCCGTCCGCGCCATGAGGGTGATCGGTTCGGAAAGGGCCGAAAGATCGGCCTCGGTGAACAACAGGTCTGCGGGGCCATAGCGGCTCACGCGGCCATAGACCTCGGCCCGGGCAAGTTCGGGGATTGCGGTGTCGGGTCGCTTGGTCAGAATCAGACGGGGGCTGTCGGGTAAATCGCCGGTCAGCGGGACGTTCGGCACATCCCAAAATGCTGTGCCATCTGGCGGGTTCGCATCGCGGCGCGTCGCTGCGCCTTGCGCCAGATCGGCCAAAAGCCAGCTTTTGCCCATCCCCGCCGGGGCTTCGATCACGATGACCGGGGCGGGGTCGGCCTGAATACGCGCGATCAGCCCGGCGCGCGTCAGGCGGGGGTGACCTTCCCCGCCCGCTATGGCCTGCCGATGGGTGGCAGGCCCGCCGTCACTCACATCGCGGCCTCGAACAGGGCGATGGTGTTTTCCTTGGTCATGGCTACGGGGTTGCCGCCGACCGAAAGGTCCTCAAGCGCCATTGCAGCCAGTTCACCAATCAGGTCGGCATATACGCCCATTGCGCCCAAACCTTTCGGCATATTGAACATCGCGTTCAATGCGCCATCCCGCGCGCAGAAGCCGTCAAACCCACCTGCGATGCCGAGATAGGCGGCGGCTTTGGCCAGTTTCGCCTCGACCGCCGGACGGTTGAGTTGCAGACAGGCGGCCATGACAACCACGTTCGTCGTGCCGTGGTGGGTGTTGTAAACCGCGCCGACCGGATGGGACAAAGCATGGATCGCGCCCAGCCCCTTCTGGAACGCCACCGCTCCCATCGCCGCTGCGGCCATCATGCTCGCCCGCGCCTCAAGGTC
>JBCKXH010000052.1:0-16014 GCA_038921555.1 Paracoccaceae bacterium
AGACAACCTGCCTGCGCGGGGTGATGGCTGCCATCTTGTCTATCGCGTCAAGCGGTTGTGCCTGGCGGATGATGATCAACACCCCGGCAAACCCCACCACAATAGCCGCGATGCGCCGCCAGCCTATCGGTTCGTGCAACAATACCGCCGCCGCCAGCGTCACCACCAGCGGCAACGACTGCAGGATGGCCGACAGATTGGCCAAGGGCATATGCGACAGAGCCAGCAGAAAGCACCAGGTCGCCCCCAACTCGCTAAAGGTCCGCAGCGCCAGAAACCCGCGGTCGGGACCAAGGGGCCACAGCTCCAGCCGCCCGGTCTGCCGCAGCGCCAGCACGGTCAGACCCAGCGCCGCAAGGGCCCCGCGCAGGAAAATGACCTGATATAGGTCCATCCCGTCCTCCAGCACCGCCTTGACCAGAGTGTCATTCAGCGTGAAGGCCAGCATCGAGCCGCACATCAACAAGATGCCCCTGGCGTTGTCCGAAAGAATCATCTTCATTCCCACGAAAAAGCCCCCCGCCGCGTGGCGAGGGGCTGTTCTTGACATTCAGACCAGATCAATCGCGGCCTTCGACCGTATCGACCAGACCGGTGTCCTCGTCCTCGACATCCATCACCATCAGCGGGGCGGCCAGCGCGATGGCGCGTTCCGCTGCCGACTTGCGGGCCTCGATCACCACCTGGTCACGATCCGCCGCGATCTTCTTGACGCGGCTGGTCGCCCCGCCGGTGCCTGCCGGGATCAGACGACCGACGATGACGTTCTCTTTCAACCCGACCAGTTTGTCGCGCTTGCCCTGAACCGCAGCCTCGGTCAGCACCCGCGTGGTTTCCTGGAACGACGCCGCCGAGATGAACGAGCGGGTCTGCAACGAGGCCTTGGTGATGCCCAGAAGGATAGGCTCTGCCGTGGCCGGGCGCATCCCGTGCGAGATGGCCTTTTGGTTGTTCTCGTCTAGTTCGGCCTTATCGACCGTCTCACCCTTCAAGAGCGTGGTCTCACCGCTGTCGAGGATCTCGAACTTTTGCAGCATCTGGCGCACGATGACTTCGATGTGCTTGTCGTTGATCTTGACACCTTGCAGGCGGTAAACGTCCTGCACTTCGTCGATCATGTAGTTGGCAAGCGCCTCGACCCCGAGGATCCGCAAAATGTCATGCGGTGCGGGGTTGCCGTCCATGATGTAGTCGCCCTTCTGCACGAAGTCGCCTTCCTGCACCGGAATATGCTTGCCCTTGGGCACCATGTATTCGACCGGGGTCAGCGTCGCATCGACCGGTTCAACGGTGATGCGGCGCTTGTTCTTGTAGTCCTTGCCAAAGCGCACATAGCCATCGGTTTCCGCGATGATCGCGTGGTCTTTCGGACGCCGGGCCTCAAACAATTCGGCCACCCGCGGCAGACCGCCGGTGATGTCCTTGGTCTTGGCACCTTCGCGCGGGATCCGCGCCACCACGTCGCCGGGGCGGATGGTCTGGCCATCTTCCACCGACAGAATGGCGTCCACCGACATGCCATAGGAAATCGGCTGACCACCCTCACCCCGCACCGGATCGCCGGTTTGCGGATCCATGATGATGATCGCGGGCTTCAGTTCATTGCCCTTGGGCACCGAGCGCCAGTCGGACACGATCCTTTGCGTCATGCCGGTGGCCTCATCGGTATCTTCGCGCAGCGAGAGGCCCGAGATGAGGTCAACAAACCGCGCCACACCAGCCTTTTCGGCGATGATCGGCAGCGTGTAGGGGTCCCATTCGGACAGCTTGGTGCCACGCTTGACGTGTTGGCCATCGATCGAGTGGACCTTGGCACCGTAAGTCAGCTTGTGAATGGCCCGGTCCTGCCCGGCATCGTCAACGATGGCGATCGACATGTTGCGGCCCACCACGATCTGCTCGCCATTGGCATTGGTCAGAAGGTTGGCATTGCGGAACTCGATCCGGCCTTCCTGGCTGGCTTCCAGGAAGGACTGCTGGCCACCCTGCGCAATGCCGCCGATGTGGAAGGTCCGCATCGTCAGCTGGGTGCCCGGCTCGCCAATGGACTGCGCGGCAATGATGCCGACCGCCTCACCCTGGTTGACCATGGTGCCGCGCGCCAGATCACGACCATAGCACATGGCGCAAACGCCCTCCTCAGCCTCGCAGGTCAACGGGCTGCGGATACGGGCACTTGCCACCGCAGCCTGACTGATCAGATCGGCCAACCGTTCGTCGATCAGTTGCCCACGGGGCACGATCACTTCGGTAGTGCCGGGGACGCAGATGTCGTCCGCCGCCACCCGGCCCAGCACACGCTCGGCCAGCGACTGCACCACTTCGCCGTCATTCACCGCCACATCGGCAGTGATGGCTTTGTCGGTGCCGCAATCGTGGCTGCGGATAATGCAGTCCTGCGCCACGTCAACCAGACGCCGCGTGAGGTAACCCGAGTTCGCGGTTTTCAGCGCAGTATCGGCCAGACCCTTGCGGGCGCCGTGGGTCGAGTTGAAGTATTCAAGAACGGTCAGACCTTCCTTGAAGTTCGAGATGATCGGCGTCTCGATGATCTCGCCCGAAGGCTTGGCCATCAATCCGCGCATTCCGCCCAACTGCTTCATCTGCGCTGGCGAGCCGCGCGCGCCCGAGTGGGACATCATGTAAACCGAGTTTGGTTCCTTTTCCGCGCCATTCTCGTCGTAACGAACCGCCGAGATTTCCTTCATCATGGCATCCGCCACGTCGTCAGAGCATTTCGACCAGGCATCGACCACCTTGTTGTATTTTTCGCCCTGAGTGATCAGGCCGTCCATGTATTGCTGTTCGAATTCCTTGACGTGTTCACGGGTGGCGTTGACGATCGGCCATTTGGTGTCCGGGATCAGCATGTCGTCCTTGCCGAAGGAAATCCCGGCCTTGAACGCCTCACGAAAGCCCAGACCCATGATCTGGTCACAGAAGATCACCGATTCTTTCTGACCGCAGTAACGATAGACGGTGTCGATGACGGTCTGCACGTCTTTCTTGCGCAGCAACCGGTTGACCAGATCGAATGGTGCCTTGGCGTTCAGGGGCAACAGGTTGCCCAGACGCAGACGGCCGGCGGTGGTGTCGAACCGCTTCCAGACGATGTTGCCTTCTTCGTCAACCTGACGGATGCGGGCCTTGATCGCGGCATGCGGGTGCAGGGCACCCGAGGCCAGGGCATGCTCGACCTCGTCAATATCGGTCAAGGCCATGCCTTCGCCCGTCATGCCCTTGCGCTGCATGGTGGTGTAATAAAGGCCCAACACCATATCTTGCGAAGGCACAATGATCGGCGCACCATTGGCGGGCGACAGCACGTTGTTGGTCGACATCATCAGCACACGCGCCTCAAGCTGGGCTTCCAGCGAAAGGGGGACGTGAACGGCCATCTGGTCGCCGTCAAAATCGGCGTTGAAGGCCGAACAAACCAGCGGGTGCAACTGGATCGCCTTGCCTTCGATCAGGATCGGCTCGAAGGCCTGGATGCCCAGACGGTGCAGCGTCGGCGCGCGGTTCAACAGAACCGGGTGCTCGCGGATCACTTCATCCAGAATATCCCAGACCTCGGGACGTTCCTTTTCCACCAGCTTCTTGGCCTGCTTGACCGTGCTGGACAGGCCCTTGGCCTCAAGCCGCGAATAGATGAACGGCTTGAACAGCTCCAGGGCCATCTTCTTTGGCAACCCGCACTGGTGCAGCTTCAACTCCGGCCCGGTCACGATCACCGAACGCCCCGAGAAGTCAACCCGCTTGCCCAGAAGGTTCTGCCGGAAGCGGCCCTGCTTGCCCTTCAGCATGTCGGACAGCGATTTCAACGGGCGCTTGTTGGTGCCGGTGATCACGCGACCACGACGACCGTTGTCAAAGAGGGCGTCAACCGCCTCTTGCAGCATGCGCTTTTCGTTGCGCACGATGATGTCAGGCGCGCGTAATTCGATCAGCCGCTTCAGGCGGTTGTTGCGGTTGATGACGCGACGATAGAGGTCGTTCAGGTCGGAGGTGGCAAAGCGGCCACCATCCAGCGGCACCAAGGGGCGCAGTTCCGGCGGGATCACCGGCAGAACGGTCAGCACCATCCACTCAGGCCGGTTGCCGCTATCAAGGAACGACTCGACGATCTTCAACCGCTTGATGATCTTCTTGGGCTTGAGTTCCCCGGTCGCCTCTTTCAGGTCAGCCCGCAGGTTTTCAGCCAGGCTTTCCAGATCGATGTTGACCAGCATTTCGCGGATCGCCTCGGCACCGATATTGGCGGTGAAGGCGTCAGCGCCGTATTGGTCCTGTGCGTCGAGGAATTCTTCTTCGGTCAACTGCTGCTGATAGGTCAGGTCGGTCAGACCCGGCTCGATCACGACGTAGTTCTCAAAGTACAGCACCCGCTCCAGATCGCGCAGCGTCATGTCCAGCATCAGGCCGATGCGCGACGGCAGCGATTTCAGGAACCAGATATGCGCGACCGGGCTGGCCAGTTCAATATGGCCCATCCGCTCACGGCGGACCTTTTGCAGGGTGACTTCCACGCCGCATTTTTCGCAGACCACGCCGCGATATTTCATGCGCTTGTATTTGCCGCACAGGCATTCGTAATCCTTGATCGGGCCAAAGATCCGCGCGCAGAACAACCCGTCACGTTCCGGCTTGAAGGTGCGGTAGTTGATGGTTTCCGGCTTTTTGATCTCGCCGAACGACCACGACAGAATCCGCTTGGGCGAGGCCAGGCTGATCTTGATTTCGTCGAAGGTCTTGACGGGGGCAACCGGGTTGAACGGGTTGGTCGAGAGTTCCTGGTTCATCTTCACATCCTAAGAATGGGGGGCGACGGGGGAAGGGACGGTAAAGGTGCGCCTTCAGGCACACCCTACGTAGGGTGTGCATTCATGCGCACCGCTTGCGTCACTCCTCCTCCGCATCCAGGAGTTCCATGTTGAGGCCGAGGCCACGCACTTCCTTGACAAGGACGTTGAACGATTCCGGAACCCCGGCCTCAAAGTGATCCTCGCCCTTGACGATGTTTTCGTAAACCTTGGTGCGGCCTGCCACATCATCCGATTTGACCGTCAGCATCTCTTGCAGGGTATAGGCGGCGCCGTAAGCCTCAAGTGCCCAGACCTCCATTTCCCCCAGACGCTGACCACCGAACTGCGCCTTGCCACCCAAAGGTTGCTGGGTGACCAAGCTGTACGGCCCGGTCGAGCGGGCGTGCAGCTTGTCATCCACCAAGTGGTGCAGTTTGAGCATGTATTTCACGCCCACGGTGACCTTGCGGGCGAATTGCTCGCCCGAACGGCCATCGAACACCACCGTCTGACCCGAAGTATCAAAGCCGGCGCGGGTCAGCGCGTCATTGATGTCAGATTCTTTCGCCCCGTCGAACACCGGCGAGGCAATCGGCACGCCTTGCGTCACGTTGCCAGCCAGCTCAAGGAAGTCTTCCTCGCTCCGCTTGGCAAACTCTGCCTCATAGGTCTCATCACCATAAGCATGACGCACCGCCGCACGCACCGGAGTCATGTCGCCAGAGCGGCGATATTCCTTCAACGCCTCGTCGATCTTCAGACCCAGCCCGCGCGCGGCCCAGCCCATATGGGTTTCCAGAATTTGGCCCACGTTCATCCGCGACGGCACACCAAGCGGGTTCAGCACCAGGTCAACCGCGGTCCCGTCGGCAAGGAAGGGCATATCCTCGACCGGCACGACTTTGGAGATCACGCCCTTGTTGCCGTGACGTCCGGCCATCTTGTCGCCCGGTTGCAGCTTGCGCTTCACCGCGACGAACACTTTGACCATCTTCATCACACCCGGAGGCAGATCGTCACCACGCCGCACCTTCTCGACCTTGTCGTCGAAGCGGTGATCCAACGCGCGCTTTTGCGCCTCGAACTGGTCATGCAGGGCTTCGACATCCTTGGCGTCGGCTTCTTCGGCCAGTGCCAACTGCCACCACTGACCACGCGACAGCGTGCCCAGCAGAGCCTCGTCAATGCTGGACCCGGCCTTGATGCTTTTGGGACCCTTGAGCGCGGTCTTGCCGGTGATCAGCGCCTTCAGACGCGCGTAGATGTTGCGCTCCAGAATGGCCAATTCGTCATCGCGGTCGCGGGCAAGGCGTTCAATCTCCTCGCGCTCGATCTGCAAGGCGCGCTCGTCCTTGTCGACGCCGTGGCGGTTGAACACCCGCACCTCGACGATGGTGCCAAAGGCACCCGGCGGCAGACGCAGCGAGGTGTCGCGCACGTCCGAGGCCTTTTCACCAAAGATGGCGCGCAGCAGCTTTTCTTCCGGCGTCATCGGGCTTTCGCCCTTGGGGGTGATCTTGCCGACCAGAATATCGCCCGACACAACCTCGGCGCCGATATAGACGATGCCTGCCTCGTCGAGGTTGCGCAGCGCTTCTTCGCCGACGTTCGGGATGTCGCGGGTAATCTCTTCCGGCCCCAGTTTCGTGTCACGCGCTGCGACTTCGTATTCTTCGATATGGATCGAGGTGAACACGTCATCCTTCAGAATGCGCTCCGAAATCAGGATGCTGTCTTCATAGTTGTAACCATTCCACGGCATGAAGGCGACAACCACGTTCCGGCCAAGGGCCAGTTCGCCCAGGTCGGTGCAGGGGCCGTCGGCGATCACTTCGGACTTCAGCACGGTATCGCCGACCTTGACCAACGGGCGCTGGTTGATGCAGGATGACTGGTTGGAACGCTTGAACTTGCGCAGACGGTAGATGTCAACGCCGGGCTCGCCCGGTTCCAGCATCTCGGTGGCGCGCACCACGATACGGGTGGCGTCCACCTGGTCGATCACCCCGGCCCGGCGCGCCATGATGGCCGCACCAGAGTCGCGCGCCACCACCGCTTCAATCCCAGTGCCCACGAAGGGCGCATCGGCTTGCAACAAGGGAACCGCCTGACGCTGCATGTTCGAGCCCATCAGAGCGCGGTTGGCGTCGTCGTTTTCCAGGAACGGGATCAGCGATGCCGCAACCGAAACCAACTGCTTGGGCGACACGTCGATCAGGTCGATGGCTTCCGGCGGGCTCAGCATGAATTCGCCGGCTTTACGCGAGGAAATCAGGTCGTCGGTGAAACGGCCTTCGCTGTCCTGTGCCGCGTTGGCCTGAGCCACCGTGTGGCGCATTTCCTCGGTGGCCGACATATAGACGACTTCGTCCGTCACCTTGTTGTCGATCACCCGGCGATAGGGCGTCTCAATGAAGCCATATTTGTTCACCCGGGCAAAGGTCGCCAGCGAGTTGATCAGGCCGATGTTCTGACCTTCCGGCGTCTCGATCGGGCACATCCGGCCGTAATGGGTCGGGTGAACGTCGCGCACTTCAAAGCCCGCCCGTTCCCGCGTTAAACCGCCCGGCCCCAGCGCCGACAGACGACGCTTGTGCGTCACTTCGGACAAGGGGTTGGTCTGGTCCATGAACTGGCTGAGCTGGCTGGAACCAAAGAATTCGCGCACCGCAGCCGCCGCCGGTTTGGCGTTGATCAGGTCTTGCGGCATGATCGTGTCAATCTCCACCGACGACATCCGCTCCTTGATCGCCCGCTCCATGCGCAAAAGGCCGACGCGGTATTGGTTTTCCATCAATTCGCCAACCGAACGGACCCTTCGGTTGCCGAGGTGGTCGATGTCGTCGATCTCGCCCTTGCCGTCGCGCAACTCGGTCAGCGCCTTGATGCAGGCGATGATGTCGGCGCGGTCCAGCGTGCGCTGGGTGTCCGGGCGGCCCAGATCAAGGCGCATGTTCATCTTGACCCGGCCAACTGCGGACAGGTCGTAACGATCGCTGTCAAAGAACAGCGTGTCGAACAAATGGCTGGCGGCTTCCACCGTCGGCGGCTCGCCGGGGCGCATCACGCGGTAAATATCCATCAGCGCGGTGTCACGGCCCATGTTCTTGTCGACCGCCATGGTGTTGCGGATATAGGGCCCGGTGTTGACGCCGTCGATGTCCAGCACCGGAATCTCCGTGATGCCCTGATCGAGCAGCAGCTTCAGCGTGCCGCCCTTGGCCCCGCCATCGCGGTCATACTCCATCGTCAGTTCATCACCGGCCTCGACCCAGATTTCGCCGGTCGCCTCATTGATGATGTCCTTGGCGACATAGCGGCCGATGATGTTGTCGAATGGCACCAGAAGCTCGGTCACCTTGCTGGACTTGATCAGATCGGTTGCCATGCGCGGCGTCATCTTGTCGCCGGACTTGCAGATCACTTCGCCGGATGCGGCATCGACGATGTCAAAGGTCGGACGGGTGCCCCGGATACGCTCGGGGAAGAACTTGGTGACCCAGCCATTGTTCTTTTGGTGCTTGTAGACGACGGTCTGGTAATAGGCATCCATGATGCCTTCCTGATCCATGCCAAGGGCATAAAGCAGCGTGGTGACCGGCAGTTTGCGGCGACGGTCGATGCGGGCGAACACGAGGTCCTTGGCGTCGAATTCAAAGTCCAGCCACGAGCCGCGATAGGGAATGATCCGGCAAGCGAACAAGAGCTTGCCCGAGGAATGCGTCTTGCCCTTGTCATGGTCAAAGAACACCCCGGGTGAGCGGTGCATCTGGCTGACGATCACCCGCTCGGTGCCGTTGATGATGAAAGTGCCGTTATGGGTCATCAGGGGCATGTCGCCCATGAAGACATCCTGTTCCTTGATGTCCTTGACCGACCTTGCCCCGGTGGTTTCATCGACATCGAACACGATCAGCCGCAGCGTCACCTTAAGCGGCGCCGAAAAGGTCATGTCGCGCGACTGACATTCATCGACGTCGTATTTCGGTTTTTCCAGATCGTATTTGACGAATTCAAGCACGGCGGTTTCGTTGAAATCCTTGATCGGGAACACCGACTGGAAGGTGCCCTGGATGCCTTCGCCGTCCAGCGGCTTGTCACTGTCGCCCGAGCGCAGGAACAAATCATAAGAAGATTTCTGAACCTCGATCAGGTTCGGCATCTCCAACACTTCACGGATTTTGCCGAAAAACCGGCGAATACGCTTCTGACCAACGTAAGCTTGCGCCATGCTCGTCGTAACCTTTCATCATCTAAGCGCGCGCTTCCGTCGGGCCACGGAAACGCCGCCAGGGCGACAGGGGGGTAGTGGTTCTATTCATGCCCGCCATCCCTTAGGGGGGCTCCCGAACCATCACCGCGCCTAGAAAGGGGTTTCGCAAAAACCGCTAAAAAACCGCTGTCAAGACGGGTGCGGCGGGACCTGCGACTGCAAACCCCGCCCTTGTCCAACCCGAAGGCTGGATTACTTCAGCTCGACCTTGGCACCAACATCTTCTAGCTTCTTCTTCATCGCTTCCGCGTCGGCTTTGGAAGCAGCTTCCTTGACCCTGCCGCCGGCCTCGACCAAGTCCTTGGCCTCTTTCAGGCCCAGACCGGTGATGGTGCGGACTTCCTTGATGACGTTGATCTTGTTCGGACCGGCTTCCATCAGCACAACGTCAAATTCGGTCTTTTCTTCAGCAACTTCAGCCACCGCAGCCGGGCCGGCCGCCATCATCACAGCGCCGCCGGCAGCGGGCTCGATGCCATATTTGTCTTTCAGGATGGTCTTCAGTTCCTGCGCTTGCAGCAGGGTCAGACCAACGATTTCTTCCGCGAGTTTGTTCAGATCAGCCATTTTCTGTTCCGTTCGATTAAAGATTGGTTCCAACGAGGCGGATTATTCCGCGCCGGGTTATTGGTTGCTCAGGCGGCTTGCCGCTCCTCAATCGTGGTGAGGATGCTGGCGATGTTTTGAGCAGGCGCGCCAATGGCACCGGCGATGTTGGCAGCAGGTGCGCCGATGCTTGAGGCGATCTGAGCGAGAAGCTCTTCACGCGACGGCATGGCGGACACGGCTTTGACACCGGCGGCATCCAGAACTATGTCGCCCATAGCCCCACCAAGGATGACGAACTTGTCGTTCGTCTTGGCATAGGCTTCGCAGACCTTCGCCGCAGCGACGGGGTCTTGCGAATAGGCGAGCACGGTCATGCCCGTAAGCAGGTTACCCATCTTGACGTAGGGTTTCCCATCAAGGGCGATCTTGGCGAGCTTGTTCTTGGCAACGCGAACAGACCCGTCAACTTCGCGCATTCTGGCGCGCAGGGCCTGCATCTGAGCAACTGTCATACCGACGTAGTGAGCGATCACTACCACGCCAGAGCTTGCGAAGATCTGGCCGAGTTCATCGACCACTTTCTCTTTTTGGGCTCTATCCACAGTTTCACTCCAAGGTTGGGGGTTTCCCCCCGGCTCATGTTTGCCCCGTTTGACGGTTTTAACCGCAGACGGGGGCGTTCGGGTCCTGGTTACGGGTCCCGAGGCCAAGATCACCCGAAGGTGACGTCAATCTCGTTTCCCATCTCAGGCAGGATTTACGGCGTTTGCGCGCCACCCACCGTCTCGGACAGGATGGGGCGTCTTTGCCCCACCATCCCTTCCCCGAAGGGTCAGGAATTCTTTTCGCCGTGGCGGGGTGAACCCCGCCCTACGGTGCTGGGTAGGGCGGGGTTCACCCCGCCGCACCGTTTACTTCGCCGTGGCCGAGCCTAGGTCCAGCGACACGCCCGGACCCATGGTCGAGGCCAGCGAGATCTTTTTCAGATAGGTGCCCTTGGCGCCGGTCGGTTTGGCGCGGACCACCGCTTCGACAAAGGCGCGGACATTTTGCACCAGCTTTTCTTCGCTGAAGCTGACTTTGCCGATACCGGCATGAACCACGCCACCCTTTTCGGCCTTGTATTGGACCTCACCCCCCTTGGCGGCGGCGACAGCGGTTTTCACGTCCATCGTCACGGTGCCGACCTTGGGGTTCGGCATCAGGTTGCGCGGGCCGAGGATCTTGCCCAGACGGCCAACCAGCGGCATCAGGTCCGGCGTTGCGATGCAGCGGTCGAACTCGATCTTGCCGGACTGGATGATTGCCATCAGGTCCTCGGCCCCGACGATATCGGCACCAGCGGCGCGGGCTTCATCAGCCTTGGCACCGCGCGCGAACACCGCCACGCGGACGGTCTTGCCGGTGCCGTTCGGCAGGCTGATCACGCCGCGCACCATCTGGTCGGCGTGGCGGGTGTCAACGCCCAGGTTCATCGCGACTTCAATCGTCTCGTCGAACTTGGCCGTAGCCGTGCCCTTGATCAGTTTCACCGCCTCCTCGACCGAGATCAGCACCTTGCCGTCAAAGGCCGCCCGTGCTGCCACGGTCCGTTTTCCAAGCTTTGCCATTGCCTTACCCCTTGATCTCGATGCCGCAGGACTTGGCCGAGCCAAGGATGATCCTCATCGCCGCTTCGATCGAATTGGCGCTCAGATCCTTCATCTTGGTTTCCGCGATCTTGCGAACCTGGGCCACCGATACCGACCCGGCCACGACATGACCCGGCTTGAGCGAACCCTTGGCGCGATTGCGCTTGCCGACCGGCGGCAGACCAGCCGCCTGCTTCAGCAGGAACGCGGCAGGTGCTGTCTTGAATTCCAGGCTGAACGACTTGTCCTGGTAATAGGTGATGATGACCGGGGTCGGGGTGCCCAAGGGAATGTCCGCCGTCTTGGCGTTGAATTCCTTGACGAAAGCCATGATGTTCAGCCCGCGCTGACCCAGTGCAGGGCCGACCGGCGGCGAAGGGTTGGCTTGCCCCGCCTTCACTTGCAGCTTCAGGCTGCCGACAATCTTCTTGGCCATCTGGCCTCTCCTATATCACTGCGTCCACCCGGTATCAGGCAGAATCGCGGTTTAGTGGTTCGGTCCGCGGCCCCTGATCAGGTCAGAACGCTCGCCTCCCACACGCTTTCGCTCAGATCCCCTTGGAGACCTGAGTGAATTCCAATTCCACCGGCGTTGAACGCCCGAAGATCGAGACCGCGACCTTAAGGCGGCCGTGCCCCTCGTCCACGTCCTCGACCATGCCCTCAAAACCCTCGAACGGGCCGTCGGTGACCCTGACACGCTCACCAATGTCAAACCGGATCAGGTTACGCGGGGCGGCTTCGCCTTCTTCAACCCGGTTCAGGATCAGGTTCACCTCGGCATCGCGCATCGGCATCGGCTTGCCTTGCGGCCCAAGAAAGCCGGTGACGCGGTTGATCGAGGAAATCAGGTGATAGCCCTGGTTCGACATCTCCATCCGCACCAGCACATAGCCGGGCATGAAGCGCCGCTCGGAGGTCACCTTCTTGCCGCGCCGCACCTCGATCACTTCTTCGGTGGGCACCAGAACTTCGTCGATCTCTTCCTCAAGACCGGCTTCCACAACGGCAGTCTTGATCTGCTCGGCCACTTTCTTCTCGAAGTTCGAGAGGACAGAAACCGAATACCAGCGCTTGGCCATTGCTCTTCACCTTGTCATCCGCCCCGCCTCAAACAGGGAAGTCTTTTCATTTCAAGCGGTTAATCCGCCTCGTCCGAACAACAAACAGCACGCCGCCGAATCGCTGCGCGCCGATTGTCCTTGAACCTGCGGCGAAATAGCCCATCGCCCACCCCGAAATCAAGGGAAATCGGTCCGCAGCAGCGCTGATTGCTCTATTGGAAAGCGTTCAGCACAATGGTCAGGCCGGACCTGATGATGATATCGACCAGGCTGAAGAAGGTCGCCGTCAGTGCCGCCATGATGAACACCATCACCGTGGTCAGCAGCACTTCGCGCCGGGTCGGCCAGACGACCTTGGCCACTTCGGAACGGACCTGCTGGATGAACTGGATCGGGTTGGTGGTGGCCATCTTTTCGGCTCCGTTTGCTGGGATTTCTGGCAGATACAAGGTAACCCCGGCGAATTCAAGACTTGGCTTGCTTGCGAACCGCTAATGAACCATCCCTCGGGCTCACCGCCCGCCTTGCCGCTCCAACGCCGCTTGCCGCAACGCGCTCAAGCTTTGCCGCGGCGTGATCGCCTCGGGCGAGATGACCAGCTCCAGCACCGCCCCGCCGCCATCCGCCACCGCCCGGCCGTAAGCCTGCGCGAAATCCTGGGTTCGCTCGACCCTTTCGGCGTGAAAACCATAGGCGCGGGCAAGGGCCACGAAATCCGGGTTCTCCATCGTGGTGCCTGACACCCTCCCGGGATATTCCCGCTCCTGATGCGCCCGGATCGTGCCATAGATGCCGTTGTTCAGGATCAGGATGATCGGCGTCGCCCCATGCTGCCGCGCCGTGGCAAGCTCTTGACAATTCATCTGAAAATCACCGTCGCCCGCAAAGCACACCACCTGGCGCCCCGGACAGGCCAGACTGGCCGCAATCGCCGCCGGCACGCCGTACCCCATCGCCCCCGACTGCGGCCCAAGCAGCCGTGCCTGCGGTCCGAAGCGGTAAAACTTGTCCGGCCAAACCGCGAAATTCCCCGCGCCATGGGTCAGAATGACATCCTGCGGCATGGCACGCCCCAGCCACTCCATCACCCGCCCCATATCGACCGGCGAGGGCAAAGGCGCCAGATCGAACCCCGCCTCATATTCCGCCCGCGCCTTGCCACACCAATCCCCCTTGCGCGCAACCGGCCGCAGCCGCAGCGCAAACTCGCTGGCATCGCTCACAATCCCCAAGGTCGGCTGATAGATCTTGCCGATCTCCAAACTCGACGGATGGACATGGATCAGCCGCTGCTTCGGCACCGGCACCTCCAGCAGCGTATAGCCCTCGGTCGTCATCTCGCCAAACCGCAGATTCACCGCCAGAATGACATCGGCCTCCCGCACCAGTGCCCGCACATGGGCCGGCATCCCGACCCCCGCCTCACCGACATAGACGCACGAGTGGTTGTCGAACTGATCCTGAAAGCGGAACGCCGCCACCACCGGAATGCCGCTCGCCTCGGCAAAATTCTGCAACGCCCGCCGCCCAGCCGTGCTCCAGTTCGTGCCGCCCAGCAGGATCACCGGGCGCTCGGCTGTGGCCAGCAAGCCATGAACCTCAGCCATCGCCGCATCCGATGGTGCCGCCCCGAACACCAGCGCCGGCCGGGTCAGCGCCGGCACCATAGGCTGCGCCGTGAGCATATCCTCCGGCAGCGCCACCACCACCGGCCCCGGTCGCCCGGTCAGTGCCTGCACCCAGGCCCGCCCCAAGAACTCGGGCAGCCGGTCCACGCAATCAATCTCGACCACCCATTTGGCAACCGTGCCAAAGATCGCGCGATAGTCGAACTCCTGAAAAGCCTCCCTTCCGCGCATGTCGGTGCCGATCTGACCGACGAACAGAATCATCGGCACCGAATCCTGCATCGCGGTATGCACCCCGATCATCGCATTGGCCGCCCCCGGCCCGCGCGTCACCATGCAGATGCCCGGGCTCCCGGTCAGCTTGCCCCAGGCCGCCGCCATGAAGGCCGCCCCGCCCTCATGGCGACACAGCACAAAATCCAGCCGCCCCACCGTGTCATGCATTCCGTCCAGCACCGCCAGATAGCTTTCGCCGGGCACCCCAAAAGCCTTGGTCGCCCCCAAAGCCACCAGACTGTCCACCAAAAGCTGCCCGCCATGCCGCGCTGTGTTCTCCATGATGCCTCCCCTTGCAGCCCTCCCCCGCCATACAACGACAATCCAGACAATTCGACTAAAATTCGCCCCCCCCTTACCCTTTCACAAATACTCCACCGGGGGTGTGGGGGGTGTGAACCCCCCCCACCAACCTCAATGCAGCAGCACCACTCCTTGCAACCGACCCCTTCCCGGTGCTTTGATGCGGCCAACCCAACCCGAGGTCACCATGCCCGAGGCTTTCATCTGCGACTATATCCGCACCCCGATCGGCCGCTTTGGTGGCGCTTTGTCCAGCCTGCGCACCGATGACCTCGCAGCCCTCCCGCTGGCCGCCCTGATGTCGCGCAACCCCGGCGTCGATTGGCAGGCGCTTGACGATGTCATCCTCGGCTGCGCCAATCAGGCGGGCGAGGATAACCGCAACGTCGCCCGCATGGCCGTGCTGCTGGCGGGCCTGCCGGTCGTTGTGACCGGCACCACCGTCAACCGCCTGTGCGGTTCCGGCATGGACGCCGTGCTGATCGCCGCGCGTCAGATCATGGCGGGCGAGGCTGATCTTATCATCGCAGGCGGCGTCGAAAGCATGTCCCGCGCGCCCTTTGTGCTGCCCAAGGCCGAGCACGCCTTTTCTCGCCAGGCCGAGATCCACGACACCACCATCGGCTGGCGGCTCATAAACCCGCGGCTCAAGGCGCAATACGGCACCGACAGCATGCCGGAGACCGCCGAGAATGTGGCCCATGACCATGCCATCTCCCGCGCCGACCAGGATTCTTTCGCCGCGGGTTCCCAAGCCAAGGCGGCCCAGGCCAAAGACCGCCTCGCCTTTGAGATCACCGCCGTCGCCGTCCAACAGCCCAAGGGCGAGCCTCGCCTGATCAGCACCGACGAGCACCCGCGCCCCACCACGCCGGAAACTCTGGCCAGATTGCCCACCCCGTTCCGCCACGCAGGCTCGGTGACCGCCGGCAACTCCAGCGGCCTAAGCGACGGTGCCTGCGCCCTGATCGTGGCCTCCGGGCCCGCCGCCCGCCGCCACGGAATGACGCCGATCGCCCGCATCCTTGGCGGAGCCACCGCAGGTGTAGCACCCCGCATCATGGGGATCGGCCCCGCCCCCGCCAGCCGCAAACTGTTGTCCCGCCTCGGCCTGACCCTGCGCGATTTCGACGTGATCGAACTGAACGAAGCCTTCGCCGCCCAGGCAATCGCCACCCTGCGCGATCTTGGACTGAAGGACACCGACCCCCGTGTGAACCCCAACGGCGGGGCGATTGCCCTCGGCCACCCCCTCGGCATGTCCGGCGCCCGCCTGACCGGCACCGCCGCCCTGCAACTGGCGCTAACCGGCGGACGACGCGCGCTGGCAACCATGTGCATCGGCGTCGGCCAAGGCATCGCCGTGGCACTGGAGCGGGTCTGAAGTGCTTTGCGGGCGGTCCGGTCCGCCGGACCGCCCGCAAACCGCTGTAGATCGCCAGCATCAGGTGCTGCGCAGGCTGCACCGGCATCACCCTGTTCTAC
>JBCKXH010000053.1:0-15982 GCA_038921555.1 Paracoccaceae bacterium
CCTTCTGCATCGGGCTTTCCTCCGAAATGGTTGGTCATTGGTGGGGGCGGCCCATGTCCAAGCCACCCCCATATCCGGCCTGCCCTGACAACTGCCGTCGTGCTTTCAGGCCGAATCTCTGTCTTTGGTAGGGCGGGCGGCTGATCTGCGACCTGCCGCCCGTCCCGGTTTCACAAGGAGCAAGTGGCCTTTACGCTTCCATCAGTATCGGCCGTCCTCATAAAAATCAGGCGTTATCGCCAAATCTCTGGATTTATCGCTTGAATTACTCTATGGCATTGGGAAAGCCATAGGAGCGCCCCATGCTGAAGAAAGACCGTTTCACCGCCACTGAGATTGCCGAAGTCCTTTGCCGGGCTGACGATCTTGTTCTTGAAGACCACGCGACCACACACAACCGCCTTCGCTATCTTGCCAAGCGCGACATGCTGCCCGGCGGCGTGTCGGTTGACGCGCGGGGCACCAAAGCATTCCCGACCATTGCCGTCTATCGCGCTGCGATCTACGCCGAACTGATGGCTCTGGCGATGGATACGCGGGCGCTTGAAGCCGTCGTGACCGCCGCCGAACTGAAAGGCAGCCGCCCCTTTGCACCGTCGCAGGCGGTTGAAGGCGGCTTTGTTGATCGTGGCGGCCTGTTGAACGCCATTCGCGGCGTTGCCGCCGGCGAAGACTGGACCCTGACCATCGCGCAGAAGATGCCCGGCATGGGCAATTCGGCGCTGCTTGAAGCCCGCTTTGAATGGGATGGCGCGGCGCAATCGAAAGCCGAAAATGCCAGGATTGATGCAATCCTTGGCAGCAAGCCGGGCCGGACTCGCGTGACGGTGGAACTTGCGCCCCTCTTTCTGAATGTCATCGCGCAAGTGGGGATGCCCGACTGATGGCTTTCCCCTTCCCGAACCCTCTTGACCTTTTCCACCGCACGACTGCCCCTGCAACCGCTGTCCGTCGTCTTGACAGGGCGCGGGCGGGCGGCAGGCATTTGGCCGGGGGACTTTCGGGCCGATCAACAGCGAAGTCGCGGGGGCCGGGGCAAGCGTTCGCGCCCGTGCCCGGTATCTGGCGAACAACAACCCTTGGCTGTCGCAGGCCGGGCTTCTGTCGTTCCGTCAGCCTGTGGAGCAAATCCAATACGGAATCCTTGTGCCTCAATTACTCCGGCCCCTGTGGCGGCGCGTGGCGACCTGGGCAGTACTGTCTGGTGATCTGGAGGCCCCCGGGATTCGAGTCCAGCCCCCGCGATAATCTGGCCTGCGAATTCCTTCCCCCTGCCTTCATGCAGGCTGATCCGGTGAAACAGGTCCAAGCCGACGTGGCCAAAATGGAAGCCGGCTTGACAAGTCGCAGCAAGCTGGTGGCCGCGCGGGGATGGGCCTTGGGAGACTTGAGCCAAGAGATTGCCGCAGACACCTTGAAGCCGAAAGAGGCCCCCAATGCCGCTTGATGACCTTGTGACCCGTCGGGCAACGTTGGCCCCCTCTTCTCTGAACCGCGAAAAGCGGACTGTCCGCGTCACGGTTTCCCCCGGCGCGGCTGTCGCCCGCCGGGGCTATATCGAAAAGCTGACCCTGCCTGATCCGCAAACCATCATCGGCCTGCCGGTTCTCAATTCGCACCGCCAAGACAGTCTGGAAAACCTTGTCGGGCGCGTCTTCGGGGCCGGGCAAGACAGTGAGGGGCTTTGGGCGGACATTCAAATTTCCGAACGGGCCAACTGGCTTGTTGAAGAAATCGACGCTGGAATCGTCACATCTGCCAGCATCGGCTCCAGCCAAGCCCGTTCCGTCAAATCGACTGACCCGGCCATTGGGCAGATCGTCCATACCGTGCTGCCCGCAATCTCTGAAATCTCATTCGTCCCCGTGCCCGCCGACAAGGGGGCCAATGTTGGGAGTAATGTTGGGAGCCATGAAATGCCTGAAGACTTGATCGAAACTCCGGCGGCCCTGACCGCCATTGAAAACCCTGCGGCCATCCGCACCATCGCCCGTTCGGCGAACGTGAACCCGTTTTCGGGCAGCCTTCAGCTTCTGGCCGAACCGCGCTTGACCGGCAACGACTGGTTCATTCTCGCTGATCCGGCCCGCCTGCCGTGTCTTCAGTATGGCTAACTGTCCAGCGCGTCAGGCGTCCAGATTCAGCGGGCAGAGGCTTGGGATACCCTTGGGCTGAAGTTCCGCGCATGGCTCGACTTCGGCGCTGGCTGGCTGGATTGGCGCGGCGCATACCTCAATCGGGGGGGCTAGGCCGTGGCGCTGACCCTTTCCGAAATGACCGCCGCCCGCGACTCGCTCTTCCAAGCGCGTTCGCCGGGCGTGCGGCGCTTCAAAGACCGGAACGGCGAAGATGTCGAATATCGCTCTGACGTCCCAAATGGCGCAGGCCTTGGCGGCTTTTGATGCAGAAATCGCGGCGGCGTCCAAGCGCCCCGCTTCCACCTTTGTCTTCAGAACCTCGAAAGGACTCTGACCATGAAGAACTATGTGCAGGCAGGCGAAAACCTGACCATCCCCGCCCCCTATGCCCAAGCCCAGGCAAATTGACGGGCGGCGCGTTTGGGACGTGCGGGCATTGGACTTTGCCTTTGACGCCTTGCCCGGTGATCAGGACTCCTGCCATGATGCAGATGCAGCCGACCCTTGGGCAGAGGTGCTGGAATGAGGAGAATGCCGCCGAAGTATTGCCAGGGCTTCCTTGATCGACACGGCGCGGCCCGCTGGTATTTTCGCCGTCCGGGTTTTCCCCGCTTGCCTTTGCCGGGCTTGCCTTGGCCTCCCGAATTCATGGCGGCTTGGGATGCCGCCGCGAAGGGCGAAAAGCAGAGTGTCGGCGCAGGGGCCGCGAAGACCGCAGCGGGCACCGTGGCCGCTTTGGTCGCCGGTTACTAGCGCTCTTCGGCTTGCATAGATCTGAAGCCGATCACGCAACGCACCTATCGCAGCACGATGGAACCCTTCAGGGAACAGCATGGCGACAAGCCTGTTGCCAAGCTGAAGCGTGAACACGTCAAGGCGATCATCGCAAAACCGGCAGTCCGTCCGGCGGTTGCGAACAACTGGACGAAGTCGGATGCAGCGCCCCGCAAATCATGGCCTGTTCCGGCCACAAGACTCTGACGGAGGTGCAGACCTACAATGAAGCCGCGAACCGCCTTGGACTCGCCCGGCCGACGCTTCAAATGCAGGTCACGGCGGACGAAAACACAACGCGGAATGTCAAACCCGCAAGAGAGATTTGACAAAATGCAGACTAAGTGCCTCAAAAATAGGGAAAAAATCGGTGATTTGGTAGGCCCGGAGGGACTCGAACCCCCAACCAAGGCGTTATGAGCGCCCTGCTCTGACCGTTGAGCTACAGGCCCGCCGTTGGGCTTGCCTAGCATATCGGCGCTTGGGGTCAAGAACCAAGGGGCCGTTGCAGGGGGACTTGTGTTGCTCTATGGGGTCAGCACACATGGGCCAGGCGGGGTAAGGCAATGACACCGGGACCTAACGGTCTGACCTACGCCGATGCCGGGGTCGATATCGACGCGGGCAATCTCTTGGTTGAGGCGATCAAACCCTCCGCCAAGGCCACCAACCGCGCCGGGGTCATCGGCGGCCTGGGTGGCTTTGGCGCGCTGTTCGATCTGAAGGCGGCGGGCTATGTCGATCCGGTTCTGGTGGCGGCGACCGACGGCGTCGGCACCAAGCTGCGGATTGCGATCGACACCGGTCACCTCGACACCATCGGTGTCGATCTGGTCGCCATGTGCGTCAACGATCTGGTCTGTCAGGGTGCCGAGCCCTTGTTCTTTCTGGACTATTTCGCCACCGGCAAGCTGGATGTCGCCCAGGCCACCCGCATCATCAACGGAATCGCTGCGGGCTGTGCGGCGTCAGGTTGCGCCCTGATCGGTGGCGAGACGGCCGAGATGCCCGGCATGTATCACCACGGTGACTTTGATCTGGCGGGCTTTGCCGTCGGCGCTATGGAGCGTGGCCACGACCTGCCGCGCGGAGTGGCTGCGGGCGACGTGGTTCTGGGCCTCGCCTCAAGCGGGGTGCATTCCAACGGCTATTCCTTGGTGCACAAGGTGGTTGATCTGTCCGGCCTTGGCTGGGACGCGCCCAGCCCGTTCGGTGACGGCACTTTGGGGGCGGCTTTGCTTACGCCGACCCGGCTTTATGTCAAACCGGCGCTGGCGGCGATCAGGGCTGGCGGGGTGCATGGTTTGGCCCATATCACCGGCGGCGGCCTGACCGAAAACCCGCCCCGCGTGCTGCCCGAGGGCCTGGCCTGCGAGATTGATCTGGCGGCCTGGACCCTGCCGCCGGTATTTCGCTGGCTGGCCACCAGTGCCAACATGTCCGGCCCCGAGCTGCTGAAAACCTTCAACTGCGGCATCGGCATGATCGTCGTGGTCGCCGCCTCCCGCGCCGAAGCTTTGGCCGACCTCATGTGCTGCATGGGTGAAACCGTCTGCACCCTTGGCCGCATCGTGCCGGGTCAGGGCGTGACCTTTCGCGGCGCGCTTATATGAAGCGGGTGGCCATCCTGTTGTCCGGGGGTGGCTCGAACATGGTGGCGCTGGTGCAGGCGATGCAGGGCGACTTTCCGGCCCGGCCCGTGCTGGTGTTTTCCAACAATCCCGCAGCGGCGGGCCTGGTCAAAGCCTGCGCTTTGGGCGTGCCGGTGGCCAGCCTTGACCACCGCCCCTTCGGCTCAGACCGCGCGGCGTTTGAGGCTGAGCTGGCCCAAGCCCTTGACGCAAGCCGCCCCGACATCATCTGCCTCGCCGGTTTCATGCGCATCCTGACCACCGGCTTTGTCGCGCGCTATCAAGACCGTATGCTGAACATCCACCCCTCGCTTTTGCCGAAATACCCCGGCCTGCACAGCCACGCCCGCGCGCTTGCGGCCGGCGACACCGAGGCGGGCTGCACCGTCCACCAAGTCACCGCCGAACTTGACGCAGGCCCGATTCTTGGCCAGACCCGGGTGCCCGTGTTACCCGGCGACACGCCAGAAAGCCTTGCCGCGCGGGTTCTCAAGCAGGAGCACCTGCTGTATCCGGCGGTGCTGGCGCGGTTTGCCGCAATCTGAAAAAATCCTTCGAAGGATTTTGCGAAAGTTTTGCAAAACTTTTGGTCCGCGCCCGCCAAGAATCGCCCCTTCCCCTTGCCGCGCAGCCCCCCTATAGCACCCCTGCGGGACACCCCCGCGCCCTCACCGAAAGCCATCTCATGCGTGTGATTACCACGACCGCCGACCTTGCCGCCTTTTGCACTGCAGCCAAGGATCAGCCCTATGTCACCCTGGATACCGAGTTTCTGCGCGAACGAACCTATTGGTCCAAGCTGTGCCTCATTCAGGCGGCCTTGCCGGGCCGCGACGGCGACGCCGTCCTGATCGACCCGATCGAGGGTGCCGCCATGTCGCTGGAACCGCTGTATGACCTGTTCCGCCACCAGGCGACGGTCAAGGTGTTCCACTCCGCCCGGCAGGATCTGGAGATTTTCTTTGTCGAGGGCCATGTTTTCCCCGAACCCCTGTTCGACACTCAGGTCGCCGCCATGGTCTGCGGCTTTGGCGAACAGGCGGGTTATGAGTCGCTGGTCAAGAAGATCGCCAAGGCCGATCTGGACAAGACCTCGCGTTTCACCGACTGGTCGCGCCGCCCCTTGTCCAAGCCGCAGATGGACTATGCCCTGGCCGATGTCACCCATCTGCGGGTGATCTATGAATTTCTGGCCGCCCAACTGGCCAAGTCCGGCCGCCAGCCCTGGGTCGAGGAAGAACTGGCCGTCCTCTTGGACCCGGCCACCTATACCACCACGCCTGACGAGGCCTGGCTGCGTATCAAGACCCGCTCCACTTCCGGCAGGTTTCTGGCGGTGGTCAAGGAACTTGCCCGCTTCCGCGAGAGCTATTGTCAGGCCCAGAACGTGCCGCGCAGCCGGGTGATGAAGGACGACGCTTTGTTGGAACTGGCCTCGACCCGGCCCACGACGCAGGAAGAACTGGGCCGCTCGCGCATGCTGTTGCGCGAAGGTCGCAAGCCCGAGATTGCCGAAGGCATTCTGGCCGCCATCAAGGCCGGAATGGAAATGCCGCCCGAAGATCTGCCGAAACCCGACCTTGGCCGCGAACAGATGCAGGTCAACCCCGCACTGGCCGACCTGCTGCGCGTTCTCTTAAAGGCCAAGTCGGAAAGCCTTGGCGTCGCCGCCAAACTCATCGCCTCCGCCGCTGACCTTGACGCCATCGCGGCGGGAGAACGGGACCTCGACGCCCTGCAAGGCTGGCGGGCCGAGGCCTTTGGCGACGATGCCCAGCGCCTGTGCCGGGGTGAGATTGCGCTGTCGGCCAAGGGCAGCGAAGTGCGGGTGGTTCGCCTGTAAAGCCTGTGTCGTGCAGGTAAATCAAAGCTTAACGAAACCAGCTATCCCATTGTGAATGCTTACTAGGGCCTGTTGATATTCGGGATTCCCCTTTGGTCTGATTTCTGATTCAAGCTTCCAAAAGGGAGGCGCGAATGCTGAGTGACCGATTTATGATCAGTGACGAACAATGGGCTTTGATTGAGCCTCATTGTCTGGGGAAGAAGCGCGATCCGGGTCGCAGTGGCAGTGACGCCAGAATGTTTATGGAAAGTGTATTGTGGATTGCTCGCACCGGCGCTCCGTGGCGTGATCTACCGGCTGAATTCGGCAAGTGGAATTCAGCTTTCAAGAGATTTCGCCATTGGGTTAAGCGAGATGTATTTCGTCGTATGTTCAAAGGCTTATCTGAGGATAGTGACTTCGAATATACTATGATAGATGGCACAATCTGCAAAGTACACCGTCACGGACAGGGCGCAAAAGGGGGACGAAAAATCAGGCTATCGGCAAGTCCAGAGGTGGTATGACCACCAAAATCCTGGCTTTGACCGACGCTATTGGCAATCTCATCGACTTCAGGCTGATGCCCGGACAGGCGCATGATTTGGTGAAGACCCGTGAGTTGCTGGCGGGTGTGTGCTGCCAAAACCTCTTGGCTGACAAGGCCTTTGATGCGGATTGGCTTCGGGATTTGTTGGCGGAGCGCAGCATTCAGGCCGTCATTCCACCCAAATCTAACCGCAAAAATCCTGCGTCATGCGACATGGAGGTCTACAAGTGGAGACACCTCATCGAAAACTTCTTTCAGAAACTTAAAGAATTCAAACGCATAGCTATGCGTGCGTGCAAAACCGATACAAGCTTTGAAGCAATGATCCACATCGGGGCGACAGTCATTCGCACCCGGTGAATATCAACAGGCCCTAGAACTCCATGTCGCGTAAAACGACATTGCGGAACTATCTGGAGGCCGACAGCGCGTTGCCCGCCCCCTGCACCACGATGCTGGTGACGCCCTGCAACTCGATATTGCTCAGCGTCGCCGCGACGGTGATCTGCCGCGCAAAAGGCGCACCTGCGGCGGCTGGCAGCGGCGGCGGAAAGGCCCGGAATTCATAGACCAGCCGGCCCTGCTCATCGACCGGCTGGGCCACCAGTTCGGCATCCCAATAGCCCTGGGTCGGCGGCACCCCGGTCGCCCGCACGATGGCGCCACCCGGATAGGGCTCGACCTTAAGTAGCGTCACCTGCGCCACCAGCGCGCGCGTATCCTCGGGGCTCAGGTAAAGCTCGCTCGCCTCCGCCTGCCGCCCCGGACCGAACCAGTTGAACGGGTTGACCCGCGACTCCTTCAGCCGCGCACAGCCCCCCAAGGCAGTGGCCAGAACCACGACAGCAATGATCGGCAGCTTCATCCTAGCCCCCCGTTGCGCCTTAGGTAGCCCATGGCGCAACGTTTGAAAAGCGCTCCTCGAAAAGAGCCTGCAACACTGGACGCCGCCCCGCCCAATGTTTACTTGAACGCCAAGGAGACACCCATGGCCAGCCCCGCCTTCGAATACCTTGCCGAAACATTCGAGTTCCTCGACGATTGGGAAGAGCGTTACCGCCTTGTCATCGAACTTGGCCGCGCCATGCCGCCGCTGGACGACAGCTTCAAGGTGCCGGCGTTGAAGGTGCAGGGCTGCGCCAGCCAAGTCTGGCTGCGACCGCTGATCGCCGCCGGCCGCTTCGATTTTCAGGGCGACAGCGACGCGATGATCGTGCGCGGTCTGGTCGCCATCCTGCACAAGCTCTATTCCGGCCTGACGCTGGCTCAGGTCCGCGCCGTCGATGCCGCCTGCGAACTGGGTCGCCTCGGCCTGAACGACCACCTGTCCTCGCAACGCTCCAACGGCCTGCGCGCCATGGTCGAGCGTGTCCGCCTGACCGCCGCGTAACCCCGCCGCGTAGGGTGCGCATTCATTGCGCACCTCTCCTACAAAGCCGCCGTCGCCCCCTGCAACCACGCAACCGCAAACTGCGAAATCCGCCCGCAGGTCCGCCGCATCACCTCGCCATGATAGGCGTCGATCCACGCCCGTTCTCCCGGCGCCAGCATCTCCCGTAGGATCAACCGGCGATCCAGCGGCACAAATGTCAGCGTCTCGAAGCGCAACTGCGCCCGGTCATCACCGCCGGGTAGCGCTGGGGCTGCCTCGACCACGATCAGGTTCTCGATCCTTATGCCCCATTCGCCCTCGCGGTAATAACCGGGCTCGTTCGACAGGATCATGCCGGGCTCCAGCGCCACCTCGGACAACCGCGACAGCCGCTGCGGCCCCTCATGCACCGACAGAAACGCCCCCACGCCATGCCCGGTGCCGTGGTTGAAATCCTGCCCTGCCAGCCAAAGGGGATAGCGCGCCAAGCCGTCCAGATCGCGCCCCGCCAGCCCCTTGGGCCAGCGCAGCCGGCTGATGGCGATCATGCCCTGCAACACGCGGGTATAGGCCTCGCGCGCCGCCTGACCGGGGTCCCCCACGGCGATAGTCCGCGTTATGTCGGTGGTTCCGTCCAGATACTGCGCCCCCGAATCGACCAGCAGCATTGTGTCCGTCCCTACCGCCCGGTTGCTTTCGCGTGTCACCCGGTAGTGCATGATCGCCCCGTTCGGACCGGCCCCTGAAATCGTATCGAACGAAATATCGTGCAGCGCATTGGTCGCCCGCCGAAAGCCTTCCAGCGCCACGACCACGTCAATCTCGCTCAAGCCGCCCTTGGGCAGCTCGCCATCCAGCCAGGCCAGAAACTCCACCATCGCCGCACCGTCCCGCAGATGCGCCACCCGCATCCCCTCGATTTCCCCGGCATTCTTGTGCGCTTTCGGCATCAGGCAGGGGTCCTCGCCCCAAACCACCCTGTCGGCCAATTCCTGCGCCAACAGGATCGGCGCCGACTTGCGATCCACCCGCACCGGCCCCGACAAGGCCCGCAGCTCTGGCAAAAACCCCGCCACTGGTTGCAAGCTGACCTGATCCCCCAGATGGGCCAGAACCTCAGGCCCGAACTTGGCCGGGTCGGCAAACAAGGTGACCGAGCCATCCTGATGCAAAAGACCAAAGCCCTGCAACACCGGGTTGCGCGGTACATCCGAGCCGCGAATGTTCAAAAGCCAGCAGATCGAGTCGGGCAATGTCAAAACCGCGACACTCTGCCCCGCCTCAACCAAGCCTGCCGCCAGCCGCTGCCGCTTCGAGCGGCTCGATTCGCCGGCCACTGCGTCGGGGTGGACCATGGCCCGCCCCAAAGCCGGCCCCGGCTGATCTGGCCAAATAGAATCAATGACATTCCTGCCCGGCCGCAGGTCTATGCCGCGTCCAACAAGTGCTTTCTCAAGCCGCTCGATCTCATCCGCCGTGTGCAGCCAGGGGTCATAACCAATCACCCCTACCGCCAGATGCCTGGCAATCCACGGCCCCGGCAGCACATCGGGCCACGGCACCGGGGTGAAATACGCAAGATCGACCTGCCCCTTGACCTGGGTGCGATAGCGCCCGTCGATAAAGACCCCCGCCACCTGCGGCAGTACCACACAAAAGCCAGCCGAGCCGGTGAACCCGGTCAACCACTGCAACCGCTCATCGCGCGGCGCGACATATTCACCCTGATGCGCATCAGCGCGTGGCACGATGAATCCCGCCAGCCCCTCCGCTGCCAGTGCCGCCCGCAACGCCGCCAACCGCCCCGCCCCCTGCCCCGGCGAGGCCCCTGCCTCAAACGTCTGAAACAAACCCGCTCTCCCCCTTCATCTCGGCATAAATACTCCACAGGGGGTCCGGGGGATGTGAAATCCCCCGGCCTTCCTCAAGCCGCCCGCCGCCTGCCCATCGCCCGCGCCCGCTTCTTGGGATCAACCTCGAACAGCCCCGCCAGTTGTTCCGTCATGGCACCCGCCAGTTGCTCGACATCGGTGATCGTCAGCGCGCGCTGGTAATAGCGCGTCACGTCATGGCCGATACCGATGGCGATCAACTCGACCACTCGGCGGCGTTCGATCATCGCGATCACATCGCGCAGATGCTTTTCCAGAAAATTCGCCGGGTTGACCGACAGCGACGAATCGTCGACTGGTGCTCCGTCCGAGATGACCATCAATATCTTGCGCGCCTCTTGCCGCGCATTCAGCCTGCGATGCGCCCATTCCAGCGCCTCGCCGTCGATGTTTTCTTTCAACAAGCCCTCTTTCATCATCAACCCCAGATTGAGCCGGACCCGGCGCCACGGCGTATCGGCGCTTTTATAGATGATGTGGCGCAAATCGTTCAGCCGCCCCGGCGCCGGCGGCCGCCCCTGCGCCAACCATTTCTCGCGGCTCTGCCCACCCTTCCAGGCCCGCGTGGTAAAGCCCAGAATCTCGACCTTGACGCCACAGCGCTCCAAGGTCCGCGCCAGCACATCGGCACAAATCGCGGCGATGGAAATCGGCCGCCCCCGCATCGAGCCCGAGTTGTCCAAGAGCAGCGTGACACAGGTGTCGCGAAACTCGGTGTCCTTCTCTTGCTTGAAACTCAAAGGCGTTGTCGGATTGGCCACCACCCGCGCCAGACGGCCGGCATCCAGTATGCCTTCCTCCAGATCGAACAGCCAAGAGCGGTTCTGCTGGGCCTGCAAGCGGCGTTGCAGCTTGTTGGCCAGCCGCGATACCGCGCCCTTCAGCGGTTCCAACTGCTGGTCAAGATAGCCGCGCAAACGTTCCAGTTCGGCGGGCTCTGCCAATTCCTCGGCCTTGATTTCTTCATCGAAATCCGTGGTATAGACGGTATAGTTCGGATCGGCGTCCGAATAGGGCGCGGGCGGTGGCGGCTCTAGGGGCGCCTCGCCGTCCGGCAGTTCCGCCTCGTCGCCACTCTCCATATCGGCGCTGTCTTCCATGGTGACCTGAGCCTGACTTGCGTCCTCTTGGTCGTCCTGAGACTGCTCCGGGCTGGCCTCACTCTCCTCGCTCTCACTGTCCTCGCCGCCCTGGTCCTCGGGGCTGTCGTCGTCCTGCGCGTCGTCGCCCTGGTCCTCATCGTCATTGCGGTCGGGGTCGTCGCCCAACTGGTCGCCGTAACCCAGATCGGCGATGACCTGGCGGGTCAGCCGGGCAAAGGCCGATTGATCCGCCAGAACCTCGGCAATCTTCGCCAAAGTGCCGGCGGCCTGATCCTCGATGAAGCCGCGCCACAGGTCCATGACATTGGCCGCCGCCGCTGGCAGCACCCGCCCGGTTGCCAGATGGCGCACCAGATAGCCCGCTGCCACCGACAAAGGCGCCTCCGCCTGATTGGTGATCTGGCCATAACCCTTGCGCTCGGCGTCATGGCTGATCTTGGCGTCGATATTGGTGGCGGTGCCCGGCATGGAACGCGCGCCCACCGCTTCGCAGCGCGCCGTCTCCATCGCGTCATAGATCTCGCGCGCCAGCGCCCCGGTCGGCGCATATTTTTGGGCGACCTTGTCATCGTGATAGCGCCGCTTCAGCGCGAAAGCATCCGCCGTGCCGCGCGCCAGCAGCACCTCGTCCCGCGTCATGCGGCGCGAGACCTGCGGCAGCCGCACGCCTTCCTTGTTCATCCCCGAGGGATCGACCGAATAGGTCACCACCATCTCGGGATCATCGGCCATGGTCCTTGTCGCCTCGGCCAGGGCTTTCTTGAAAGGATCAGCGGGGTTGTTGCTGGGCTTCATCATGGCCCATGATAAATCACTCAGCGGGCCCCAGTTTCAAGATGCGAAAACGCCCGGCGCGCATTTTTTCCGCGAAGTCCCGGGCTGAACGCCGCCCTTTGCGGGGGCAGGGGGCAGAGAAATTCACGCGGTCATTGGCCTGTCGCCCGGCCAGACCCGGCTGGCCCGCCTGTTGATCGAAGGCCGCGATCTGGCGCAGGCGGCGGCGGTTCTGGGCGTCAGCGTCAACACCCTGCGCACCCAGTTGCAGCGGATCTTCGTAAAGACCGGGGTCCACACTCAGTCAGCGCTGGTCCGCGTTTTGCTCAGCGTCGCGCCACCGCTCAGTTGATCGCTGGCCGGGCCGGGCCGCCTTGGGCCATGATCGGCACATCCCGGAATGTTGGTGCGTTGATGCACAGCCGCCGTGCTGACCTGCGGACTTGCGTTAAAGCGTCCGAAAGGTTATCTCTGCCCCATCGAACACCCAAACCTCGAATGGACAACGCATGACCAAACCGAAGATTGCCATCATCATCGGCTCGACCCGGCCGACCCGCTTTGCCGATGTTCCAGCGCAATGGATGCTGAAGCAGGCGCAAGCCCGCGACGACTTGAGTGTTGAACTGGTCGATCTGCGTGACTACCCGCTGCCGTTTTTCAACGAGATGGCGACGAACAAATGGATGCCGAGCCAGGGGGCCGAAGCCATCCGCTGGCAGAAAAAGCTGGCGGAATTCGACGGGTTCATTTTTGTCGTGTCGGAAAACAACCATTCGATCAGCGCATCGCTGAAAAATGCGCTGGATCAGGCCTATGTCGAATGGAACAAAAAGCCGATGGGGGCGATTGCCTATGGCTCGATGGGTGGCGCGCGCGCGCTGGAGCATCTCAGGATGATCGCGGTCGAGTTGGACATGGTGCCGGTGAATGGCGCGGTTCACATCGGCGGCGCGGACATGTTCGCGGTGCATCCGATGGGCGGCGGCGACGGCGACATCTCGAAGATCGAGGCGCATATCCTGCCGGGCGCGACAAAGCTGCTGGACGATATCGTCTGGTGGGCCAACGCGACCAAAGCCGCCCGCGCAGCCCCGGTGGCGATTGCCGCGGCCTGATCGGCTGAAATCGGCAAGGGGGCGGTTTTCGTCCCCTTCTTCATGCCCCGGCCTCAGACGGCAAGCAGTCAACCGCACCAATCGGGACGCCGCCGTCCTGAATAGGGCAGGGCAAGGCCGGTTGACAGCATATAGAGCTTCACGTCGCGCCCGCCGATCGCAACCTGCGCCAGATCGCGGCCATAGCGGTCACGGCCATCAAACAGCACCGAAGTCACCGGACCCGAGGCGACAAGATCGCGCAGCGCCTGCGCGGCCCGCAACCCCAACGCCCTTTCGGCCCGGCACTTTGGCTGAAATGTCTCGGGCGTGTCATAGCCCAGCAGGCGAACCCTGTGCACCTTCCCGCCGCAGGACAGCTTCAATGTGTCGCCGTCGGTGACCTCGGTCACCCTGCAGGCTTGCCCTGCTGCGGACGCGGCCAATTCGGCCACCGGCGCGCCGCCAGAGCTCAGCAGCCAAAGCGCCAGACCGGCCAAACACCAGAACCGAACCCCCATGATACCCCCAGCCCCCAACATGCGACCCCTCGCACGCGGTTCTCACAGGCGATTGCGGAGAATCAATGGCAGAAGGCCGCGCCAAGCCATGGCCATCGGGTCAAAATTGAGCGGCTGGCGGTAGGGTGTGCATTCATGCGCACCGTTCCTGCGCCCGCGGCACCAGATCAGCCAGAGAATCGGCCATGGTCCGGGTGGCCTCGGCGAGGGCCTTCTTGAAGGGGGCAGCGGGGTTGTCGGTCGGTTTGCTCATGATCCCAAATCAATTCCTATTTGAGGTCGTAAGGTTCCGGGCCTTCAACGTTCTTGAAATTGTCAGAAGTTTCTCGACAATTTTTGTATTCGTCTCTTCAAAAGCAACGTGGTTCCCGTCGTTGAAAATAACCAAGAATGTTCCTGCTTTTCTGCGTCGTCCGCCAAACGCGGCACCCACCAGTAGACCAATCCCCCCAGTCAGCACTCCTCCAATTATCGCTCCTGCGGCCGCCCGACCACCCGAACGGTATGTGTCTAAATCGATCGTTTCGAGTTTAACTACCTCCGAGATTGGGTAGACTCGCCCGACTTCAGATGAAGATACGCCGAATAAAATTTCGCCGAAACGCGGATTTTCAATTTTGAATATAAGCTTAGTGAAAGAAGAATCGATTGCTTTGGTCGTTGACATCTATTGCTTCTCTTTCTTGACTAAGGCTGCGGAGCCGAAAGGGTTAGTGGGGAACAAATGTCTGTCATCCATCACTTCATCGCCTGACTCGCCGCAGACTCCGGCAGTTCCTCGCCAAAACAGCGCTGATAGAACTCGGCGACGGTCTGGCGCTCCAACTCATCGCATTTGTTGATGAAGGTCAGCCGGAAGGCATAGCCGACATTGCGGAAAATCTCGGCGTTCTGCGCCCAGTTCAACACGGTCCGCGGCGACATGACCGTTGACAGATCGCCGTTCATGAAGGCGGTGCGGGTCAGATCGGCCACGGTCACCATCTGGGAAATTATCTTGCGGCCCTTGTCGGTGTTGTAATTCGGCGACTTGCCCAGCACGATGGCCACCTCGGCATCATGCGACAGATAGTTCAGCGTGGCCACCAGCGACCAGCGGTCCATCTGGGCCTGGTTGATCTGCTGCACACCATGGTAAAGCCCGGTCGTATCGCCCAGACCCACCGTGTTGGTCGTCGCAAACAGCCGGAACGACGGATGTGGCGTGATGATCTCGTTCTGGTCCATCAGGGTCAGCTTGCCGTCATGCTCCAGCACGCGCTGAATGACGAACATCACATCGGGCCGCCCGGCGTCATATTCGTCAAAGCACAGCGCCACCGGGTTGCGCAGCGCCCAGGGCAGGATGCCCTCGTGGAACTCGGTCACCTGCTTGCCATCGCGCAGCTTGATCGCATCCTTGCCGATCAGGTCGATCCGGCTGATATGGCTGTCCAGGTTCACCCGCACCGTGGGCCAGTTCAGCCGCGCGCCGACCTGCTCGATATGGGTCGATTTTCCGGTGCCGTGATAGCCCTGGATCATCACCCGCCGGTTATAGGCATAGCCCGCCAGGATCGCCAAAGTCGTATCGGGATCGAATTTATAGGTCGGGTCGATCGCCGGCACCCGGTCAGCCGCCTCGGCAAAGCCCTTGACCTTCATGTCGGTGTCGATGCCGAACACCTCGCGGACCGAGATCTCTTCCGTAGGCTTTGCGGTACTATCCAGCATGTCGGCGTCCATATGACCAAAGGGGAAAACGGGGCAGAGCCCCCAGGATTGCCCACCCTGTTTGGATCAATCCTCGCGGCGCTACAAGGGGAGGCGGCCCCATCACACCGCTTCCCAATCGTGTGACAGTCAGATTTTTTCGCCCCGCCCCGCAGCCACTTGGCCCCGACCTGACCAAAGCCAGCCAAACCGGCGCTCGCCCATGCGCCGCCGCCAGTTTCTCGCCCGGTTGCCCGCCGCCCTGCTGTCCCGCCCCGCCTTGGCCCAGACCTGCGAGGTCAGCCATACCGAGGCCGAATGGCGCGCCCTGCTGACCGCGCCGCAGTTCCGCGTCTTCCGGCTGGCCGATACCGAAGGCCCCAACACCTCGCCCCTGACCGATGAACACCGCGCGGGAACCTGCCATTGCGCGGGCTGCGCCCTGCCACGCTGTGAACCGTCCCAGCATAACCTGCGGGTGATTTATCCGTCGATCATGCGATCATGTCAAGCGTGTTCAGGTCTGCATGGAACGCCGCCTCGGCTTCTGCGGGCGGGAGGTAAGAGGTGGGGGCGAGTAAGCGGCGATTGTTATACCGCTCGCTCCACTTCA
>JBCKXH010000054.1:0-15925 GCA_038921555.1 Paracoccaceae bacterium
CTTGCCCGCATTGGCCGCCACAAGGTTGACCAGATAGCGCGTGTCGAAATTGTCCGAACCATCAAGAATCAGGTCATAATCGGCCAGAAGAGCGGCATTGTCCTGCCCAAACCGCTCCTGAATCGCCCGCACCTCGACAAAGGGGTTCAGCGCCAGCATCGCCGCTCTGGCCGACAGCACCTTCGCTGTGCCAATGCTTTGCGTTGTATGGATAATCTGGCGCTGCAAATTCGAGGCATCCACAGAATCGTCATCCACCACCCCGATGACCCCGACCCCGGCCGCCGCCAGATACATCAGCGCCGGCGACCCCAGGCCCCCGGCACCGATGACCAGAACTTTGGCCGATTTCAACGCCTTCTGCCCCGGCCCGCCAATTTCGCGCAACAGGATGTGGCGGGCGTAACGCGCAAGCTCGGCTGGCTGGAAGCCGGGGGGCCGGACTGCGGGGACCTGGGCAGCAGGGGGATTTTTCACACGGGATTTCAATTGCTTGAGCAGGAGGGTATAGAAAACCCCGACCACGGCGAGGAAGCTGACCAAAACCCAGACCCGCAGATCATCCGACCCGGCAGCCACCGGCAGGCCCAGCACCGCAAAGGCCAAAAGCCAGACCGCGGCAATGATCAGCAGGCGGCACCGCGCTGAGACGCCCCGCGCATTTCCCAGCACCCACAGCCCAGCGCACAGGATCACGACATAGATCATCGGCGTCCCGTTGAGCCGAATCCGCCACAGCCTCGGGCGGTTTCAGCCAATTCATCAACCACTTCAAAGCCCGCCTGCACCACCGGTGCCACCACGATCTGCGCGATCCGGTCGCCATGGTGAATGGTGTAGGGCGCGGTTCCCAGATTGATCAGGGCAACCCCGACCGGCCCGCGATAGTCGCTGTCGATCGTGCCGGGCGTGTTCGCCAGCGTGATGCCGAACTTGACCGCAAGGCCCGAGCGTGGCCGGATCTGCACCTCATAACCCGTTGGTATTTCAACACGAATTCCCGTCGGCAAGATGGCCCGCTGCATCGGATCCAGCGTGACGCCAAGCGCACGATCCTCGGGCATCAGATTCGCGCGAAGGTCGGCACCAGCCGAACCGGCGGTTTCATAGCCGGGCAGGGGCAGCGTCTGGTCGGCCCAGCCCTCCCATAGCAACTTCACGACCAGAGCCATGGCAACCTCTTCATTTCCCGTGCTTTTCCAGTGCCGACGCAATCCGCGCCGCCAGCCTGCGTGCAACCTCAACCTTGGACATGCGCGGCCAGACATCGGCCCCCTCGGCGGTGATCAGCGTCACAGCATTCTCGGTGCCACCCATGATGCCACTGGCGGAAGAGACATCGTTGGCCACGATCCAGTCACAGCCCTTGCGCGCCCGCTTGGCCATGGCATTGGCCATCACGTCATCGGTTTCGGCCGCAAAGCCCACCACCAGACCGGGCCGGTTTGCGGCATGAGAGATCGTCGCCAGAATGTCCGGATTTTCAACGAGTTGCAGGGCGGGCGTGGTGCCAGAGCCGTGCTTTTTCAACTTGGACCCGCTGGCATTGGCGACCCGCCAATCGGCCACCGCAGCCACAAAGACGGCGGCGTCGGCTGGCAGTGCCGCCTCGACCGCTGCCAGCATCTGGGCCGCGGTTTGCACCCGCTTGACCACGACCCCCGCCGGGGCGGGCATGGTGGCGGGCCCGGTCACAAAGGTCACCGCGGCCCCCAGATCGCGCAGCGCCGCCGCAATCGCCGTGCCCTGCGCGCCCGACGAGCGGTTGGCGATATAGCGCACCGGATCAATCGGCTCATGGGTGGGGCCAGAGGTGACCAGCACATGCCGCCCGGCCAGAGGTCCATCCGTCAACGCCGCTGCAATCCTTGCCATGATGGCTTCAGGCTCTGCCATCCGCCCCGGCCCGAATTCGCCGCAGGCCATCTCACCCTCATCGGGGCCGACAAACAGAATGCCATCGGCGCGCAGTTGTGCTACATTCCTTTGCGTCGCCGGATGCTGCCACATCCGCAGGTTCATCGCTGGAGCGACCAGCACTCGGGTATCGGTCGCCAGCAGCAGCGTCGAGGCAAGGTCATCCGCCCGCCCGCCCGCCATCTTGGCCAGCAGATCTGCCGTAGCCGGGGCCACGACAATCAGATCCGCGACCCGGCTTAACTGAATATGGCCCATTTCCGCCTCGTCGGTCAGGTCAAAGAGGCTGGAATAGAGCTTTTCCCCGGCCAGTGCCGCCACCGACAGGGCGGTGACGAACTCGGATCCCGCAGCTGTCAAAACGGGTGTCACATTGACCCCGGCACCCTTCAACAGCCTGATAAGAAACAGCGATTTATAGGCCGCGATGCCGCCGCCAATGATCAGAAGAACGCGTTTTCCAGTCAGCATCTGCGAACTCCTGCCAAGCCTTGTCAGCCAAGGTTATGGCTGTGGCCCCGCGAACTCAAGGGCGCTTGGCCTGCCGGACATCGCCCGCTATATCGGCAGGCGGCGGCAGGTAGTGCCGTGTCCTTCTGGCCCGGACCAAGATGACCCCCACGACCAACCTCCCGCAACAGCTTTTGCCCTTGACCCTGGTGGTCGGCGGTGCGCGCTCTGGCAAGTCGCGATTGGCGGAACGCCTTGTCGTAGCGACCGGAATGCCGCGGCACTATATCGCGACGGCGCAGGCCTGGGATGACGAAATGCGCGCCCGTATAGCGCAGCACCGCTCCGCGCGCGCCACCGGGTGGCAAACCTGGAATTCCCCGCTTGACGTCGAGCAGACCCTAGCCTTGATCCCCAAGGGTGCAGTGGTTCTCTTGGATTGCGCGACACTATGGCTTAGCAATCACCTTCTCGCCGGGTCGGACATCGACGCCAAGTCGGCGGCGTTGCTTGCGGCGCTTATGGAATGCGCCTCGCCCGTCGTGGTGGTGTCGAACGAGGTTGGCTGGGGCATCGTGCCGGAAAACCCCTTGGCGCGGGCATTCCGCGACCATCAGGGGCTGCTCAATCAGCGCATCGCCGAACGGGCCGATCTGGTCATCGGCGTCATGGCGGGCTTGCCGATGGTTCTGAAAGGCCGGATGCCCGTGTTTGAATCGTTTCAGTCGATGACAGAATCGTCCAAAAAGGAAGACAATGATGACCTATGACCTTGCCATCGCTGACCGCGCTTATTCCAGTTGGTCCCTGCGTGGCTGGCTGCTGTTTGATGCCTTTGGCATTCCGATCAAGACCCATTTCGCCCGCCTTGACACCGACGAATTGCCCAAGCTTTTGCAAGGCTTCTTTCCCGGCAAGTCCGTGCCCACCATGCGGACGCCGGATGGGGTGGTGGTGCCCGAAACCATCGCGATTGCTGAGGAGCTGGCCTCGCGCCACCCTGAGGCTGGGATCTGGCCCAAAGACCCCAAGGCGCGCGCCATTGCCCGCGCTCTGGCGGCAGAGATGCATGCCGGGTTCACCGCCCTGCGCAGCCATTGCCCGATGAACCTGCGCGTCAGCTTCAATGATTGCGCGCCGCCTGATGCGGTGCTGGCCGACCTTGCGCGGCTGGAAACCCTTTGGGGCTGGGCGCGCGAACAGACCGGCGGCAGCCCTTGGCTTTGCGGGGATTATTCTGCGGCGGATGCTTTCTTTGCCCCGGTGGCCAGCCGGATCGCTGGCTATAATTTGCCGGTCAATGCACTGGCGGCGGATTATGTCGCGGCGCATTTGCGCCATGCTTCCTTCCGGCGTTGGCGTGCCATGGGCCTGGTCGATGGCGCCGATCAGGATGTTTACCGCCGCGATTATTCCAGACGCGATTGGCCCGGCCCACAACCCCTGCCCGCCCGCGCCGTCGAAGGCTCCCAGTCCGAAAACGCCACCTGCCCCTATTCTGGCAAGCCGGTAAGCCATGTGCTGGCGCTTGACGGTCGGCGGTTCGGGTTCTGCAATGTGTTCTGCCGTGACAAGACCGTGGCTGATCCGGAAGTCTGGCCGGAATTCATCGAAATTTATCAATCCTAAACCATTTCTTCGCTATCCGTTAACCACGGTAAATGGGAGAAATTGATGGTTTCACTGGCCTACACTGTGGCTTTCGACGGAATCGAAGCGCGGATCGTCGAAGTGCAATGCGCCATTTCGCCCGGTCTGCCGTCCTTTTCGGTCGTGGGCCTGCCGGACAAAGCGGTGTCCGAGGCCAAAGAGCGCGTGCGCGCAGCACTGGCCTCCATGGCCATTGCCCTGCCTTCCAAGCGGATAACGGTCAACCTGTCACCCGCCGACATGCCCAAGGAAGGCTCTCATTTCGACCTGCCGATCGCCATTGCCGTGCTGGCGGCGCTGGAAATCATCCCGTGCGATGCGGTCGAGATGGCGGTGGCATTGGGTGAACTGTCGCTGGATGGTCGTCTGATTGCAGTCATCGGCGCTCTGCCCTCTGCGATGACCGCGGCCGAGAACGGGTTGTCGCTGATTTGCCCCAAAGCCTGCGGTGCCGAGGCGGCATGGGTCGGCGCCACACCGGTTTTCGCGGCCAGTTCGCTGGCCGAAGTGGTGCGCCATTTCACCGGCCAGCAACCGCTGCCGCTGGCCCAGGCGGGCGAAGTGGTGGCCGCGCCGCTTCACCGTGACCTGCGTGATGTCAAGGGACAGGAGCGGGCCAAACGCGCGCTGGAAATTGCCGCAGCGGGCCGTCATCACCTGCTGATGATCGGCTCGCCGGGATCGGGCAAGTCCATGCTGGCCGCGCGCCTGCCGGGGATCCTGCCGCCGCTATCGGCCACCGAAGCCCTTGAAACCTCGATGATTCACTCATTGGCCGGTTTGCTCAGTGAGGGGGGTATCTCGCGCAGCCGGCCGTTCCGCGAGCCGCATCACACCGCCTCGATGGCCGCCATCGTCGGGGGCGGCAAAGGCGCCAAGCCCGGCGAGGTCAGCCTGGCCCATAACGGCGTTCTGTTCATGGACGAGTTCCCCGAATTTCCGCGCGCCGTGCTGGAAACCCTGCGCCAGCCGATCGAGACCGGCGAAATCGTGGTGGCCCGCGCCAATGCCCATATCCGCTATCCTTGCCGCTTTCTGCTGGTGGCGGCGGCAAACCCCTGCAAATGCGGCTATTTGACCGATCCCGCCCGCGCCTGCGCCCGGGTGCCGTTGTGTGGCGAAGATTACCTGGGCCGCATCTCGGGCCCGCTGATGGACCGCTTCGACTTGCGGGTCGAGGTGCCGCCGGTCGCCTATACCGACCTTGATTTGCCTGCCAACGGCGAAACCTCGGCGCAGGTCGGCAAAAGGGTCAAAGCCGCGCGGGATATTCAGGAAGCCCGCTTTGCCGGGCATCCCAACATGCGGGTGAACGCTGACGCAGAAGGCGCCATGCTGGAAGAGATCGCCTCCCCGGACAGCGAAAGCCGCGCCCTGCTGGCCCGGGTGGCGGAACGCTTTGGCCTGACGGCGCGCGGTTATCACCGGGTCCTGCGGGTTGCCCGAACCATCGCGGATCTGGACAACTCGGCGGCCGTGCGCAAGAATCACATAGCAGAGGCCGTCAGCTATCGTCTGGCAGTGGGGACCAAGGCCTGAACGCAACCAGACCGCCGACCAAGGCCGCAACCTCGCTCAAAGCCCGCTGCGCTTTGACCAGATACCGAGACCTTGACAGAAAGGGCCGCACCACAAGGCGCATGGCAAGGGTGATCGGCGCAAGCGCAGGCTCAGGCCATGGCGTCGCGCTTGGCCTCGATCACCTGCCAAATCCGCTCAGCCGTATTGGTGCCGTCAAAGCGTTCCAACTCCTGAATGCCGGTCGGCGAGGTGACGTTGATTTCGGTCAAATACTGGCCGATCACGTCAATCCCGACGAATACCTGCCCTTTGTCGCGCAGCGTTGGCCCGATGGCGGCGCAAATCTCCAGATCACGCGCCGTCAGCCCGATCTTTTCGGGACGACCGCCGACATGCATGTTTGACCGCGTCTCGCCGACCGGGGGAACCCGGTTGATCGCGCCGACCGGCTCGCCGTCGACCAGAATGATGCGCTTGTCGCCCTTTGCCACGTCCGGCAGGAACTTCTGAACGATCAGCGGCTCACGGCTCATCGAGGCGAACAGCTCGAACAGGCTCGACAGATTGCGGTCGTTTGGATCCAGCCGGAACACGCCGGCACCGCCGTTCCCGTAAAGCGGCTTCAGGATGATATCGCCGTGCTTGGCCTTGAAGGCGCGAATCGTCGCCAGATCCCGTGCAATGGCAGTGGGCGGGATCAAGTCCGGAAACTGCAGAACGAGCAGCTTTTCAGGGCAATTCCGCACCCAGAACGGATCGTTCACCACCAGAGTGCGGGGATGGATCAGGTCTAGCAGGTGTGTGGTGGTGATGTAGCCCATGTCAAACGGCGGATCCTGCCGCAGCCAGACCACATCGAAATTGCCAAGGTCGACCTCGGCTTCTGGGCCGTAGGTCACATGGTTCCCCTTTTCGCGGCGCAATTCGATGGGAAAACCACGGGCAAGCACCCGGCCCTCGACAAAGGCCAGACGATCCGGCGTATAAAAGAAAAGCGAGTGGCCCCGGCTTTGGGCTTCCAGAGCAATGCGGAACGTGCTGTCCCCGTCAATGTTGACCGACCCGATCGGGTCCATCTGCAAGGCGACTTTCAGAGACATTGGCTACTCCTGCTCTATCGCCCCTTAGATGGCGCAGGTTGGCCCAAGATGCAAATGATCAGGCGGCAAAGGCGTTTTGCAGAATCTCGATTCGCCCGATGGAGTCGACGAGGGCCACGTCGAACCTCGCCTCGGTGTTCTGGCCATTTGGTTCGCCTCCCAAATACTCGGAAGCGGTTTGCCATATCCGCTGCATCTGGCGCGGCGACAGGTGTTCGGCGGCGGCAGCATGCGACCTGCTTTTCTTGACCTCGATGAAGATGACCTGATCGCCATCGCGCGCAATGACGTCGATCTCACCAGAGGTGCCGCGCCAGCGCCGGGCCACAACCTGCTGACCCGCCCTGAGATAGGCCTGCGCCACGCTTTCTTCGGCACAAAAGCCCGCATAGTATGAAACCGCCCCGTTCATTTTGTCACCCCGAGTTTCAGCGCCATCTGATAGGCCTCACGCTTGGACAAACCATATTTCTCAGCCACCATGCTGGAAGCCTCCTTCACGGGCCGCGATTGCAGTGCCAGCGTCAAAGCCTGTTCCAGATCCGCAGAGCTTACGGTAGCGACCGTGCCACGATCGACAATCACCACAATCTCACCCTTCACGTCCCGGTCGGCAAATATCCCTGCCAGTTCCGCCAGGGTTCCCCGAACAACCTCTTCGAACTTCTTGGTCAGTTCGCGGCAGACAGCAGCATTCCGATCAGCACCAAGGCAATCCCGCATTTCCTTCAAGCTCGCGCCCAGTCTATGCGGTGATTCGTAAAATATTAGTGAACTCGGTATGAACTGCACTTCACGAAGCACCGTTTTCCGCGCGGCGGACTTGCTGGGCAAGAACCCCATGAAGGTAAAGCGGTCCGAGGCGATCCCCGACACCGTCAGCGCACAAAGCACGGCCGATGCGCCGGGGGCGGCGAGGACGGTCAAGCCTTCTTCAATGGCCGAGCGGGCAAGTTGAAATCCCGGGTCAGCGATCAGGGGCGTTCCGGCTTCGGAAGCATAGGCGACCGATTTGCCCTCTTTCAGCGCGGCGATCAGGCGTGGCCGCACTGCGGCACCATTGTGGTCGTGATAGGCGATCATCGGGCGGCCGGAAACCGGAATGCCGTGAATCTCCATCAGGTGCCGCAGGGTTCTGGTGTCTTCTGCAGCCAGAATGTCCGCCCCGGTCAGTATGTCGATCGCCCTGAGCGTGATGTCACGCGCCGCACCGATCGGGGTAGCGACAAGATGCAGCCCTGCCGGAATGCGTGGACCTGCCGGCGTGCCTTTGCCCATAGCCATGCTTTGATGTCTCCTGCAAAGTTTACTTCCCGGGATGATGTGCTTAAGGTCAGCCGCGTCAGCCATTCTGGTGAAGTAGGGAGTATATGATGTTTCCCGTTTTGTCCCGTGTCCGTATCGGTGTGGCCAAGATCGGCCTGCTGTTCGCGGGCCTCGTGCTTGCGGCCTGTCAGTCGGGGACCAGCCCTTCGGCGGGCGCTCCGCCAGGCAACGACGGCTCTGTCGTTCCCGTGGCCTTGCTGGTGCCGGGAGGGTCGAGTGATTCGAACGACAACTTCATCGCCCAAAGCCTGGAAAACGCCGCCCGTCTGGCGATTGCCGATCTGGGTGGTGTCCAGATCGACCTGAGGGTCTACAACACGCAAGGCTCGCCCGAGCAGGCCGGGGCGATGGCCGCGAAAGCCGTGGATGACGGGGCCAGGATCATTCTGGGGCCATTCTATGCGCTTGAGGCCAATGCGGCCGGGCTGGCTGTCGCCGCGCGCGGGGTCAATGTCCTGAGCTTCTCGAACAATCCTGCCGTGGCCGGCGGCAATGTGTTCATTCTGGGCCAGACCTTTGATTCGACGGCCCGCAGACTGGCGTTCTATGCCGTCAGCAAGGGTCTTGACCGGGTCATGATCATACACGACCCCGACCCGGCCGGGCAGATCGGGATGGCGGCCATCCAGCGGGCGGTCACCGGGGCTGGCGGATCGGTGGCGGCGGTCGGGACCTATGAATTCTCGCAAAACGGTATCGTTCAGGCGGTGCCGCAGATTGTCGCCTCGGCCAAGTCCAGCGGGGCCAGCGCGATGTTCCTGACCGCCGACAATGCAGGCGCTTTGCCGCTGCTGAGCCAGCTTTTGCTGGAAAACGGGGTCGGCGCCAACACGAAACAGTTCATCGGTCTGGCGCGGTGGGACATTCCGCCCGCGACCTTGGCCCTGCCCGGCGTGCAGGGTGCGTGGTTTGCCTTGCCTGATCCTGCAACCAACCAGCAGTTCCGGGCGCGCTATCAATCCGCCTATGGCGAGGGGCCGCCGATCTATGCGGGCTTCGCCTATGACGGTATTGCCGCCATCGGGGCTATTACCAAGCAAGGTGGCGCAGGCACCCTGAACGCTGCGGCCTTGACCCAGGGTGCGGGCTTTGTCGGGGTCGGCGGGATATTCCGCTTACGCCTCGACGGCACGGCGGACCGTGGGCTGGCGATTGCCCAGATTCAGAACAGCCAGCTGGTGATCATCGACCCGGCCCCGATAAATTTCGGCGGTGTCGGTTTCTGAGGCGGCGCGGGAGGAATCCTGCGCCACCGATGACACAAGGACGATGGCGGACCCGGACAGCCTGCTGACCGTGGCCGCGGCGGGGCTTGGTGCCATTGGGCTGGCCGAGCGGATCGTTGCGGCAATCACTGAAAGCGGCGAGCCGCGCGCGGCAAGATCGCAGGCGGCGCGTCTGCTATCGGGTGCGAAGACCGCCGCCAATCAGGCGCTGCAAGCCGGATTTGCGGCGACTCCGCTGCTTGCCCTGGAACAGATCCGCGCGCAGGCCGACCTGACGGACGCGTTGGTTCGGGCCGCGCTGGGCATCGCCCAAAGGTTGCACCCGCTAAGCAACCCGACCGAAGGCGAGCGGATCGCCGTTCTGGCCGTCGGCGGATTTGGCCGCGCCGAAATGGCGCCGCATTCCGACGTTGACCTGTTGTTCCTGTATCCGTGGAAGATCACGCCATGGGCCGAAAAGGTGATCGAGAGCATGCTTTACGTCCTGTGGGATCTGAAGCTGAAGGTCGGCCATTCCAGCCGCAGCGTGCAAGACTGCATCCGGCTGGGCCGCGAGGACATCACCATCCGCACCGCCCTCTTGGAACACCGCTTCATCGCGGGTGACAAGGCGCTGGCACAGGACCTCGACACCAGGCTCTGGTCCGAATTGTTCGCCAACACCGGTCGCGAATTCATCGCAGCCAAGTTGATCGAGCGGGCCGATCGGCACAAGCGTCAGGGCGGCCAGCGCTATGTGCTGGAGCCCAATGTCAAAGAGGCCAAGGGCGGGTTGCGCGACCTGCAAACCCTGTATTGGATTGGCAAATACCTGCACCGCGTCGCCTCGTCCGCGGGGCTGGTGGCCTGCGGTCTGCTGACAAGCGAGGAATACGGCATCTTCCAAAGGGCCGAGAATTTCCTGTGGGCCGCACGCTGCCACATGCACTATATCACCGGGCGCGCGACAGATCAGTTGACCTTCGATCTGCAAGTCGAGGTGGCGGCCCAAATGGGTTATGCCGACAGTGCCGGGCGCCGCGCGGTCGAGCATTTCATGCAGGATTACTTTCGCCACGCCACCCGTGTCGGTGAACTGACCCGGATTTTCCTGACCGAACTGGAAGCCCGCCACGCCAAGCCCGAAGCGCGGCTGGCCGGCTTTTTCAACCGTCGCAAGGTCAAGGCCGGGTTCAAGCTGGTGCAGGGTCGCATCGATTCGGCGGACCCGGTCAAATTCCTGGGGGCGCCGCTGAACATGCTGGCGGTGTTTCAAGAGGCATTGCGGTCAGGCTACCTTCTGCACCCCAATATCATGCGCATGATCGCCGCCAATCTGCATCTGATCGACGACAGGCTGCGCGATGACCCCGAGGCGATACGGGTGTTTGTGGACCTGCTGCTGAAACACGGCAACCCCGAACGCGCCCTGCGGCAGATGAACGAATTGGGCGTGTTGGCGGCCTTTATCCCCGAGTTCGAAAACATCGTCGCGATGATGCAGTTCAACGTCTATCACCACTATACGGTGGACGAGCATATCATCCAGACCATCTCGGTTCTGGCCCAGATCGAGCGCGCCGAGTTGGTCGAGGAATTGCCGGTCGTATCTAGCATCCTGAAGGCCGGGGTCAACCGCAAGGTGATCTATGTGGCGCTGCTGCTGCATGACATCGGCAAGGGGCGGCCGGAGGATCATTCGATCATCGGGGCGCAGATCGCCCGCCGGATCTGCCCGCGCCTTGGCCTTTCGCCCGAAGAAGGCGAGACGGTGGAATGGTTGGTGCGCTATCACCTCTTGATGTCGGACATGGCGCAGAAGCGCGATGTCGGCGATCCGCGCACGGTGCGGGATTTCGCTAAGGCCGTCGTGTCGCGCAGAAGGCTGGATTTGTTGACGGTTTTGACGGTCTGCGACATTCGCGGCGTCGGGCCGGGCACTTGGAACAACTGGAAAGCCATGCTGTTGCGCCAGCTTTACAACCTGACCGCCGAGGCGCTGGAAGGTGGCTTAGAGACCTTCAACCGCGAGCGTGCGGTTGAAGACAGCCGTGCCGCCCTGCGCCAGCGGCTGAGCGACTGGCCGGACGAGGAGGTCGGCCGCGAAACCCTCCGCCACTATGACCCCTATTGGCAGGGGTTGAACACCGCATCGCAGGAGACCTTTGCCCGCCTGCTGCGTGGGTTGGATGAGAGCGAGATTCGCATTGACCTGCACCCCGAGCCGCAGCGCGACGCCACCCGCGCCAGCTTTGCCTTGGCCGACCATCCGGGGATATTTTCACGTCTGGCCGGGGCTTTGGCATTGGTCGGGGCGAATGTGGTCGATGCGCGGACCTACACCTCGAAGGACGGCTATGCGACGGCGGTTTTCTGGATACAGGACACCGAGGGCCACCCCTATGACATCGACCGCCTGCCACGTCTGCGCGGCATGATCGAAAAGACCCTGAAAGGCGAGGTTCTGCCCCGCACCGCCCTTGCCGACCGCGACAAGGTCAAGAAGCGCGAGCGCGAGTTCCGCTTTCCGACCCATATCACCTTCGACAACGAAGGCTCCGAGATTTACACGATCATCGAGGTCGACACCCGCGACCGACCCGGCTTGCTGTTCGACCTGACCCGCACTTTGGCCTCCAGCCACATCTACATTGCGTCGGCGGTCATTGCGACTTACGGCGCGCAGGTGGTGGACAGCTTTTACGTCAAGGACATGTTCGGGCTGAAGCTGCACGCCGGGCATCGTCAGGAAAGCCTTGAGAAAAAGCTGCGGCAGGCGATTGTCGAAGGCGCCCAACGGGCACAGGGGTAGAGCGGCTGATCTCCATTTTGTTTGGCATTTCCAACAAGACGAAAGTGACCAGCCCCCCTGTTCGGCCGATGCTTGGGCGGATTTTTCCAAGCATCACTGTTCCCCCCAAAGCGAAGCCATGGACATTTTGTGTCCAAATCCCCCCATCGATACCTTCGACAATGTCCAGCCCACAATAGACATGACATATCTTGACTGTTGATTTGACCTCTGCGAGGGCGCATTGTGCTTCGGACATCGCAGGAGAGCACCATGGCAATCAATGTTGAATCTTTGAAACTGATCCTCGCAGAAAAGGGCATGTCACAGAAGGCGCTGTCGGACGCCTTTCGTATCAGCTCCAAGACGATCAGTCGCATCTTGGCTGGCGAAGAACGTAACTCCAACAAGAAGACGACGGAGCGGATCGCCAAGGCGATTGGGGTCAAGCCGGAAGAACTCGCTGCCAGCCCCGCCGACAAGAAGCGTCGTGAACTCAATGCACGTTTGCGCGCCTATTTATCCACCCGCACGATTGTCGATCTGGATGGCTTGACCAACATCCATTTTGACCTCGTTTCTTCGCGCTACGGCATCACCACGCAGGCACTGATTAAGGCCGCCCCTTTGCTTTACACGATCCTCGCCGAAATGAGTCTGTCGGATCGCCGCAAGCGTTTGGCGGACTTTCAGAATGCACTCAGTTCTGCCGCGGGTTTTAGCCTGAACCACCTTGGCAGTGGCATCGCCATCGCGGACTACAAGATGGAGCGCCTGCTCGACAAGGAAGAGGCGTCAATCGACGCGGCAGATCTTGCAGGGGCGACGATCAACGGTGAGGACGAGGCAGAAGATTGGTGGGTGGAAGACGACCTTTTCGTGGGCTTCCTTGATCGTTTGGCGCGTGATACCAATACGGACCTGATCGAAATCGAGGGTGGCACTTCATCTAACCTCGAATACTCGATCCTGCGGGACGACCTTTCGCGCATCACTGGGGCCAGCCATTTCGCCGATGAAGCATTGCGGCTTGGGCGCGTGCGGCTTCGCGATATCCCCGACAATTTGCTTGGACACGACAAGGCGAGCGAACGCGCAGAATGGCTGGCCAGCCACCTGACTTCGGAAGATCGCGCAGATTTGCAAGCGCTGCACGAGGCCATGAAGAGCTTCACGCCCGACCTTGCCGTCACCAATTCAACGGAGGATTCAGAATGAGCAACAAGCATCGTCGTGACTGCATTGCCCTTTGCACCGAGGCGGGGCTGAACGTGTTGGGGATTGAGAATCGGGGCCGCCACATCGCGGTCGTGTGCTTGGAGGGGTCCATCTTTATGCCTTGCACTCCGAGTGATCATCGCTGGAGGCTCAATGCGCGCGCCTTCGCACGGCGGATGAGGACGTAACGCTGGCTTGGCTGGCAGGGTGCCCTTCGGCGCACCTTCAGTCTTGCAACCGATGCGCCATGACTGCGCACCCACCGGAGAAACCATGTCACGCTTCACCATCTGGGGCATAGATCACCGGCAACATCGCCCTGGCCCTGACCGCCAACGCGGTTTCAACCATCTGGGCGGGGCGCGAGGGTCAGGCCCGGCTGCTGCTGGCGGTGTTGGGGGTCATCTCGCCGATCATCTTCATGACCTTCGGCATGGTCTCGGCGCGGATCGGCTTGGCCGTCGGTTCGGCGGTGATCGATTCTGCCCCGACGATTTTCACGATCATCTTGGGCCTGATCCTGTTTGGCGGTTGGCGTGAGGTGTCCACGATGCAATATAGCGGCTTGGGGCTGGCGGTCGCCGGGATCATCTTGATGCAATTCGGCAAGACTTAGGACAGCGTTCACCGTGCAAAGGTTTCACTTGATCCGCAACATCCTGACCGTGGGCGGCTGGACGCTTTTGTCACGCGGCGCGGGCTTTGCCCGCGATGTGATGATGGCGGCCTATCTGGGCAGCGGGCCGGTGGCCGAGGCCTTTCTGATCGCGTTTTCGCTGCCCAACATGTTCCGCCGCTTTTTCGCCGAGGGCGCCTTCAACATGGCCTTCGTGCCGATGTTCGCCAAAAAGCTGCACGCAGGCGAGGACCCGCAAGGCTTTGCCCGCGACGCGATGAGCGGGCTGATCACGGTGTTGCTGGTGTTCACGGTGATCGGCACCATTGCGATGCCTTGGCTGGTCTGGGCCATGGCCGCGGGGTTCGCCGGGGATGCGCGGTTCGATCTGGCGGTCGAATTCGGGCGCATCTCATTTTCCTATATACTTTTCATATCGTTAGTCGCCCTGCTGTCGGGGATTCTGACCACGCATGGCCGCTTTACCGAGGCGTCATTCGTGCCGGTTCTGATGAACCTGATGTTCATTGCCGCGATGTGGTTTTCGGCATGGCTGGGGTGGGACATGGGCCTGACGCTGGCCTGGACGGTGCCGGTGACGGGGGTGGCGCAACTGGCGTTCACCTGGGTTGCGGCGCGCCGGATCGGCTATGCCATGCGGCCAGGCTGGCCTACCTGGACGCCCGATCTGAAGCGGTTGGCGCTGGTTGCCGGACCCGCCGTGCTGGCGGGCGGGGTGGTGCAGATCAATCTCTTGGTCGGGCGGCAGGTCGCCAGCTTTACCGAAGGGGCGGTGGCGTGGCTAAGCTATGCCGACCGGCTTTACCAACTGCCGCTGGGCGTGGTGGGCGTGGCCATCGGCACCGTCCTGCTGCCCGATCTGTCGCGGCGATTGCGTGCCGGGGATGCCGAGGGCGGGCGGGCCAGTTTGAACCGTGGGGCAGAGTTTGCGCTGGCGCTGACTTTGCCTGCTGCCGTGGCGCTGGTGGTGATCGCGGGCCCCTTGTGCACCGTACTGTATCAGCGCGGCGCATTTACCGCAGCGGACAGCCATAACACCGCAATTGTCCTTGCAATCTATGGCCTTGGCCTGCCTGCCTTTGTGCTGCACAAGGTCTTGCAGCCGCTGTTTTACGCCCGCGAGGACAGCCGCAGCCCGTTTCGCTATGCCGTGGTTTCGATGATCCTGAACGCCGCGATTGCCGTTGGACTGATGCCGGTTCTGGGCTTTGCGGCGGCGGCCTGGGCCACCACGCTGGCGGGCTGGGTCATGGTGGCGCAACTGTGGTGGGGCTCGCGCCGGATGGGGGCAGAGGTGCTACTGGACGCGCGGTTCCGCCAGCGGTTTCCGCGGATCGTGCTGGCCTCGGTTGTCATGGGTGCGGTGCTGTGGGGGGCGAACTGGGCAATGGCTGCGATGCTGGAGGCGCAGTTGTGGCGGATTCTGGCGCTGATCATCCTGATAAGCGTCGGAATTATCAGCTATTTTGGCACGGGTGCGGCGATTGGCGCGTTCCGGCTGGCCGACTTTGCGGCGCTGCGTGGCAAAAGCCGTGACTCGGGCAGTAAAGAGCTATAGTGTGGCCCAAAGTGGGAGGGTGGCTTGCCGGAAATTTGGATTCAGGTGTTCTGGCTGACCGTGCTGGTCCTGGGCATGGCGTTGTGCGAGGGCGTGCTGCAGCGCCGGAGGCCTTTGGCCGGGGCGGCGCGGCAGGCGCGGGTGCTGGCGCTGATGGCGGGGGTTGGCGGGCTGAGCGGGGCTTCTGGGTGGTGGCAGAACCTGCCCTTTGCCTTTGCCTGGGCCATGCCGCCGGTCGCGGCGCAGTTCCTGGCGGTGGCGGCGGTGGCCTTTGCGGTGACGGCGCTAAGGGCGGCGTGGATCGGGTCGGTTGGCCATTTGCGGATGATCGCGGTGCTGCTGGTGGTCTACCTTGGCCCCTTGGCGGTGGCGGCGGTGGTGCTGCATCTGGACCGCTTTGATCCTTTGGCGCCAATTACTTACGTCTTTTTCGGCATCGTGGTGAGCATGGTGACTGTGGCCATTCTGACCCTGCTGCGTCTGCCGGACCAGGTGAGGGGGCTGACCTCGGGGATGCTGGGGCTGGTCGGGTCGCTGGCGGGGCTTTGGGGG
>JBCKXH010000055.1:0-15712 GCA_038921555.1 Paracoccaceae bacterium
ACAAGGACCGTGCATGTGCCGGCTTTTTACGCCGGGCCGGTGGTTGAAACGACCGGGGCGGGCGATGCCTTCAACGGCGGTTTTGCGGCGGCGTTGAGCGAGGGTATGGACCCGGTGGAAGCGGTCAGGTTCGGCTCGGCCACGGCGGGAATATCGGTCACGCGGGCGGGCACCGCGCCGTCGATGCCGTCACGGGTCGAGATCGAGGCGCTGTTGCAGGGCTGATGTCGTTTTGCGCGACATGGTGTTTTATCGTGCGTTCACAAGTGGATGGAGGTTTCCGTTAACTTTTCGGAAAGGACGTGGCGTATCGTTCGCAAAGAGGAGCGCATGAATGCACACCCTACGGTTGAGGGCAGGATGCCGGGGCGAGGGTGCGCCGGCCCGATGGGGTCAGACGAAGGTGAAATCGCTGAAGGTCAGAATGGTGCCGGGGTTCAGTCGGGCGATGATCCCCCCAGTGCCATCAGGGTCTGCGAAGTTGAATTCATAGGCCAGAATGCCCGTGCTGCGGTCATAGTAGATGGCGCTGCTGGCATCTGAGGTCGCCCCTGGATTGAACTCATCCCGCGTGAACGACGCGCCAAATGCCTTGAAGGTTCGCGCCGAAAGCTGGATCTGATCGACGCCATGTTCGAAATCGCGGAGGTAATCAAAGCCTTGCAGGGTCGAGAACACGAAGGTATCGGCCCCAGCGCCGCCGGACAGAATGTCGATGCCGCCGCGACCGTCCAGCGTGTCATTGCCGGCATTGCCGCGCAGGTCGTTCTGGCTGGCGTCGTTGGTGCCGCCACGGCCCAGCAGGATGTCGTCGAAGATCGAGCCGTCGATATCCTCGATGCTGCGCAGGGTGTCGGTGCCACCGGTGGTGTCCTGCACAATGTTCAGCTTGAGGTCGGCGACGATGCCTTGAATGCCGCCGTTTCGGTCATGGTCATAGTCATAGCGGGCAAGGTCGCGGCCCGCGCCGCCGAAAAGCGAGTCATCGCCCATATGGCCGACCAGTTGGTCGCGGCCAAATCCGCCATAAATCGCGTCATTGCCAGCCCGGCCGACCAGAATATTGTCCAGCCGGTTGCCGGTGATCTGGTCATTGCCCTGCGAGCCACTGGCGTATTCGATGCTGACCAACAGGTCATTGCCAGTTGTCGCACCCGTCACCGTCTGGGTTGCTAGATTGATCGTGACCGGACCCAGCAGGTTGCCATACTCGACCATGTCGATGCCACTACCGCCGTTGAAAATGTCGTCGTCGCCAAGCCCGGTGGCCGCCAGGTAATCATCGCCTCGCCCACCAAGAACGGTGTCATTGCCGTTGCCGTCAAAGATCACGTCATCGCCGCCGAAGGCCTCGATGGTGTCGGCGTCATTGGTGCCGCTCAGAGTTTCGGAGAAACTGGTGCCGGGAATGTACATTGGGTGATCCTGTGGGTGATCCTGCGCCCCGATCGGGTCAGACGAAGGTGAAATCGCTGAAGGTCAGGAGGTCGCCGGGGTTCAGTTTGGCGATGATCCCCGAACTGACACCACCGCCTGCGAGTTGGAATTCATAGGATAGTTCGCCCGTGCTGCGGTCATAGTAGATGGCGTTGTGGCCATCTGTGATCGACCCGCGATGGAACTCATCCCTCGTGAACGACGCGCCAAGTGCCCTGAAGGTCTGGGATGACAGCTGGATCTGATCGACGCCTTGTTCGAAATCGAAGATGTAATCAAAGACTTGCCGATTCGAGAACACGAAGGTATCGGCACCTTCGCCGCCGGACAGAGCGTCGATGCCGCCGCGACCGTCCAGCGTGTCGTTGCCGCCATTGCCGCTGAGGCTGTTCCGGCTGGCGCCGTTGGCGCTGTCGCGTCCCAGCAGGATGTCGTCGAAGATCGAGCCGCTGATATCCCTGATGCCGCGCAGGGTGTCGGTGCCGCCGGAGGTGTCCTGCACGGTGTTCAGGTTGAGATCGGCGACAATGCCCTGCACGCCGCCGTTGCCGTCATGGTCAAAGTCATAGCTGGCCATATCGCTGCCCCTGCCGCCGAAAAGCGAGTCGTCGCCCATCTGGCCAATCAATTGATCTGCGCCAAATCCGCCACAAATCACGTCACTGCCGGCCCTTCCGTCCAGAACGTTGTCCAGACGGTTGCCGGTGATCTGGTCATTGCCTTGCGAGCCCTGGGCGTATTCGATGCTGATCAATTGGTCGGTGCCAGTGCTCGCACCCGTCACGGTCTGGGTTGCAAGGTTGATCGTTACCGGACCCGACACATTGGCATAACTGACCCAGTCGAAGCCATGTCCGCCATTGAAAATATCGTCATCGCCCAGCCCGGTGGCCGACAGGAAATCACCGCCTTGCCCGCCACGAACGGTGTCATTGCCGTTGCCGTCAAAGACCACGTCGTTGCCACCGAGGGCTTCGATGCTGTCGGCGTCATTGGTGCCGAACAGAGATTCGGAGAATCTGTGGCCGCGTATAAACATTGTGTGCTCCTGAATGACGGTGCGGAATGGCCGATTGCTCAGTTAAGCATCCCGCAAGCGCATCCGTCAAGAAATATCCCTAGCCGGTGCCCGCGCAAAAAGCGGCGCAGTTTCCTGCGCCCCGATGGGGTCAAGCTGATCGGGAACGGCGATCAGGTGAACAGGAAGTCCAGTGCGGTCAGTTGGGCGGCATTGACAAGGCCGGTCAAGGTGATCGACAAATCCGCGGCACCATTGCCGTCGAAGTCGAACTGCACCTGACTTCCCACGACACGGGCCTGGGTATTGCCGCTGGCGGTGAAGGTGCTCGCAGCCAGATAGGCGAAGCTGCCCTGCAAGAGGCCGGTGAATTGCAAGAGGTCGCCCTCGGCCAGCCCGCCATCCAGCGCGTTGAAGTCGGTGATGGTGTCAAGGCCCGAGACGGCGCTGGTAAAGACGAAGTGATCGGCACCGCTGCCGCCGGTCTGCACATCATTGCCGCTGCCGCCGTCCAGCGTGTCATTGCCGACCAGACCGATCAGCGTGTTAGAGGCGGAGTTGCCGGTGATCAGGTTGCCCAGCGCGTTGCCGGTGCCGGTCGCGGCAAGGCTGCCGGACAGGGTGAGGTTTTCGACATCGTCACCCAGGGTATAGGTGACCGAGCTTTGCACCGAGTCGTTGCCCTGGTTGGCGGCCTCGGTCACCAGATCCAAGAGCGCATCGACGATGTAGAAATCGTCGCCGTTGCCGCCTTGCAGGTCGTCATTGCCATTGCCGCCGTCCAGCGTGTCGTGGCCAGCCAGACCCCGGATTGTGTCATTGCCGTTGCTGCCGCCAGACAAGAGGTTGTTGCCCGCATTGCCGGTCAGCACATTGTTCGCGGTGTTGCCCGCAGCGTTGACATTGGCGCTGCCGGTCAGGGTCAGATTCTCGATGAAGTTGGCAAGGGTAAGGCTGAGCGCGGTCAGCACATTATCGGTGCCGCCGGTCGAGGTTTCGAGCAGTTTGTCGGTCAGGCTGTCGATGATATAGGTGTCATCGCCATTGCCGCCGGTCATGCTGTCATTGCCGGTGCCGCCGTCCAGAGTATCGGCCCCATCGCCGCCGGACAGCGTGTCGTTGGCGTCAAGACCGGACAACAGGTTGGCCCCGGCATTGCCGATCAGCGTGTTGGCAAGGGCGTTGCCGGTGCCGGTCAGGTTGCCGGTCCCGGTCAGGGTCAGCTTTTCGAAGTCGGCAAGCAGGGTGTGGCTGAGCCCGGCCTAGACCATGTCGGTGCCGCCGCCCACCGCCTCGATCACCACATCGGCGGCGCTGTCGATGATGAACAGGTCATTGCCCGCGCCGCCGGTCAGGCTGTCATTGCCCGCCCCGCCGTTCAGCGTGTCGTGGCCAGCCGCGCCGTCGATGCTGTCAGCGCCGTCAAGCCCGGACAAAAGGTTGGCGCCGGTGTTGCCGGTGATGACATTGGCCTGGGAGTTGCCGCTGCCCGCGATGCCGGAACTGCCGGTCAGGGTCAAGTTTTCGATGGTCTCGCCCAGCGTATAGGCGACCGAGGCGTTGACCTGATCGCGGCCCTAGCCTGCGACTTCCTGCGCGGTGTCCAAGAGGTTGTCGATGCCGTAGGTGTCGTCGCCGTCGCCGCCGGTCATTCTGTCGCTGCCGGTGCCGCCGTCCAGCGTGTCATTGCCGCCAAGGCCGGTCAGCCTGTCGTCACCGATGCCGCCCATCAGCGCGTTGTCGCCCGAGTTGCCGTCCATCAGATTGGCCAGTGAGTTGCCGATGGCGTCAAGGTTGGCGGTGCCGGTGAAGATCAGGTTCTCGATATTATTGGCCAGCGTCAGGCTGACGGTGGCGCGCAGGGTGTCGATGCCGCCGGTGATGGTCTCGACGGTCTTGTCGCCGATATCGTCGACATAGAACAGATCATCGCCGGTGCCGCCGGTCATGCTGTCATTGCCGGTGCCGCCGTCCAGCGTGTCATTGCCGGCATTGCCGATGATCGTGTCGATCCCGGTGCCGCCTTCCAGGCTGTTGTTGCCGGAATTGCCGGTCATCAGGTTGGGCAAAGCGGTGCCGATGCCGTCCAGATCGCCCGAGCCGCTGAAGATCAGGTTCTCGAACTCGGCGGCAAGGGTGAAAGCGATGGAGCTTTGGACCGTGTCGGTGCCGCCGCTGGCGACCTCGACCAATGTATCGGCCAGATCGTCGATGATGAAGCTGTCGTTGCCGGTGCCGCCGACCAGGCTGTCGATGCCGATGCCGCCCGACAGCGTGTCATTGCCGCTGCCGCCATAGATCGTGTCGGCCCCGGCGTTGCCGGTCAACAGGTTGGACCCGGTGTTGCCGGTGATGACATTGACCTGATCCGAGCCGGTGCCGCTGATGCCGGTGCTGCCGGTGCTGCCGGTCAGAACGAGGTTCTCGACATGTTCGGTCAGCAGCCAGTTGACCGAAGCGGTGACGGTGTCGGTGCCTTCGGCCAGCAGTTCGACCACGACATCCGCTGTGCTATCGACCAGATAGCTGTCATTGCCGTCGCCGCCGGTCAGCAGGTCGTCATTGGTGCCGCCGTTCAGCGTGTCGGCACCGAGGCCTGCGAGCAGCGTATCGTCGCCCGAAGCCCCGGCCAGCGCGTTACCCGCGGCGTTGCCGACCAGCGTATTGGCCGAGGCATTGCCGGTGCCGTTGATGGCGGAACTGCCCAGCAGGGTCAGATTCTCGACATAGAGGCCAAGGGTGAAGGTCAGGTTGCTTTGCACGCTATCGCTGCCGCCGGTCGATAATTCGATGATTCTGTCGGAGGTCGCATCGACGTGGTAGAGATCATCGCCGGTGCCGTCGGTCATGCTGTCATTGCCCGCGCCGCCGTCCAGCGTGTCGCGGCCCAAGCCGCCGGACAGCGTGTCGTTGCCCTCCAGAGCCGACAACAGGTTGTCGCCGTCATTGCCGGTCATCCGGTTGGCAAAGCCGTTGCCGGTGCCGCTCGCGGCGGCGCTGCCGGTCAGGATCAGGTCTTCAAGAAAAGTGCTCAACGTATAGGTCATATCGGTGATGACGGTGTCCAGACCGCCGCCGGAAATCTCGACCACGGCGTCGCCCGCGCTACCGACGACATAGCTGTCGTTGGCAGCGCCGCCGATCATGCTGTCGTTACCGGTGCCGCCGTCCAGCGTGTCATTGCCGCCAAGGCCGATCAGCGTGTCGTCGCCTGCCATGCCGTCCAAGAGGTTATAGCCGCGCTGACCGATGACGCTCAACGAGCCCGTGTTGCCGGTCATCAGGTTGCCCAGCGCGTTGCCGGTGCCGGTGGCGCCGAACTGGCCGCTGAAGCTCAGATTCTCGAAATTGTCGGCTAGGGCCCAGCTTTTCTTGGACTGGACCGTGTCGGTGCCGCCGTTGGCCGCCTCAACCACGAGGTCGTCGACGCTGATCGTCGTGGTCCCGGTGGTGACCAGTGTGCTGTCGACGATATAGAGGTCGTTGCCCGACCCGCCATACATCGTGTCGATGCCGGTGCTGCCAGCCAGCACGTCGTGGCCCGCACCTCCCGACAGGATGTTGTCCAGACCGTCGCCGGTCAACGTGTCGTTGTATTCCGAGCCGATCAGGTTCTGGATGCCGACCAGCAGGTCACCAGCGGCATCGCCGCCGCTGCCGACACCCGAGGCAAGGCTGACGCTGACGCCGACGCCTGATCCGGCATAGGACATGGTGTCATTGCCGTCATCGCCGGTGATGCTGTCAGCCGCGGCACCGCCGGCAAAATAGTTGTCCAGCAGGTTGCCGGTCATTCTGTCGGCCTCAAGGCCGCCGATGAGGTTCTCGATGCTGGTAAAGCTGTCGCCCTGGGCATCGCCGCCGCTGGCGGTGTTCAGGGCGATGTCAACCACGACGCCAAGGATGGAGGAGGAGTAATCGAGCGTGTCGATGCCAAGGCCACCAGTGATGCTGTCGGCACCCGCGCCGCCGTGAAAGATGTTGTCGAGGCTGTTGCCGATCAGCGTGTCGTTGAAGGCGCTGCCCTTGACGCCCTCGATCGAGATCAGGGTGTCGGTGCCTTCGGAACCGGACACCACGCCGGCCGACAGGGCGATCAACAGGGCGGAGGTATTGGCGCTCATGTCGAAGATGTCGGTGCCGGTGCCGCCATCCTGCAAATCGTTGCCGGTGCCGCCTGACAGGAAGTCGTTGCCGTCGCCGCCATAGAGGCTGTCGGTGCCCGCGCCACCATAGAGGAAGTTGGCGGCACTGTCGCCGGTCAGGCTGTCGGCACTGGCCGACCCGATGACGCCTTCAATGCCCGCCAGCGTATCGCCTGCGGTGTCGCCACCCAGAGCGCTGCCCGCCGTCAGGTCAACCGTGACGCCGCTGGCCGAGGCCGCATAATTGGCGGTGTCAAGGCCCGCGCCGCCGTCAAGGCTGTCAGCCCCTGCGCCGCCGGTGATGGTGTCATTCCCTGCGTCGCCAAGGATCGTGTCATTGCCGGTGCCGCCGTCCAGCCTATCGGCCCCGGCGTTGCCGGCCAGCAGGTTGGCCAGACCGTCGCCGGTCAGCGTGTCGTTGAAGGCGGAGCCGGTCAGATTTTCGACCGTGCCGGACACAAAGGTATCGGTGCCGTCGCCGCCCGACGAAGTGTTCGCGCTCAGCGCGGCGCTGACGGCTGCTGTGGCAGCCGAATAGTCCACCGTGTCGGTGCCTGCGCCGCCGTCAAGGGTGTCATTGCCAAGGCCGCCGGCCAGCGTGTCATTGTCGGCCCCGCCATACAGCGTGTCGTTCAGGGCGCTGCCGGTCGGCAGGTCGTGGCCCGCGGCACCATAAAGCGTGCTGGTGAAAGCGCCTGTAGTGATGCTGTCGGCAAAGCCCGAGCCGATGATGTTTTCGAGATTGGTGACGATATCGCTTGCGGCATTGCCGCCGATGCCCGCCGCCCCGCCGACCGCGATGGTGACGCCAGCGGTTGAGGAGGTGTAATCCAGCGTGTCAAAGCCTGCGCCGCCGTCGATGGTGTCGGCTCCGAGACCGCCCACCAGCGAGTCGTTGCCCGCGCCGCCATAGAGACCGTTGGCATTGGCGTCGCCAGTCAGCGTGTCGTTGAAGGCCGAGCCGATCACCGCCTCGACCGTGCCAAGGCTGATCACATCGGACGCGGCATCGCCCAAGAGGCCGCTGCCTGCGGCCAGCGACACATTCACCCCGGCCACCGAGGCGGAATAGTCGACGGTGTCAAAGCCCGCACCGCCGTCCAGACTGTCAGCCCCGGCGCCGCCGATCAGAGTGTCATTCTCGCTGCCGCCGAACAGCGTGTCGTTGCCGGCCATGCCCGACAGGCTGTCCTCCAGCGCGTTGCCGGTCAGCACATTGGCCAAGCCGTCGCCGGTCAGCGTGTCGTTGAAGGCCGAGCCGGTCAGGTTCTCGATGGTGGCGGCGGTGATCGTATCGCTGCCTGCGCCGCCGGTCGCGGTACCGGTGGTCAAGGAGGCGTTCACGGCGGCCGTTGCCGCGGAATAGCCCAATGTGTCGCTGCCGGCGCCGCCGTCCAGCGAATCATTGCCGAGGCCGCCGGTCAGCGTGTCATTGCCCGCGCCGCCAAACAGCGAATCATTGCCCGCCCCGCCATCCAGCCAGTTGGCCAGCGTGTCGCCGGTCAGGTTGTCGTTCATGGCCGAGCCGGTGATGCCTTCGATCGAGGCGGCGGTGATGACGTCGGTCGTGGCATCGCCGCCACTCGCCGATTGGGTCAAGAGGTTGATGGTGACCGCCAAGGCCGAGGCGGAATAGTCGATCCAGTCAAAGCCCGCGCCACCGCTCAGGCTGTCATTGCCCGCGCCGCCCTACAATGTGTCGTTGCCGTCGCCGCCGAACAGCGAGTCACTGCCCGAGCCGCCAAAAAGCGCGTTGTCAGCGGTATTGCCGGTGATGTTGTCGTTGAAATCGGTGCCGATGACGTTTTCGATGTTGCTGATCAGGTCGCCGTTGGCATCGCCCAGCGTGCCCGACCCGGCCAGCAGGCTGGTCGTGATGGCCGCGAGGGCCGAGGCATAGGTCAGCGTATCGGTGCCGCCACCGCCGTTGATGGTGTCGCCGCCCGACCCGCCGTCGATGGCATCATCGCCCAGATCAGCGGTGATGCTGTCATTGCCGGCAAATGCGATGATGAAATCGTCGCTGGTCGTGCCGGGAATGGTATCGTTACCGCTGGTTCCGTTAATCGGCATCCTGGTTTCCTGCACGCGGGCACTTGGCAGCACCGGCAGACATCATTACCCGACGTCTGGCCTAGCGCCGGGTTCGGGCGAAAGTTTCGCCGTAAAGCAGGAAGATCGTGGTCAATTTGGGTCGAAATTGCGGCAACGGGTCGGGCGGGTCAGACGGCTCCTTCGCGGCGTTGCGGGTCGGAAATCTGGCAAGAGCCTGAGGATTTCGGAAAATCTGACCGCTCGGGCGGGCAAATCGGCAAGCGATGCGTTGAATTCGTCCGGCGCGCGGTCTAGGTCTGGTCCATGATTACCCAGAAGATGAAATATGCCCTCAAGGCCCTGCTTACCCTGGCCGACGAGGCGCGTCAGCCGCAGCCGCAAGCCTTGACGATCGAAGAGATCGCCAAGCGCTCGGGCGCGCCCAAGCGGTTTCTGGAGCATATCCTGCTGGAGATCCGCAATGCCGGAATCGTCGGCTCGACGCGGGGCCGGGCTGGCGGCTACCGGTTGATCAAATCGCCCGATCAGGTGTCGGTGTCCGAACTGTTGCGGATGATCGACGGGCCGATTGCGCCCTTGGCCTGCCTGTCGCGCCGGGCCTATCAGAGCTGCGATGATTGCCGCGACGAAAGCGCCTGCCGCATCCGCAAGGTCTTTGCCGAGGTGTTCTGGGCCTATCTGGTGCTGATCGAAAGCCTGACGCTGGCCGATATCCAGCGCTCGGATGAGGTCGCGGCGCGGCTTTCGCGGGCCTGAGGTTTTTTGTCCCGGGGCTGTCGCCGAACCGGCACTCATCAAGCCCGAAGGGGGCTTTCTTCGTGCCTTGATCCGTGAAGAAAGCCCCCCTTCGGGCTTGATGAACGGCGGTTCGGGACGTGGCGCAAGCGATCTCAGCGCCCGGTCAGCCAGTTGCCAAGCGCCGCCAGGCGGGAGGGCTTGGTGTTGTGGACGGTCTCGCGGAAATCGGCTGCGCCATAGAGGCCATACATCGTGTGAACCGCCAGCCAGCGCAGCGGCTCCGGCTCCCATTTGCGCACCCTTCGGTTGACCCAGGGCAGGCGGGTCAGGTCGGTGTCGTGGCCAAGGGCGAGGTCGGCCAGGGTCTGCCCGGCAAGGTTGGCGCTCGATACCCCGACACCGACATAGCCGCCCGCCCAGCCGAGGCCGCTGGAAGGGTCCAGCCCCACCGTGGCGCACCAGTCGCGCGGCACGCCGAGCACCCCGCACCAGGCATGATCGACTCCGAAGGGGATCGCGGCCGGGAAATGGCGGTGCAGGATGCCGGTCAGGCGGCGGATGGTTTCGCCGTCGGGCGCGCCGTTGCGGTCCATGGCCGAGCCATAAAGATAGGGCACGCCGCGCGCCCCCACGGTGATGCGGCCCTCACGGGTGCGCTGGCAGTAGCAGTAGCTGTGGTAAAAGTCGTGAAACAGCTCATGGCCCTGCCAGCCGATCTTGTCCCAGACCTCGGGCGGCAGGGGAGGGGTGGCGATCTGGGCCGAGTTCAGCGGCAGCCAGTCGCGTTTGTGGCCCTTGATGCCAGCGGTGAAGCCTTCGGTGGCGCGCAGGATGATCGGGGTCTTGACGCGGCCCTTGGTGGTGGTGACCAGGCCTTTTTCATATTCGGTGACTTCGGTGCCCTCAACAATGCGGACGTCAAGACGTTCGCAAGCGGTGGCCAGTCCGCGCACCAGTTTGGCAGGCTGGAGGCGGGCCATGCCGGACATGACCAATCCACCCAGCGTGCCGGGGATGTTCAGGCGGGCCAGGCTTTCGACGGCGCTGGCCTCACGGCTGCGGTGACCCTCGCCCCAGTGCTGATTTTTGGCAAGGGTGGCGCGCATTCGGTCGATATGGGCGGGATGGGTGGCCACGAAAAGCTCATCCGTGCGGATGATGTCGGCGTCGATGCCTTCGGCGGCAGCGACGCGGATCACCTCATCCACGGTGCTTTGCAGGGCTGCGACCATGTCGAGGACGGCGTGGCGTGAGGTCTGCGCGGCATAACGCTCGTGATTCCACGCGAAGTTGCCGGTCAGCCAGCCGCCATTGCGGCCCGAGGCGCCGAAGCCGGCGAAGTCTTTCTCGATCACCAGCACATTCAGCGCGGGCCGGGCCTTTTTGAGGTAATAGGCGGTCCACAGGCCGGTATAGCCCGCGCCGATGATCGCCACATCGCAGGTGGTATCGCCGTCAAGGGAAGCGCGGCGTTGCGGCAGGCCGATGTCGGCATACCAGAACGAGACGTCGCCGATTTGGGTCATGGTTATGCGCTTTCTGCCGGTTTCGTGGCGTCAACAATAGGGGGGCCAGCCCCCCTCGCGCAAGCGCTCACCGCTCGGGATATCTATGAAAAGATGAATTTTTCGGGGGTAAGGCATTTGAGGAAGGAGGTCAGCGGGGGGTGTGGCGGGGGGCGTCGCGGGGGGCTTTCGGCCAGACGAGGCAATCGGCACCGCTGACGCGGATGGCTGGGCCGAAGATCGCGGTCGGGCGGCGTTGGGCGGGTGTTTGTTGGGCGAGGCCTTGTTCGATGAGGAACCGCGGCAGGATGGCCGCCTGTCGCATGGTGACAAAGTGGTCGAACAACATGGCGGGGGGCGCTGGCCCCGGTCGCGGGGAAATTTTGCAGTTGCGACATGGCCAGGGTGAGGGTGTCTTGCGCCGTGGTGAGGGGGAGGCAGCAGCGAAGGGGGCGGGCAAGGTCGCGCCGGTGCAGGGTGACGCCAAGCTGGTCGGCCCGGCCAGTATAGCCATGACCTGAAGCTGTCGCGAGATGGCGCATTGGGCTTGGTGCAGTTTGACCGCCGCAGCAGAGGGGGCGCCAAGGCGGTCGAGGGCTTTGTGCGCGAAAAGCGAGGGCAGGGTGGGCAGGTAACGGCGAGGGAGCCGATGGGTTTACCGCATGGTTGCGCGATTTGGTTTCGATGGGCATTCGGGGAGGTTTGTGCAATAAGCGGGCCGGATCAAGAGGGATAGTTGATGGAAAAGCCGAAGTTGAAGCCGAAGGATGCGCCGGATCTGGGGCGGTTCGACTGGCAGGATCCGTTCCGCATGGAGGATCAGCTTTCGGAAGTGGAGCGGATGCTGCGGGATGCGGCGCGCAATTATGCCCAGAGCAAGTTGCAGCCGCGGGTGATCAAGGCGTTCCGCGACGAGGTGAGCGACCCGGATATCTTCCGCGAGATGGGCGCGATGGGGCTGTTGGGCACCACGATTCCGCAAGAATACGGCGGGCTGGGGGCGTCTTATGTCGCCTATGGCCTGATCGCACGTGAGGTCGAGCGGGTCGATTCGGGCTATCGCAGCATGATGTCGGTGCAATCGTCGCTGGTGATGTATCCGATCTATGCCTACGGAACCGAGGCGCAGCGGCGGACCTATCTGCCCAAGCTGGCCTCGGGCGAGTGGATCGGCTGTTTTGGCCTGACCGAGCCGGATGCCGGGTCGGACCCCGGCGCGATGACAACCATCGCCCGCAAAACCGCGTCGGGCTATGTGCTGAACGGTTCGAAAACCTGGATTTCGAACGCGCCGATTGCGGATGTCTTCGTGGTCTGGGCCAAGTCCGAGGCGCATGGCGGCAAGATCAAGGGATTCGTGCTGGACAAGGGTGTGAAGGGGCTGTCGGCGCCAAAGATTGGCGGCAAGCTGTCGTTGCGCGCCTCGATCACCGGCGAGATCGTGTTGCAGGATGTCGAGGTCGGCGAGGCGGCTGTGCTGCCTTTCGTGGAAGGTCTGAAGGGGCCGTTTGGCTGTTTGAACCGGGCGCGCTATGGCATCTCATGGGGGGTGCTGGGGGCGGCGGAGTTCTGCATGGCGGCGGCGCGGTCTTATGGGCTGGAGCGCAAGCAGTTCGGCAAGCCACTGGCTGCGACCCAGCTCTATCAGTTGAAGCTGGCCAATATGATGACCGAGATTGCGCTGGGCTTGCAGGCGGCGCTGCGGGTCGGGCGGTTGCTGGATGAGGCCAATGCGGCGCCCGAGATGATCTCGCTGATCAAGCGCAACAATTGCGGCAAGGCTTTGGAGGCGGCACGGCTGGCGCGGGATATGCATGGCGGCAACGGCATTCAGGAGGATTACCAGATCATGCGCCATATGGTGAACCTGGAGACGGTCAACACCTATGAGGGGACGCATGACGTTCATGCGCTGATTTTGGGCCGGGCGATCACCGGGCTGCAGGCGTTCTTTTGAGGGGCGCGATGAATGCGCCCGGCAAAGCTATGCCTCGATCGCGCATCTTTGAAGGGGCGGCGGGGTGAACCCCGCCCTACAGGTTGGATATGCGCTGCAAATCCTCATGAACCTCGGGGACGCCCGGCACGATGGGGCCGTCTTCGGTCAGGCGGTCACCTGCCGGGAAGTCGTTGACGGGCAGGCCGTAGGTGGCGAGGTCGGGGGATCAGTGCAGTTTGCGAGGTGGCATAGTGAGGCTGGCGGCGGCGGGGGGTTTCACACCCCCCAAACCCCCCGTGGAGTATTTTTGCCGAGATGAACGAGGGCAAAATTTTAATCAAATTGTCGGGTTTACCGGCGGCAGTTTGCCCGGAGGAGGAGCTTGGCGGAGCCTAGAGCTTTGGCAACCTGCCGGAAGGCAAGGGCGTCGGGCGAGCGGGTGGAGGAGTGCGGCAGGGGCAGGTCGGTCTCATCCAGCGCCGCGGTGGCGGTGGCGGTGGCGGGGGGCAGGGCGAGGGCAAGTTGCGTCACGAGGCCAGGCCAAAGGCTTTGCGGATGGCGGTTTGGGTGTTCTTGCCGAAATCACCGTCCAAGGGGCCGTGGTAGAAGCCGCGTTCCTAGAGGATCTTCTGCAGTGCCTTGCGGGCCGGGGGTTTGAACATCCCGGGCCGGGTGGTCAGTTGTTTCAGCACCTCTGCGCTGCCCGCCCGCAGCGCCTGATACAGATAGCCTGCGGCATCATCGGCACCTTTGCCCGCGACCTGACCCTCTTCAATCAGGCTGGCATAGTTGAACATCGCCTCGGGCTGGCGCAGGTCGGCGGCGCGGGCGAAATAGTCCAGCGCGCGGGCCGGGTCGGCGGCAAGGCCGAGGCCTTTCTCATAGAGTTTGGCCAGTTCATACTGGGCATCCGCCGCCCCGGCCTCGGCGGCGCGGGTCAGGTATTGCACCGCCTCTTGCGGATTGTAGCTGTCCTGATCGGGGTTCAGGCGGATATAGGCCAGAGCCAGCATGAAGCGGTTGTCGCCCGCATCGGCCATGGCGCGCATCTGCTGTTCCTGATCGGGTTGGATATTTGCCCAGGCGAGCTTGGGGTCGGCTTCGGCGGCGATGTCGATCGAGCCTTCCGAGGTGCCGGCCAGATAGAACGGCGTGCCCGACAGCGAGCCATACTGGCAGGGTTCTTGCAGGTTGCCGGTGTTCTTCAGCACTTCATCGCGGACCTGACGGAACATCAGGCCGATCTCGACATCGGGGCGGCCAAAGGCGTCAACCAGCGCCGCGGCATAGGGGCTGTTGCCGCCCAATCCGTCCAGCGCCACCTGTCCCGCCTTGGCGGCATAGGCGACCAGGGTGCCCAGTTCGGGATTGACCGGGGCGAGGCCCTGCGCCGGGGCATTGGGGTCAGCGGTGTTGCCCGACAGGCTGGTATCGCCCGAGGCATTGAACCCCGCCACGCCGACAAAGGGGTTGTTGCGGCAACTATCCAGAATGACCACCCGCATCTTGCGGGCAGAGTCAACGGTTTCCAGGATCATGTTCAGCGAAATGCCGACCCGGGTGATGTCTTCGGCCTTGGCGACCTTGGCATCGACCGGCACCAGATAGTTGATGCCCTGCACCTCGACCCCGTGGCCGGCGTAGTAGACCAGCGCCAGATCGGCGGTTTCGGCCTGAAACGAGCAGGTGTCCATGATGTCCAAGATCTCGGCCTGGGTTTTGTCGGTGGCCAGGGTGACCGAAAAGCCGACCTCTTGCAGTTTGGCGGCGATGCGTTCGGCGTCGTTGATGGTGTTGTTCAGCACTGGCACGTTCTGATAAGCGCTCATCCCGATCACCAGGGCCACGCGTTCGGCCAAGGCTGTGCCGGGGGCAAACAGGGTCAAGAGGGTGACGGCAAGCAGCAGCGAACCGATCATCATGTCTCCACGGGGGGATTTGGGGGGCGGCGGTCTTGGGGCGGCGGGGGCCGGTCGGGTCGGACTCCTGTGTCAGAGGGACGGGTTCGGGGCGAATATGCGCTTTCGCGGAGCAAAAGCAACAGGAGCGGCGGCAATCGCTGCGTGAAGGCGGCCGACCAGCATGAAACCGGACCCCGCGCCGCCCTTTGCGCCAGCCTTGCCCGGCGTTCAAGCCCTTTGGGCGATCAGCTGTGGTTCCAGTTGTCGGGATCGTCGGAATTGTTGGGCGAAAGGCCGAGGATGTCGCCATCGGTCGAGCAACCAAGGCCGAGGACGGTGCGGTTGGCATAGGCGAAATAGGCGCAGACCTGGTTGATTTCGAGGATCTCGCCATCGCTCCAGCCGCTGTCGCGGAGTTCTATGGCGTCGGCCTCGGTCAGGCTGGCGGGCGTCAGCGTCAGCGCCTCGGCATAGAGCATGGCGCGCTTCTCGCGGCGGCTGAGGGCGGCGGCGGCGATATCGCGCGCCTGCATCGCGGCGCGAAGAGCGAGGCCACGGGCGGGGTCGTTCAACAGGCGCTGCAACCCAGCGAAATGATGCTCGACGCAGTAGGAGCACTGGTTAAGCCACGAGACCCAGACGCCGAGGGTTTCGAGGAACCATTTTGGCACTGTGTTGCCGGAATGGTGCAGCACATGTTTGTAGACCGCCATATGCGCCTCCATCGTGTGGGGGCGCAGGGAATGCATCATCATGATGTTGTCGACATTGTCGCCGGGGCCTTTGACGCGGTCATAAAGCTGGCGGAGTTTGCCGGTTGAGGCGGTGTAGGGGATGGTGGCGATCCAGGGCATGGGGGGGTCCTTTGGGGGCATCTGACTTTTTCAGCAACCTGTTGAACGAGAATGCAATATAGAAACTAGATCAGGATGATGTTTGATCGAAAACATCATCCTGATCCAGCTTTCTGGTGG
>JBCKXH010000056.1:0-15669 GCA_038921555.1 Paracoccaceae bacterium
ACCGGACGGAACTGAAATCGGAATATTCATTGGGAAAGCCGAATTTTCGCATCGATTTGTCTTGCTACGAGCCAATCCCCCAAGCCCGATAGCCAGGTTTCACGATTCAATTTGGGCCCGTAGATACGACCGACTTGGCACGGCTGAAGTCAAGCAACTGCTGCAAGCCTGATCCCATCGATGACTTTGATGATCGTCTGAACATCAGCCACGGGGAACACGCCGGAAATCCCCTGATCATTGAGGTCGGTGAAGGGGCTGTCATAGAACCGCGCGGGGTCGATCAGGCCACGCTCGGTCAGGTAGTTTATGGTGATGTCCAGAAATTCTGACTGGGTGCTGGTCAGCTTGCCTCTTTCGGTCATCGAGTTGAAGGCCAGCTTGGCGGCCTTGCGATCAAGGCCAGTGAGGGAGCGCAGGAAGAGGCCGAGACCCCCAGCTTCGTCGATTTTCGACTGTGCTTCAGCGACTGACACTCCTTCCGCAACGAACATCCTTTCCAGCTCTGCTAGGTCGGTGGCGGTCAACTGTTCGGCCCGGCGCAGCTTCAGGATCGCGATGTGGTCCTTGTGCTTTTCGAGAAAGCGACGGACCTTCATGGTGAAGCGGGCCTTGTCGATGCCGGGACTGACGGCATCGAGGAGTATCTCGGTGCCCGTGCCGATTTCGTCGGTGAAGTCGGTGTAGACGATCTTGCGCTCGACCGACTCGATCAGCTGCACCAATTCGCGCAGTGCCTTGCGCACCGTCTCCAGTAATTCGGGAGTAATGCCCTCCCAGAAGGCATCGGTCTGCAACTCGGTGATCAGCGCCAGCTGGTGCTTGACCAGCGGAATGTTGGCGAGGTCTTCAAGGTCAGAAGCCACCTTCCTGATCCGCGTCGCGAACTGCACGAAAGATGTGTCGCCCTGCAGAAGGCGCAACATGGCCCCCAGAACAAGAAGATCGAACTGCTTGGCGGGTAGGTTGTCATCCTCAACCGCGCTTGGCAGCCCGGCCACCGAGGTGGTGAGGTCAAGCCGATCATCTAGGCTTAAGGTATCCCACGCCTCGCGCTTCTGGAACTTCTCAACCGCCCGGCGCTGCTGGCGAACGCGGAAGTTGTCGACCGACATGCCTGCGACCTCGTCGTGTAGTCGGTCCTTCATGCCTTTTTGCAGGTTGGCATGCGGCTCCTTGGCTTCGGTCTCGGTGATCAATTCGACCCGGGTGTTGAACAGCCTTGCGCCGAGAGATAGACCCATCGGCGGTTCGACCCGGTCGGGGTTGTGGTTGAAGAATTCGAAGTTCTGGCAGAAGTCGAAGATCTGGAAGACTTCCTTGTCGTGATCGGGGCCGAACAGATCCCGCCTGAGGCGGGTGCCGCGACCGATCATCTGCCAGAACTTGGTCTTGGACCGGACGATCTTGAAGAACACGAGGTTCAGCACTTCGGGCACGTCGATGCCGGTGTCGAGCATGTCGACCGAGATGGCGATGTGCGGAGCCTTTTCGGCCTCGGAGAAGTCGTCGATCAGGGACTGGGCATAGCTGACGCTGTCGTCGATCAGCCGGGCGAACGCGCCCTTGTGGTGCGGGTAGTTGGCGTCGAAGCGCTGAGCGATGAACTGGGCATGGCGGCTGTTCTTGGCGAAGATGATGGTCTTGCCCAAGCGATCACCACCCGCGACCTTGAGGCCGTGGGTCATCAGATGCTCCAGCACCTTGTCAACCGTGTCTTGGTTGAAGAGCCATTTGTTCAGATCATTGGCCTCGATGCGGTCCGGGATCTCGCCGTCCTCGTTCCACTCCAGCGCATCCCATTCGGATTTCTCTTCATCGGACAACTGGTCATAGGTGATGCCATCACGCTGGAACTTCAGCGGCACCGACATCACCTGAGGCGGCACGAGGAAGCCATCCTTCACCGCGTCATCCAGATCGTAGGCGTCGGTCGGAACCCCGCTTTGCAACTGGAACAGCGAATAGGTGTCGTGGTCAATTTCGTCGCGCGGCGTGGCGGTCAGGCCGATCAGCAGGCTGTCGAAGTAGTCGAAGATCGCGCGGTATTTGCGGTAGACCGAGCGGTGCGCTTCGTCGATCACGATCAGGTCGAAATGGCCGGGGCCATAGGTCTTGCTGCCGCCCTTCATCTCGTCGATCAGGCCCATCATGGTGGGATAGGTCGAAAGACAAACCCGCGCGCCGGAATGGTCGTTCTTCTTCGGGTCGTGCCGTTCCAAGAGGTTTGCACTGGGGGCGGTGGGCAGGTGGGTCTTGAAGGCGCCATGGGCCTGTCTGACCAAGGCGACGCGGTCGGCGAGGAAGAGCACGCGCTTGCACCAGTTGGCGCGCATCAGCTGGTCGATCAGGGCGACCACCGTCCTTGTCTTGCCGGAACCGGTCGCCATGACCAGAAGCGCCTTGCGCTGATGGTCCTTTTCGAAGGCTTCGCCGACGCGGCGGATGGCGCGGGTCTGGTAGAAGCGACCGGCGATCTTGTCATCAACATCGACGTCATCCAGCTTTACCCGGCTCTTGCGCCGCTGCAGCAGCAATTCCAGCTCATCCTTCTTGTAAAAGCCTGACACAGCGCGCGGGGGATACATCGCGGCGTCCCAGATCTTGTGTTCGTAGCCGTTGGTCAGGAAGATCACCGGGCGGCGGCCGAACTGGGTTTCCAGACAGTCGGCGTAAAGCTTGGCCTGCTGTTGACCGACGAATGCGTCCTTGCGTGTGCGCTTGGCTTCGACCACGGCCAGCGGCAGACCATCGTCGCCCCAGAGGACGTAATCGACGAAGCCCTTGCCCTGCTGGTTTGGCATGCCCAGCACTTCGTATTCGCGGTCTTGCGGATTGGTCAGGGGCCACCCCGCTTCGGCCAGCAGCAGGTCGATGAAGGCGTCGCGGGTGGCGGCTTCGTTGTAGTCGTGGCTGTCGGGTGTGGCTTGGTTGGCTTTGCGGATGACGGCGATTTCGGCGCGCAGGGCGGCCAGTTCGGCCTCCAGCGTGGCGCGGCCTTCGTCGGATGCGTGGCGGGCCTCTTCGGCGGCGGCCAGCGCCTTTGCGGCGGCGGCGTGGTCTTCGCGCAGCTTGTGGATCTGGGCGACGGTGCTGGCCTTGATGGTCAGCGTCTTTTCCAGCTTGGCCGCGTCGAAGCTGAGCGACGGGTCGGGCTTGGCCGCTTTGGCATAGGTGCGAGCGATCCAGTAGCAGATGTGGAACAACTCGCGCATCGTGGCGGCAGCGTCTTGCCCGGTCAGGGGCCGGCCAGCTTGGCGAGGCTCGGCTCGGCGATCAGGGCGGCGAGCGTGCCCTCTTAGGGGTTCCGTAGTGCCGGATCGCGGCGGAACATGGCGTTGAGGGCGGTTTCCAAGGTCAGTCTTGCGTAGAAGCAGGCGGCGCGGGGATCGGACAGCGCCGCCGCTTCTGCCCGCTTGGCCGGGTCCAGAAGCTCGGGAAATTCCGGGGCGAGGAAGGCGAATTGGGTCATGAAGCCTCTGGATGCAATAACCACACGCTAGACGGGCGACGGGGGGCGGGCAAGACTAGAGTTCACCCCGGAAAGTGCGGTGTTGCAGGGCGGCGAAGAGGGTTTCGGCCTTTTCGCAGGCAATCACGTTTGTTTCCCGTTCCTTGAATAGGCCGCTCAGACGTCGATCGTATAACGATGGCAAGTTGTTCGGTGGTGTCAGTATGAGCAATTCAAAAAGGGTTTTTTGGTAAACGGCGAAGACGCTGGTTGTGCCGGATTTGATTGCGTCAAGGTCTGATCTTCCCTTGGATGTTCGCAGATAGCTGTCTAGAAAGCCAGCGGTCAGCTTCTTTGAAAATCGGAGCCTTAGGATGTTGTTGTTGAAAACTCCGGAAAACGGACTTCTAACCACCGCTGTCTTCCCCACAAGTTCCCGCGAGTTCTTTGTGTTGAAAAGCAGATCGCCTACTTGAAGCGAATTATCCTTGCGCTCTGCCTCCGTCGCTTCAACTCGTCTCAGCGCTTCGAGGTTTAGAGAGCCATCGAACTCGATGGCGTCCATCCTGAGGTATTCAACCGGTAGGTCGTCACCTTGTTCGTTTGCTCCCCGAACAAGCCCGATCTTTGCGGACGAAACCAAATCACCCAATCTTTCAGTCCGCCAACCGCTTTCGCCAACGTAAAACTGGCCAAACATCTCCTGAAAGATCGCCTGTCCGAGGGTGTTGAGGCGGTCGAGGGCGCGGGTGCGCAGGCGGCGCAGCGCGTCCGCCTGATCCAGGATCGCCGCGATACGCTTCTGCTCCTCCAAGGGGGGGAGGGGGATTGCGAGTTCAGCCAACTTGGAAGCATTCACGCCCGGCTGTGCGGCACCAGCGAAAACAGCCGCAACGCATACTCCAAGTACTCTGGGTGCAAAGATGGGCGCGGGGTGATGATCGCAAGATGGCTTACTACATGAGCGTCAAATGGCAGGCGAAAGACATGGCCCTTCATGCACGACATTCCACTCTTGGCAAATAGGACTGAGTTTTTCTTGAATTTCGTCATTTTAAATTGAGCAGCGTTTTCATAAGAAAATCTCTCAAGGTGAGACTGATCGCCAGCGATCAAGTGAATAAGGCGTCCAGCGCGGATAAAAGGCGTACCCTCCGACGAGAACGCCGCTTCATCCTGTGGCGCACTATTTCCGGAGGCAATATCTGCAATGTCACCAAGAGGCCCGACTTTGGAAAAACTCATCCCAGCATCTCCTCCAGCCAATCCAGCCCCTCGGCGATCTCGGCTTCGATGCCGCGCAGGTCGGCGATGATCTGGGCGGGGGTGGCGTGATCTACCACCGCATGCTCCACCTGCTTGTAGCGGTTCAGCGACAGGTCCCAGCTGCCGGTCGCCTTGATCTCATCCACCGGCACGACAAAGCTTTGCGCGGTGCGGGGGCGAAGAAGCTCGATTTCTTCGCGCCGGGGGAAGCGGGCCAGAATATCGGGCAGGTTGTTCTTGGCGATATCCGCATCGCCCATCACTTCGCGCGGGGTGGCACCCAGCTTGCCGTCCTCCAACAGGGGGCTGCGTTTGTCGTCAAGGCTGTAGCCGTCGGCGGTCATGTCATAGAACCAGACGCCAGAGGTGCCGCCGACCCCGGTCTTGGTGAAGATCAGAATGGCGGTGGAGACGCCCGCATAGGGGCGGAACACGCCCGAGGGCAGTTTGATGATCGCCTCCAGCTTGTGATCCTCGACCAGCATGCGGCGGATGTCCTTGTGCGCGCCGGAGGAACCGAAGAGCACACCGTCCGGCACGACCACCGCCGCCCGGCCCCCTATCCGTAGCAGGCGCAAGAACAGGGCGACGAACAGCAGTTCGGTCTTCTTGGTCTTGACGATTTTCAAGAGATCTTTGGCCGTCGCCTCATAATCCAGCGATCCCGCGAAAGGCGGGTTGGCGAGGATAAGCGAATAGGCCCCGGCGTCGGCGTTGTGCTCTTCGGCCAGACTGTCGCGGTAGCTGACATCGGCATCCTCGACCCCGTGCAGGGTCATGTTCATCGCGCCGATCCGCAGCATGGTGGCATCGAAATCAAAGCCGTGAAACAGGCTGGTGTGGAAATGCTTGCGCTGGCGGTCGTCGCGCAAAAGCTGCGGGTGGTGGTCGCGCAAGTATTCGCCCGCCGCCACAAGGAAGCCGCAAGTGCCCGCCGCCGGATCGCAGATGGTATCCGCAGGCGTGGGGGCCATGAGGTTGACCATCAGGTTGATGATGTGGCGGGGCGTGCGGAACTGGCCGTTCTGACCGGCGCTGGCGATCTTGCCGAGCATGTATTCGTAGAGATCGCCCTTGGTGTCGCGATCCTCCATCGGGATCTTGTCGAGCAGGTCGACGACCTTGGACAGGAGGCCGGGATTGGAAAAGCCGAGGCGGGCGTCCTTCATGTGGCGGCCATAGCTGGAGCCTTGCTCGCCGAGGCTGCGCAGGAAGGGGAAGACGTGTTCGTCGACGATTTCCATCATGACGCGGGCATCGAAGTTCTTGAAGCGTGACCAGCGCAGGTCTTCGTAAGGCTTCCCCTTGGTGTCGATGCCCTCTGGGAAGATGCGCCGTTGAATGGGCGTGCCAAGCGCACGGGCCTTGTTTTCTTCAAGCAGTTACAGGTCATCCAGCCGCTTGATGAACAGCAGGTAGGTGATCTGTTCGATCACCGACAGAGGGTTGGACACGCAGCCGGACCAAAACGCGTTCCAGATTTGGTCAACTTGGCTGCGGATGGGGCCGGTGAGCATGGATCATCCAATCATAAACCGTTTCAAGCTGAACTACTGCACGGTTCCGATTGACACCTCAACAGAGAATTGGTCTGGGTTGGGCCAGCGTTTGGATTTTATCCCGAGAAAACATGAATAAAATCATTACTCTAAACCTGCGACACGGCGGCGGCACGCGGATCGATGCGATTAGGGACTACTTGTTGGGCCAAAATGCCGATGCCATGATCTGCACGGAAATTCGAACGAACCGGCAGGGCGAAATACTGGAAAGACGGTTCGTTGCCGAAGGCTACCAGTGCGTCCGAGCTTCGACCGACGACGCAAAACAGAACAGCGTGGCAATCTTCTCGCGGGTTGGCGCGGAGCCGATTTCGCTAAAGCCCGCCGATGTCAACCGGCAGCGGGTCGTGGGGTGCCGGATCGGCGGACTGACTTTGGTTGGCGTCTATTTCGCACTTGGCCATAACAAGGTGTCGCCGGTCGACTACCTTCTGTCTGCCCGCAGGAGTTCGGCGCAGATGCCATCGTGATGGGGGACTTCAACACCGGCAATCATCGTCAGGATGAAACAGCTTGGTTTCAACCTTCATTTGCTCCAGGCAGTTCGCGGCTCCTCCTGGCTCAGGGTTGCATGATCTCTGGCGCTCCAAACACGGCCCGGAAGCGCGGGAGTTTTCTTGGTACTTACACCGTGGCGGTGGCTTTCGGATTGATCACGCGTTCGGAAAAGGTCGGGCGGCGCCAGTATGTCGCGTCCCGCCCGATCAGAGCCTATGCCATGTAGAACTGCTTGGGCAGCAGATAGGGGAACAGGGTCTGCGGATCGACCTCGATCTGCATGATCGGTGCCATCCATTCCGACCAGCGCCTATCGACCTTTGAGGCGCGCAAGGCCGCCTTGGTCGCCGCCAGATCGTCGGTCTCAAAGAAGCCGAACAGCGTCAGCCCATGGCGGAATATGTGGTAATTGCGGATGCCCGCGCCCCGCAGCGCCTCCAGCATCTCGGGCCAGATTTCATCGTGGCGCTTCAGATACTCAGCCTCATAGCCCGGCCTTACCCCCAGAACCCAAGCATATCCCGCCATTCATTTGCCCTCCCAAGTGCGGAAACAGTCGCGCAGAGCGACGGTTTCGGTGATCACGTCGTCGCTTAAGGTGTTCATATATTCCTGATGCACCACCTCAAGCGCCAGCCAGCCCTGATAGCCGGCATCGCGCAAGGTGGCGAAGATCGCCGGGAAATTCAGCGTCCCTTCAGCGAATTTGGCCTGCAACAGACCCGCTTTGGCCTGCCGCAGATGGACATGGACGGCATGGGCGGCCAAGGGGTCAACCTCGTCTTGCCGGTATCCCAGACAGGTGAAATGGGCATAGTCCAGCGCCAGACCGATCCCGGTTTCATCGACCAGCCGCTGCACCATGGCGGGGCTTTCGGCGAAGCTGTGGACATGCGGCTCAAAGCACAGCTTGGCCTTGTGATGGCCCGCCACCTTTTGCAGCGCCCGCAGACTTTCCACCGCAACCCGGGCCGCCTGATCGCGCGACTGGCCGGGGTTGATGATGCCCGGCAGGATGAAAACAGAGAATATTCCGGCCAAATCCGCAAACTCCATCACGCAGGCAAGGTCGCGCACATTCTGCGCCAGCGTCCCGGGCAGCGCCAGATTTTGCCCCGCCAAGCCGTCGCCGAACAGGTGGTAATAGTTGGGCAGTGCCACGCCCAGACCGTGCAGACGTTGCGCCGCCGCCCTAGGGTCCGACAGAATCTCGGCCTTGTTCAGGGCTGAGCGGTAAAACAGCCCGACATCAAGTGCGCCGATCCCCAAAGCGGTTGAGATCGCAGCGCATTCCTGCAAGGTGCAGGACGGCAAGGACCAGGCGGTAAGTGACAACCTCATCACACCACCTCGGGTTTGCCGGACGCTGCCGAGCGATACATCGCCGCCAGCGTTTCGGTCACCCGCGCACCGCATTCGCCATCCGCCGGGTTACCGACCGGCTTGCCGGCGCAGAGATCGGCAAAGTGCCTGACCGGCAGCGCCCCGTCATAATCCGCCTCACCGGGGGCCATCGGATAGACTTCGCTCAAGCCATCCATCAGCGCCAGTTCCAGCCGCGCCCGCCCGCCTTCGCAATCGAAGAACAGGGCACCCTTGGTGCCAAAGATCCTTATATCCGACTGCATCCCGCGATGTTTGGGCAGGGTTGATGCGCCCGAAAAGCTGACCGTAGCACCATTGGTTGCCCGGCCCACTGCCGCGTCATAGTAATCAACGCCGGACGGCGATTTGCCGTCCATGCAGAAGATCGTCGCGAACTTCAGATCGGCGACATGGGCCAGCCAGCCCAGAGAATGGCTCATCTGGCCCCAGCCATAGCCGCCCGCCTTGGAGGGGTCGGCCCAGGTTGAGGCGGGCGGGCGGTAGAAGTGATCATTGGTCTCCAGCATCGGCTCGCCCGCCATCAGGTCGGCCAGAGGTGAGCCCATCTGACAGACCGCGTGGCGCACCAAGCCTATGCGCCCCTCAGCCACCCAGTGCCTCGCAACCGCGGTATAGCGGGTAAAGTTCAACCCCGTAGGCACCATCACCTGACACCCCGCAGCGACACCCGCCTGCGCAATCGCCCAGCCCTCCGCGGCCGTGGTCGCCATCGGCTTTTCCACCAGCACATGGGCACCCGCTTGCAGTGCCGCCAAGGCCGGGGCGGTATGGTGGACATGGGGGGTTGAGATGATCACGCCGTCCAGCCGCTCAGCCCGCACCATCGCGGCCACGTCCTGGTAACGCGCGGCGATGCCAAAACGCTGGCCCACTTCGGCCAGTCTGGCGGCGTCCAGATCGCAGATCGCCAGTGCCTGAACATCGGGATGGGCTTGCAGGGTCGGAATGTGGTTGAAACAGGCCCACCAGCCGACGCCTACGATACCTATTCTAGCGGCCATGTGATCAGCCCTCTCCTTGTTTGACGGTCGATTGATAGACGTTCTGCATATGCGCCTCGGCAGCGCGTGCTGCACCCTCGGTATCGCGGGCCTGCAAGGCATCGAGCAGCCTGCGGTGATCACGCAGCGAGCGCTCCAGCACGCCGGGCGTTTCGGAGGCGCGCTTGCGGAACTCCAGCCCCAGCACGTTCAAGCTTTCACCGATCCGCTTGAGAAAGGCATTGCCCGACCCGATCCAGATCACCTCATGAAAGTCGAAATCCGACTGGCGAAACGCGATGGGGTCGCCGATGGTTTGGCGCTGCGCCGCCAGCAGCTCCTCAAGCCGCAAAAGGCCTGCGTCACTGATATTGACCGCCGCCCGCCGCGCTACATCGCTTTCGATCAGGCTGCGGGCGTCGTACAGCTCACGAATATTCATCCGCTCCAGCGACAGATAGAACTGCAATGGCCCCAGCAGGCTGTCCGGCCCAAGGTCGCTGATATAGGCACCACCCCCCTGCCGGGTGCGGACCACACCCAAAACGGCCAGCCCGCGCATCGCCTCGCGGACCGAGGGGCGTGAGACGTTGAGCGACAGGGCCAGATCACGCTCGGGCGGCAGCGCGTCGCCCGCCTTCAGCACGCCGGCCTTCACCATGTCCAGAATGCGTCGCACCACCATTTCCGCGACGGATTGGCGCAGGATGGGTTCATCGAACTGGGGACGAGGGACCGGATCGCTCATGGTGCTGCCTTGCCTGCAAGGCCCAGCCGGATGCGCGGGATGATGACCGAGGCGATCAGCAAGATGCCGATGACCCCGGTCTGGATATGCCCGGTGATGTTCAACAGCGCCATGCCGTTGCGCAGGTTCAGCACGATCAGAATGGCCAAAAGGGTGCCGACCAGGGTGCCCTTGTCGCCAAAGATGCTGACCCCGCCCAACAGGACAATGGTGATCACGTCCAACTCGAATCCGTTGCCGACATCGCCGCGCACCGCGCCGACCCTTGCGGCAAACAACAGTCCGGCAAAGGCCGCAACCAGCCCCGAGGCGGTAAAGATCATCATCTTGTGCCGCCCGGTGTTTATGCCGGCAAACTCGGCCACGTCCTTGTTCGAGCCGATGACATAGGTCAGCCGCCCGAAGCCCGAGTGCTCCAGCACCACATAAAGCCAAACGAACAGCACGGCGAAGGCGATCAGCGCAAAGGGCAGCGGCCCGATCAGACCCTGCTGGCCCAGCGCGTCGAACCATGCGGGAAAGTCGCCGATGCCGCGATCTTCGACCAGCACCCGCGCCAGGCCGCGAAACCCGATCAGGGTGGCCAGCGTGACGACCAGCGACGGCAGCCCGACCCTGGTTACGAACCAGCCGTTGAACGCCCCGCCCGCCGCCCCGATGGCCAGACAAAGGGCGATGGCCAGAACCGGATCGACGCCTTGCTGAAAAAGCCAGCCAAAAGCGCAGGCTGACAGGCCCATCATCGAGCCGATCGACAGGTCGATCTCGGCATTGATGATCACAAAGGTCATCACCAGCGCCATGATGATCTTCTCGATCGACAGTTGAAAGAGGTTGATCTGGTTGCCGGGGCTGATGAACTGCGGCGTGGCCCAAGTGTTGAAGGCAAAGATCACCACCAGCGTCGCCAGCAGCAAGCCTTCCCAGCTTTGCAAACGCGCGCTCATGGCTTGACCTCCCGCGCGGCCAGCGTGGCCCTATGGGCCCGCGCTGCGCGGGTCTTGGTCAGACGACGGCTGAGAATCGTATCGCTCGCCACCGCCGCCAGAATCAGTGCACCCAGCACCGCCTCACGCCAGAACTCGCTGACCACGGCCCAGCGGATAAGGCCGCTTTCCAAGAGGTCCACCAGAATGGTCCCGAGGAACGCCCCGATCACCGACCCCGAGCCACCAAAGATGTTGACCCCGCCGACCACCGCCGCGGCGACCGACTTCAGCTCGAACCCCAGGCCGGCAACCACGGTGATATTGCCGAAGCGCGCCAGAAACATGAAGCCGGCCAGACCGGCCAGTACGCCCGACACCACAAAGGCCACCAGAACCACCCGCGCCGCATCAATCCCCGCCAGATCAGCCGCCTCGGGGTTGGACCCCACGGCATAAAGCTGCCGCGCAGGTCGCAGCTTGATCATGCACAGATGCACCAGAATGACCACCGCGACCGAGGCGCAGAACCCCGCCCGAAGCTCCATCTCTCCTAAGGAGAACAGCACTTGGTTCGGCAGGTCGATCAGCCAGAGCGGCAGGTTGTTGGTGGTGATTGATTTGTCCTGCGAATACTCGACCAGCGTCGAGCGGTAGAGCGCCATTGTCGCCAGTGTCACGATGATCGAAGGCACCTTGGCATAGGCCACCAAAAGCCCGTTCAGAAAACCGAATCCGGCACCAAGCAGCGCCGAATAGAACAGCAGAACCAAGGGGTTCATCTCCTGATACCCCGAGATCAGTGACCCGGTTGCAAAGGCCACAAAGCCCACGATCGATCCGACCGACAGGTCGATGTTCCGCGTCAGGAGCACCAGAGTCTGCCCGGTCGCAACCAGCGCCATGATCGCAACCGACGACAAGATCCGGTTGAACAGACGCCCGGACAGGAAACCGTCGATCTGACTGGTGAAGAACAGCGTGATCACCAGCAGCACCGCCAGAAGGACGATGATGCGCAGGGTTTGCGGGGCGATTTTCTGCAACATCACGCTGCGTCCTGCTGTCCGGTGGCAAGCGCCATGATCCGCTCTTGCGAGGCGTCGGCGCTGTCCAGCACGGCCATCTGCCGCCCTTCGCGCATCACCAGAATGCGGTCGCCCATCGCCAGCACTTCGGGCAGATCGGACCACACCAGCAGCACCGCACCGCCCGCTGCCGCAAAGGCGCGGATCAGGTCATGCAACTCGGCTTTCGCACCGACGTCGATGCCGCGGGTCGGCTCGTCCACGATCAGGAGGTCGGGCTGCATGTTCAGCCATTTGGCCAGCATCACCTTTTGCTGATTGCCGCCCGACAGCATTTCTACCGGCATTTCGACATCAGGAGTGCGGATGTTCAGCCGCTTGCGGAACGCCAGTGCCATATCCTGTTCCGCCGCCACGTCAATCAATCCCAGCCTGGACAGATAGCGCTGCAAGGTCGCCAGCGAAATATTCCAGCGGATTGGCAATTCCATCGCCAGACCCAGCTTGCGCCGATCTTCCGAGACATAGGCGATCCCGGCGGCAATTGCCCCCTGCGGCGAGGCCAGCAGCAGCGGCTTGCCCATATAGGTCACGCGGCCCGAAGTCGCCCGCAGGATGCCGAACAGCGTCAGCGCCACATCGGTCCGCCGCGCGCCGATCAGCCCAGCCATCGCCACGACCTCGCCCCGGCGCAGATCGAATGAGATGCCCTCGAAAACCCCCTCGACGCTCAGACCCTCGACCTTCAGCACGACCTCATCCTCTGCGGTCGATTTCATCTTGGTGAGATAGTTCCCGACCTCGCGGCCCACCATTTCGGCAATCAACAACTGTGGGTTGGTGTCGGCGACCAGCCGGGTTGATATATGGCGACCATCGCGGATCACCGAAACGCGGTCCGCGACCTGAAACACCTCTTCCAGGCGGTGCGTGATATAGACCACCGACACGCCGCTTTGCGCCAATGCCCGCGCGATGCGGCGCAGTTCTGCCGCTTCATGCGCCGAAAGGCTGGCGGTCGGTTCATCCATGATCAGAACCCGGACGGCCTGTGACAGCGCCCGCGCAATCTCGACCGCCTGCTGCTCGGCCAGCGTCAGCCCGGCGGCGATACGGTCCACGCCCAGCGCCATGCCGATGCGGGCAATCAGCGCCCGGGCCTCGCGGCGCATCGCAGCGCGGTGCAGCACCAGCCCCCTGGTTGCCGAAATGAAGATGTTCTCAGCCACATCCAGATCAGGAAACACCATCGGTTCCTGATAGATCGCGGCGACCCCGCGCAAACGTGCCGCCTTGGTGCCGCTGATCGTCACCGCGACCCCGTCAATTTCCAGCCGACCTGACGAGGGCTGATGCACCCCGGTCATGATCTTGATCATCGTCGATTTGCCCGCGCCGTTTTCGCCGACAATGGCATGGACCTCGCCGGCAAACAGCTCCAGCGTCATGTCGGACAGGGCGGCGGTCATCCCGAAATTCTTCGAGACGCCGCGCAAGGCGAGCGTCGGGTTTGGCATGGCATTATCCACCAGTAGGAGGGCGCGGCCGGGGATCTCCGGCCGCGCCGCCGCTGCGATCACTTCGCTGCGGCTTCGACGTTGTCCTTGTTGTAGACGGTGAACGGCCCCATCAGGATGCGCTTGGAGCCTGCCCGGCCCGGATCTTCCCCGATGGTGAAGTCACCCATGCGGCCGGCGGTAAAGCTTTCGCCGATCGGCCGGTCAACTGACCGATCGCCATGCCATAGGCGGTCAGATAGGTCAGATAGCCGAGGTCGCGGAAATCCCACAGCGCGAATTGCGGCGCACAGCCGTTCAGCGTGTAGGACACCATTTCCGACGGCAGGCCGAGGCCCGAGGTCTTGACCTTGTCGCACAGACCTTCGTCCTGCATCGCCTTGGCGGCGGCTTGAATACCCACCGTCGTCGGTGCCATGATCAGACCCAGATCGGGGTATTTGTCAACCAAGGCGAGGGCGCGGTTATAGCTGACCTCGGCCTGATCGTCGCCGTAAACCACATCGACCAGTTTGATGTCGGCATATTTGGCATCGGTGGCCAGGGTGACCTTCATCGCCTCGATCCAGGCGTTCTGGTTCGCCGCATCCGGGGTGGCCGACAGCACGGCCATTTCGCCTTTACCACCCAGAATGTTATGGGCCATATCGGCCATCACGACACCGATCGAGCCGAAATCGACCTGTGCGACGAACAGGTCCTCACCGGCACCCGAGGGGATCGGGCTGTCCCATGTCACGACCTTGGCCCCGGCAGCCTGTGCTGCCTGTGCCGAGGGGGTGATCTGATCGCCCGCGTTGTTCGACAGCATGATCGCGCCGACGCCTTGGGTGGCGGCGGTGGTCATGATCTCGATCTGACCCGCGACCGAGTTTTCCGGGGTCGGGCCGACGAATTGCAACTCGCCGGTATTGCCCATTTCCGCATGGGCTTCCTGCGCGCCTTCATTGGCCTGATCGAAAACCAGAATGCCCAGGAATTTCGGCAGCAGCACCATGCTGACCGCTTTGCCGCCTTCGAGTTTGATTGCCTCGGCATAGACAAGACTGGTGCCGCCCAGCATCCGGACAGCGGTCAGTCCCAGAATGTGCTTCATCTTCATTGTAACCTTCCAGTGATCGACACGAAACCCCGTGTCGGGTCTTATCCCCGGCCTGCCTTGAGCGGTGCCGGGATGGCTACATCGGAACCGGCTTGCGCGGACCTTCGCCCCGCAATGCCCGTGCAATATCTTCTGCCACCAGCTCTTGCAGCCGGTGAATGGCAACTTCGGAATACCATGCCGCATGCGGCGTCAGCACCAGATTGGGCGCCAGCCGCAAAGCACTGTCCGCCGGCAGCGGTTCGACATGAAACACATCCAGCGCCGCCCCCGCGATGACACCCTTTTGTAGCGCCTCGGCCAGGTCCGCCTCGACGATCAACTGGCCGCGTGCCGAATTGACGATCATCGCATGGGGCTGCATGGTCGCCAGCCGCGCCTTGTTGAAATATCCTGAGGTTACGGCGGTGGCTGGCGCGTGCAGGCTGATGATATCCGCCCTTTGCAACAACGCCTCCGCACTGACCATCTCAACCCCGTCCAACGCCGAAACTCCCGGATCATGCGCCAGAAACTGAAAGCCAAACCCCCGCAGTCGCGCCAATACCGCCCGCCCGATCTGCCCCAGCCCGAAAAAGCCGAATCGGGTCTGGCTGAAGGGTTTCATCGGTTTGGCCAGCTTGACCGCCGCCCATTCCCCGCGCCGCACGCTCGCATCCATCACGCTCAGCTTGCGCAGCAACCCCAGCGCCGAGGCCGCCGTATGATCGGCCACCTCATCGGCGCAATAATCCGGCACATAGCCCACCCGCAACCCATGCTTTGCACAAGCCGCCAGGTCGATGTTGTTGTAGCCCACGCCATAGCGGATGACCGTGCCACCCGGCTGCATCGCCGCCGCCGCCGCGGGCCCAAAGGGCGCGAACTGCACCACGGCAACTGCGGCCCCGGCCACCGCCTGCGCCACATCCTGCGCGCTGCGGCATTGGAACGCCGCAAAATCCGCCCCGGCTGCCGCCTGTTCCTGCGCCAGATCAGGAAATGTATAGTCCGTCACAACAACGCGGCTCATGTCCCGCCCTCCAGATAATCGTGAATGATTTCACCCGGCACCAGGGTGAAATCCGCCCGCCAGTAGAACCCGACCAGCGGCTCCAGCACCGGCAGCCGGAACACCGGCAGTTGCGCGTTCGCCCGCAGCTCCACCGTGCAAGCCCCCTCCCACGCCTCATGCACCACCACATCCGCCAACCGGCGCGAGGTCA
>JBCKXH010000057.1:0-15589 GCA_038921555.1 Paracoccaceae bacterium
CAGGGTGGAAATCAGCCCGGCCTACATCGACGTCGCGCTCGAACGCTGGCAGGCCGCAACGGGGCGCGAGGCGATCCTTGATGGCGATGGGCGGACCTTTGCGCTGGTGCGGGCAGAACGGCTGGGCGAGGGCGAACTGGAGGACGATGCAGCATGAGCCAATCGCGCGCCATGTCGCTGGTGGAAGCCGTAACGAATGTCATCGTCGGCTATGCGCTGGCCATCGCGACGCAGATCGTGGTGTTCCCATGGTTCGGGATCGAGACCGGTCTTGCTGGGCACCTGACCATCGGGCTCGCCTTCGTCGGGGTGTCGCTGGTGCGCGGTTATCTGCTGCGGCGGCTGTTCGAGGCGATCAGGGTTGCCAGTCGCTCCGGCGACCATGCTGGACATGGAGAACCTGCACCGTCCCGTCGATGACGGCATAGTAAATCCGCCAGCGTGTCGCCCGGCCGTAAAGCGCACGGCGGACGGCCAAGTCGAAATCCCGCGACTCCGGTGCGATCGGATGCGCCTCGGGCATCGCCCCGAGCGCGAGGATAGTGTCCCGGATGCCCGACAACCATTCGTCTGCAGCCCTCGGGTTGCGGTCTCGCAGCCAGACCCATGATGCTGTCAGATCATCCGCCGGGTTCGGCGTGATGATCACGGGCAGTGGCGTGGTCATTTCGTCTGGGCAAGGCTGTCGAAGAAGCGGCCCGCCTCAATGCCTTCACCGGCGCGGGCCTGCATCAGGCCCTTGCGGATCCCGGTAACGGTTTCGGCATAGTCGAGCTGGTCCTGCATGTCCTGCCACGCGGCGGCGTCCATCACGACCACCGAAGGCTTGCCGTTGACGGTCAGGATCTGCGGCCGCCCGGTTTCCTTGATGCGCGCGATCATGCGCGCCGAATCCCGTTTGAACTCGGTCAGCGGGCTGATGTCCTTGGTGATGTTCATGGCTGGTCTCCCAAACGCGCATCTGATCAAGCGCGAAATTAGCACCTAATTCGATGCGCGTCGAGTGTGGAGTCATCTGGCGATCCGGTAGCAGCGTCCCCGACCGTCGACCTTTTCCGACGTGATGGTCAGGCCGAGCTTCTTCTTCAGCGCCCCCGACATCGCGCCCCGAACTGTGTGGGGTGCCCAATTCGTAGCAGCCATGATCTCGTCGATGGTAGCGCCACCCTCGGCACGCAGCATGACGATCAGCGCCTCCTGTTTCGTGCCCTTGCGCTGGGTCGGAGGTGTCAGGTCTTGCTGCTGGGCGGGCACATCACCGTCGGCGTCGCTAATGCCAAGCGCCGAATGGGCCAGTTGCGTGGCACGCAGGGTCAGGGGGCCCGCTTCGTCATGCCGCCAGACCGTGTCGGGATCGGCAGCAGGGATCTCCTCGATCAGCCCGCGCTTCAGCAGGCTCTTGCAGACATTGCCCACCGCACCGCCCTTGAGGCTGGCGGTCACGGGGAACACCATCCCGTCCTCGCGCGCGCAGGCGGTGGACAGGATGACGGCTTGGGCATCGGACAGCTGAATCTGGGTCATGGCGATCTCCGGTTAACAGGCGACGCGGAATGCGGCACCTCCTACGCAAGCAAACCCCGCCATCGCGGGGCTTGGTCGGGGCGGGTTTGGGTCACTCGGCGTGTTCGCCTTCCTTGAATGCGCTGTCGGTGATCCGGCGCAGCAGGCTGGCGTAGTGGTTCAGAGTGCCAACATCGCCCCAGTGGATCGCGTCGGGGGTGGCGTTGAAATGGTCGTCGCTCAGTGCGGCCAGCCGCGCCAGCGCCGCGTCGATCTCGAACTTGGCGGCGAGGAAGGCGTTCAGGGCCTTGTCGTTCTGTGCGGGGGCGCGGCGGGTGGTCATGGCTTGGTCTCCGTGGCTGAGTTGCATCGTTTTCGTCTGACAATCATCGCTCTGATGGGCTGATTGTCGTAGGCAAATCTGAGTAATATCAGTTCTTTATGATCGTGATGCGCTGTGTCAGGCGATCCGGTCCGGATCGATCAGCGCGGTCTGTTCGGTCTCATGGCGCTGGGCGGCGTCGGGTGGATCGCGTCGCGCATTGACGATGGCCACGAAGAGCGCGCGACCAATTGCGGCGACCTCGTCGGCCCCGGCGCTGCAGAGTGCTGCGTCGTGAATGGCAATCGCCTCGCCCAGATCGGTGAGTGCGTAGAGCGTGGCGAACTCCGCCTCGCCCGGGTCACAGGTGATCGTGTCACGGTCCTCGGGCGCGACAGCAACGCTGCGACAGAACCGAAGGTCGAACCCGATGGCGCAGTTGCGCCGGACAAGATCAATGAGCGTCTCGCCTTCGGGCAGGCAGTTGGGGGAGAATTCAGTCATCGTGGGGGTCCATTCCGGTTAGGTGGCGTGGGGGTCTATCTCGACCCAAGCATCGCTCTGCCAGACATAAAGGTGGCAAAACTCGCAGGTCGGGCGTGGCAGCATGTTCGGCGCGCGTGGTGGCTCGAAACAGTCCAGTTCATCAGCACGCACCTGCCTGATTTCACGGGCGGCGAGGATGTCCTTGGGCGTCCAGCGCGCGAGCGCGGGCAGCATGTGCGAGGGATATCCATCGTGGTGGACGTAAATATGCGCCCATTCCTCGGGGCCGGTCTGGATGGCAATCTGGGCGCGGGTGCTCATGCAGCCCTCCGTCAGATCAGTTGCAGGTCGGCCAGAACGGCGCTGGCAACGGCAAGCTGGCCGGTCGGAAGTTCGATCTTGAGGTGCGAGAACAGATCCGAGCAGTCGGCCCGGACGCCCGCGTCGATCAGCGCCGCCTCGATGCTGGCGGCGGCGCTGTTCATACGGCTGCGGTCGAGATGGTCGGGCAGCCTCACGATGTCGATGCGGATGGTGGTGGTGGCCATGGTTTGATCCTTTCAGCGGGAGGTGGCGGCGACCAGCATCGCCTTGGCACCAGCGATGCGTCCGGCCTCGTAGGCATCCTCAAGGGCGGCGCGCATGGCCCAGACCGCCACATCGTGGAAATCCAGCCGGTCGCGGTTCCGGGTTTCCAGCGTCTCAATGAAGAAATGCTTGGTGGCGATCTCGAGCATCAGCGCCTCGGGGGCTGCGGGTGCGGTTTTGGTCTCGATGGTCATGGTCTGATCTCCGGTCAAGGTAGGTTTCCTTGACCCAAGAATCGCTCTATTGCAGAGTGTAATCAACTGAATAACAAGCAATATCATTGCTTTAATCGAATCGGAGTGCGCAATGCAGGGCATGAGCGAGCGTCAGTATGCCGCCCATGTCGGCTTGTCGCGGGGCGCAATCCAGAAAGCCAAGGAGACCGGGCGGCTGGTCCAGCATGCCGATGGCTCGATTGATGCCGCAGCCACTGACCTGCACCGCGCCGCGATGACGGATCCGGCAAAGCAGCGTGGCACGTCGGACGCAGTGCCCACTCCGGCACCCAAATTGAAACCTGTGCCCGACACCGCGCTTTTGGCCGTCGGCGATACGCTGCGCGAGAACGGCCTGGCAGCGCCCCCTACTGGTGGCGGCACGACATTCCTGCAGGCGAAGACCGCCAATGAGGTGCTGAAGGCGCAGGAGCGTAAGCTGAAGCTGGCCAAGCTGAAGGGTGAGCTGATCGACCGCGACCGCGCGATGGGGCTGGTGTTCCAGCTGGCGCGGCAGGAACGCGATGCCTGGGTGACTTGGCCCGCGCGTGCGGCGGCGCTGATGGCGTCGGAACTGGGGGTGATGATCGCCGATCACGGAAGTCTGGCGCCCGCCATGATGCAGAAGGTGCTGGAGTGCCATGTCCGTGCCCAACTCAACAGCCTCGCCGAGGTCCGCCAGAAGCTGGCCCTCTGGCGCTACGATTACAACAATGTCAGGCCGCATTCGTCACTGGGCAACCTGACGCCCGCACAAGCGCGCCGGGCGCTTGTGCAATTTGAGGGCACCGCGCCCGCCGCGCTTGCGCCACCCGAAACCGACGACTATCAAACCAGCAGACCCTCGTTATGAACGAGGGACGACCGGGGGGCAGGCCACCCTGGAACACCACATAGCCGCAGTCAGGCCGGACGCTTACGGTTCAACCATCAGCACCATGTTTTCTTCGATCAGCGCATCTTCATTCGGCACCAATCGAGGCCATTCATGCACCGAAGTACCGATCCCGTGACCCGAGTGATGCGGGTGGCCGCCTGTTCCAACGGGAGGCCACCAATTGACCTGAACCCGCCGATGGAGCCCTTCCAGTGCCAGACTGTCTGTATCACGACCAAAACGTCGCCCTTACCCGCCAAACGGCGGCAACGGCAGTCCCTTCACACCCACATCCAGCGCAAAAAGCCCGCCGGGATTGCTTTGACCCACAAAATGCTCAGGCGACCGGCGCAACACTGCGGTTGTCACATACAGCACATCAAGGTCACTACCGCCGAATTCGCAGCAGGTCGGCAGATCGGTCGGCAACACGACCGATTGCATCAGACGACCGGCAGGATCGTAGCGATTGACGCGACTGGTAACAGGGATCGTCACCCAGTAGCAGCCTTCGCAATCGACGGTCGCGCCATCAGCGACTCCGCCAGTGACGGACATGTCGATGAACCGGCGGCGATTGGTCACGTCGCCAGTGGCGGGGTCGAAATCATACTGCACAACCTCGCCCGAATGGCTGTCCGAGAAATACATGACCCTGCTATCGGGACTCCAGGCAAGGCCGTTGGAACAGCCGATCCCCTCAACCATGCGATGCACGGACAGGTCTTTGTCCAAGCGGTAAAGCGCACCGATGAACTCGATCTTGCGGCCAAGCTCAAGGGTTGGCGGCTCGAACATGGTGCCTGACCAGAACCGGCCCTGCCGATCTGGTTTGCCGTCGTTAAAGCGGGTCAGCGGCATGTCTGCCTCGGGGTTGGTGATCGGATCGAACACGCCAGTCGCGGGGTCAAAGAAATAGAAGCCCGACACCATCGTCAGGACCAGCCCGCCCTTGGCGCGCAGCCCGATGCAGCCCAGGTATTCCGGGGAATCCCACGTGTCGTCCCGCCCGGTCGCGGGGTCATAGCGGTGGATCAGCCGCCCCCAGATGTCGATCCACCACAGAACTTGGGCCACCGGGTCCCACAAGGTCCCCTCGCCCAACTCGGCTTTCGCGTCCACGACGCAGGTGATGTCAACCATGCCTATTCTCCCGGATTTCGGATTTTCCTGTCCTTGAAGACGGTGCCCCAAAGGTCGGCAATCGCATCGCTGCCGATGGACACGGTCAGCAGGATCACGATGCCATAGACCACAAGCAAGGCCCCACTGGACAAATTGAGAGCGGGCAAAAGTCCGGTCAGGATGGTCAGGACCATCGCCCCCGCTATCGTTCCCAAATAGTTGCCACTACCGCCAAGGATCGACGCGCCGCCGATGGCGACAGCGGCAATCGAGGTGAAAAGGTAAGGATCGCCCATCCCCAGATAGGCCTGCCCGCTGTATCCCGGCAGCAATATCCCGGCGAATGCAGCGGTCAGCCCGCTCATCATATACGTGAGGATCGTGGTGCGCCGGGTCGGGACACCGGAAAATTGGGCAACCGTGGCGCTGGTCCCCAGCGCATACAGGTGGCGTCCAAAGGCGGTGCGGGACAGCAGGACGGTTGCCGACACCGCCAGCGCCAACCAGATCAGGCCAATGACCGGGATCGGGCCAATCCGGCCCACCGCAAAGAACTTGATAAGTGCGGGGGCTGACGGGGATGGCGACCCGCCAGTATAGACAAGGATCAGTCCTTGCAGGATCACATTCGTGGCCAGCGTCATGACGATTGCCGGGACGCCAAAGATGGCAACGCCGACCCCGTTCAGAAGCCCGATGCCGGTGCCTGCTATCAGGACCAGCGGGACCACCCAGACTAGCGGCAGATCCTGCCCGGCGCAAAGCAGCGCCATCAGGATTGCGGCGGAATTCAGCACCCACGGTATCGACAGATCAATGCCGCCGCCGATGATCACAAACGTCTGCCCCAATCCGACGATGCCTACAAACGCCGCAAGGATGAGCGTGGAGCGCAGATTGGATTCCGACAGGAACCCCGGCGAAAACACCGCGGTGACCGCCAGCAGCAGCACCATCCCCAGATAGGCCAGCAGGATCGGACGATGCTGGGACCAAAGCGCGGTCATTGATCCTGTCCTTTTGCCGATTTTTCGGCAATCGATCCGGCCAGAACGGCAATCAGTAGGATGGCCCCGGACATCACGGGCTGCCAGTGACTTGAGACACGCAGGACAAATACAAGGTTTCCGATCAGGGTCAGGATGAACGCGCCGATGATGGTGCCCAGCAGATGACCGCGACCGCCGAACAGGCTTACGCCGCCGATCACCGCCGCCGCGACGGAGGGCAGGATGTAGGCCTTGCCGATTGTGGGGGACCCGGCGCTTGTCTGCGTGGTCAGATAAAGTGCTGCCGCCGCAGCGAAAAGCCCGGACAGGCCGTAGGTCACGACGTTGATCTGAGTGACCGATACACCGGACAGGAACGCCGACTTTTCACTCGAACCGGTCGCCTGAATGGTGATTCCAAGGCGTGTTGCGCGGAACCAGTACCAGAACACAATCAGCGCGATCAGCATCCAGACCGGGTTCGACAGGCCTAGAAACGTGTTGTAGCTGAAATTGACCCACCATGCTGGGATGGATCCGCCATCCGTGGGCAGGATCAGCATCGCGACCCCGTTCAGGATGGACCATGTGGCAAGTGTCACCAGAAAGGGTTGCAGCCGCAGGACCGAAATCAGCAGCCCGTTGATTGCACCAACGCTGAACCCGAGGGCCAGAATGATTGCCGCCCAAAGCGCCACCTGTGCGGGATCGGTGCCGAACCGGGTTGCGGCAATGACAGTGCCAAGGCTGATCATGCCGCCGATGGACAGGTCGATCCCGCCACGGATCAGCACGATGGTCTGCCCGGTGGCGGCAAGGATCAGGGTCATCGCGGCGGCAGTATCGAGGTTCAGTTCATCAAGGCTAAACACGCCCCGCTGGATCGAGCCATAGGTCACCACGATCAGGATCAGCATCAGGCAGGCAACCAAGAAGGGCGTCCGGTTGAGCAACCAGCCACGCAAGGCCCCGAATCTGTCAGTCGGCAAGGACGGCGAAGTCGTCATGCCGCCTCGTCCAGCAGCGCCGCGCCAAGAATGGCTTCCTCGCTGATGCCCTGACCCTTCAAGATTGCCGCGATGCGGCCACTGCGTAAAACCATCACCCGGTCTGGCACATGAACAAGCTCCGGCAAGTCGCTGGAATAGAACAGTATTGCATAGCCATTGGACGCCAGATCACGCATCATCTGGAAAATCTCGCCCTTGGTCCCGACATCAACTCCGCGGGTTGGATCATAAAGCAGCAGAACCCGCGCTTCTGTCAGCAGCATCTTGCCAAAGATAACCTTCTGCTGATTGCCGCCCGACAGTGTTCCGGCAAGCTGTTCGGGGCTGCCCGCCTTGATGCGAAGGAAATCCACCATCTCCTTGACCAACGCGGCCTCTTTTTTACGGTCAAGAAAACCGCTGTTGGAGAACCTCCGGATCACCGACAGGGTAAGATTTTCGCGCAAACTTTTGGTCAGGAGCAAGCCCTGCCTCCGGCGATCTTCGGGGACGAGGGCGATGCCGTCACGACCGGTCAGCGCATCGCGCGGCGTGCGGATTTGGGTGGGGTTGCCCCACAGGGTCACGGTGCCGCTGGACCGGCCGACCCCAAACAGCGCCTGAAACAATTCGCGCTGTCCGTGGCCCTGCAAGCCACCGACGCCAAGAACTTCGCCCTCGTGCAGATCAAAGGACACGTCGGTCAGGCGGTGGCCGCTGGAAAACCCGGCAACACTCAACGCCACCTTGGCCGTGGCCGTCGGAGTCCGCTCTGGATACAGCCGGTCGAGGTGCCGCCCGATCATCTGGGTGACGATTTCGCTATCAGTCACGGCACCAGCCTCGTACGCGCCAACAGTCAGGCCGTTGCGGAAAATGGTCAGCCGGTCCGCAACGGCGCGGACCTCGGCCATGCGGTGCGAAATGAAGATTACGAGCTTGCCCTCGTCCGCCAGTTGACGGGTGAGGCGCAGCAGCCAATCGGCCTCGCGCGCAGGCAGTGCAGATGTTGCCTCATCAAGGATCAATATGCGCGGATCCTTCGCCAAACCCTTGGCAATCTCCACAATTTGCCGTTCAGCAAGTGTCAGGCGACGGACCTCTTGATCCACGGGCAGCGATGGAAAACCATATCGTTCGAACAACGCGAGGGTGCGGCGACGGATTTCTCGAAAGTCGGCAGTGAGCAGCCACGTCCTCGGCTCGCGCCGGAACCAGATATTCTGTTCAACGGTCAGGTCGGGGACCAGAGAAAGTTCCTGAAACACCGCCACAACGCCACGATCCATTCCTGCGTCCGGATTCGTGGGGCGATAGTCGGCACCGTCCAGCAAAATGCTGCCGCTATCATGACGCTCGGCCCCGCAAAGAATCTGGATGAAGGTGCTTTTGCCCGCCCCGTTTTCACCGATCAGCGCATGAACTTCACCTGCACGCGCAGAAAAGCTGGCGTCACTTAGGGCAACAATGCCGCCATAGCGTTTGGTAATGCCCTTGACGGTCAGCAGATCCATGGCGGCTTCCAGCAATATCAGTCCCCCGGCAGCGAGCCGCCGGAGGACCAAGGGAGGAGAGGATCAGTTGGTTCCGCTAGCTTCTTCAGCAGAGATGTCGACCCAATCGGGTGTGATCGGAAGGGTAAGTCCGGGGGCAGAGTCCGGGAACGCGTTCACGCCGACTTCGATCTGCAACATCGTCGCATCAGGATACAGGGTCGATGTGAACGGCGTCGTGGTGACGAAATCGCCATTGACCACAACAGAACGTTCGGTGGGACGAACGCCGGTGTCCAGAATTTCGACCGCAAGTTTGATCGCCTCGGACGACAGATAGGCCGGGTTTGACCCCAGAATGCACTTTGCCCCTTCGGTCTGTGCGCAGGTCAGCGCCGCGACATTGTAGGAGAATCCCACGACCGGAACGATGGGCCGTCCGGCATCCAGCAACGCTTGGATCGCACCCGATCCATAGCCTTGGGTCAGGATGCCGTCGACCTGCGGATTGGCCGCCAGCAACGCGGCAACCCCGGACTGTTCCGGGCCAAGCGCATAGTCACCGTTGTAATATCCCACGATCTTGATGCCGGGATAATTCGCCAGCACGGCCTCATAGCCATTCTGCAACTGCGCCGAGATCGGCGCACCGGCAAGGCCACGGTCGACGATCACATTGCCCTTGCCGCCCAGTTGTTCGACCATCCATTCGGCCATCACGGCGGGGATCTTATTCCAGTCAGACCCCAGCGCATAGGCGCAAGGTTCGGTCACCGTCTGGTCAAAGCTGATGACGACGATGCCCGCCTCGCAGGCGCGCTGAATCGTCGGGTTAAGTGCCGAATCCGAAGCCGCGTCGATCAGGATCGCGTCCGGCTGCTGGCGGATCATATTGTTCAGCGACGCAATCTGCGCCTCGACCGAGTTTTCGACGTTTTCGACGCGCAGATCGACACGACCGGCCAGCGGACCCTTGGCGACCGAAACCTCGGCCACGCGGATCATTTACTGACGCCAGTCATTGCCCATGAAATTGTTGGAAAGATAGATGACATAGGGTTTCGCATCCTGCGCAAAGGCAGGAACCGGGGCCATAAATGCGCTGGCTGCGACAAGTGCAGTTGCGCCAAGCATAAGCGATTGTAGTCTCATTTGGTTGTATTCCTCCCTTTGGTACCCCGGTGCGAGTATGGCTTGTCTCACTTACCGGGGCGGTTTGATTCTTTGAATCGTCTATATGGTACCGGAACCATTTCTTCAACTCAAGTGATACCGGGACCAAACGTTTGAAGTGCACATCTTGCGTTGCGGCGGCACCATGATCCCCAAGCCGGGTTACGGATGCCAAAGCGCGTCGTGATCGTAAAGTGATACTATTATAATCTTATGGCAGAGTCAACGCGCCCGTGATGTCTCAAACGCCCTTTCGCGGATGTGAACTCAGCGATATATCGTAGGAAAGGCAGAACAATTCAGCTGGGTTGCGCGCTATGGTAAACTCGACATTGCGCTGATCCGCCGTGCGATACAGCATCTCGATGGCAAGGACCGGGCTACCCACGGCAACCTCCAGATCGCGGGCAACCGCAGTTTCCGCAATTTCGGCCCGCACCGTCGCCAAAGCCCGGTCAAGTTGCAGGCCAAGGCACCTCTCGAGGTTGCGAAAAATCAGGACATCGGTGAAATCCGCGATGGACAGTCGATCGCCGATATCCGGCGGAAAGTATGTCGTGACCAACGTCTTGCGTTGATCGCCCACCGCCAGATACCCGCGAAGGCAATAGCCTGCCTCGTTCTTGGCCATGCCGAAATGCCTTTGCAGGGCCGGGGCGGTTTCCTTGCGATAGGACAGCACCCTCAGCGTCGCATCCTTGGTAAAGGTCGTCAGATCGTCGAACGTTCCGAACTTCCAGCCGTCCGTCGCCTTGGGATTCTGTGCGACCACAATCGCGGGCTTGGCCGACCGTTTGCGGATCAGGCCCGCATCCTCCAACTCGCGCAGCGCGCGGCGCACGGTAATCAGGCTGACGTCAAGATATTGCTCGATCTGCGCTTCCTTGGGCAGTTCGCTGCCAACTTTAAGTATGCCCCGGTTGATAAGGTCGCGGATAAGGTCCGCCACCTGCTGATACAGCGGCCCGTTTTTCCGGCCCAGATTGCGCTGGGGGAACAGGTCCAGTGCGGAAATCATTTCGTCCATCGGTTGCATCCGTTGCTGGTCAGGACCCGGTCAATACAATCAGCCAACTCCAAAGGCCAGCCCAGGCGTCATCGGATGCAATCGGGCAAGGTCCGGGGTCCACCTCGATCACTTTGCAATCGACCCGATCCGCCCCCCCATCGGCACGACCGTCCCAACGGGCGCATCAATGGCGGTCAGCCGACCGCTGATCGGGGCTTCAATTTCCACCACTGCCTTGTCCGTCTCGATTTCCGCGACAAGTTCGCCTTCTGTCACCATATCCCCCACCGATTTCACCCATCTGACCAACGTCCCCTCGGACACGGTCAGATCGCCAAACGGCATTTCAATGGGAACTTCGCCGCTGGCCATTGCCGCAGCATTCCCGGGGGCAGTCACGACAGGCGCAACCGGGGCCGACGCGACAGTTGCCTTGATCCCGGTCGTCATCCAATGATCCGGCACCGGCGGCAGGCCCGCAATAACACCCCGCGCCGCATCGACAATACGCCCCGCGTCCACCAGCATGGCCCGCTCCAGAACCGGCGCAAAAGGATGCGATGTCGGCGCGGTATGCAGCCTGCCCACCGGGCCGTCCAACTGGTCGAACGCCAGTTCATTGATCGCCTGGGCAATCTCTGCGCCAATGCCACACATCGCCCAGGCTTCATCGACGACAAGCAGATAATGCGTCTTGGTCACGCTCTCAACAATCGAACCAACATCCAGCGGCATGATCGTGCGCAGGTCGATCACCTCGGCACTCACGCCCTGCAATGCCAGCGCCTCTGCTGCCTCCATCACGCGCGGCACCATCTGGCCCGCTGCGACCACAGTTATATCGGTGCCAACTCGGGCAATCCGGGCCGACCCGAAAGGGATATATTCCGGCGTCACCGGCACCTCGCCTTTGGACGAAAACAGCGCCTTTGGTTCCAGCATGATAACCGGATCACCAGCGCGAAGGGCGGTTTTCATCAGGCCCTTGGCATCCGCCGGGTTGGATGGCACGCAGACGATCAGGCCTGGCATATGCGCGAAAACCGGGTGATAGCTGCCGCTGTGATGCGGGCCGGAACTGCGCAGCGCCCCTGCGGCGGCGCGGACAACCATCGGCGCGCTCATCTCCCCATTGCTCATGTAGCGCAGCTTGGCGGCTTGCAGGAAAATCTGGCCTGCGGTTTCAAACGCAAAATCGGCGAACATCAAATCCGCCACCGTGCGCGCCCCGGTGGCCGATGCACCGATCGCAGCAGCGGTAAAGCCCTGTTCCGATATCGGCGTGTCCACCATCCGCTGACCGCCAAATTCAGCCCACAGGTTTTTGGTATGGGCAAAACTGCCACCACGCTCGCCGGTGCCTTCGCCGAAATACAGGATCGCGGGATTGGCGCGCATTTCCTCGGCAATGCCGTCGCGGACGGCGTCCAGCCAGCCCTGAACGCGGGTCTCTCCGGCAGGCGGGGGGCGCAAAGCCTCGGGCGGGTTGATCGGATTGGCGAACACATGACGGCGCACGGTCGCGGGATCTGGCTCGGGCGAGTTGCGGGCAAACTCCAGCGCCTCTTGCACCACCCCGTCGATCCGGGTCTCGATCTGCGCCAACTCCTCCAGGGTCGCGGTGCCGTAGACTTCGGTCAACCGCTTGCGAAACATGTCGATGGGGTCGCGCTTGATCCAGGCATCAACCTCCTGCTGGGTGCGATAGGTGCCGGCCACCGGGTCGCCTTCGTGATGGCCCACGGTGCGATAGGTCTTGGCCTCGATCAGGGTCGGACCTTTGCCAGCGCGGGCGCGTTCAGCCGCCTCTTTCATCACGCTCCAGACTGCAAAGACGTCATTGCCATCGACGGCAACGCCGGGCATCCCGTAACTTGCCGCCCGTTGCGCAATCTCGGGGTTCAGGGTGATGGACCTCAGCGGGGTTGCGGTCGCATAAAGGTTGTTTTCGCAGACAAACACCGCAGGCGCGCGCTGCACGGCGGCAAAGTTCAGGCTCTCATGAAAGCTACCGTGATTGGCCGCCCCGTCGCCAAAGAACGCAACGCCGATCCCGTCATGGCCCTGCTGGCGCGCGCTCATTCCGATGCCGACCGCATGGCCGATACCCGCGCCGACAATCCCGTTGGTGCCGAACAGGCCGACAGACTTGTCGTAAAGGTGCATCGTGCCGCCGCGCCCGCCACAGATGCCGTCTGCGCGACCGAACAGTTCCGCCATCACGCGGCCCGGATTGGCACCCTTGGCCAAAGCGTGGCCGTGGCCGCGATGGGTCGATGTCACCCAATCGGTGCGCCGCAGATGGGCGCAGATGCCAACGCCAGTAGCCTCTTGTCCGATGTAAAGATGAAGAAATCCGGGCGTTTCACCCTTGCGGCAGGCGATCTGTGCCGCCGTTTCGAACTTGCGCAACAGGACCATTTGTTCGAACAGGCTGAGCAGCACCGCCCGATCCGGCAAATTGCCGGAACCAAGCTGCGCCGTCCCGCTGCGCACCACGGAAATAGCCACCGAACATCCCCTAAGCTGCACCAGCCCCGGCTGGGCCGGGTGCTGTCCGTCATGGCGAAGTCATTACATTATAATAGCATAATGTCTAGATGGACTATGCGCATCAGGCGCTCCGCTGGACCACCGCATCGGGGCGGCTGAACAACGCGTCACGCAGCCGCAATCCCAGCCCCGGCCCGTCCAGCGGAGTAACACGGCCGTCCGTCACTTGCGGCAGATCGGCGACGATCTCGGTATACCAGCCGGAATAATAGGCGCGCACACATTCCTGATAGCTGGCATTGGGCAGGGTGGCGGACAACGCACAGCTTGCCGCATAGACAAACGGACCGGTGCAGTCGTGCAACGTCACTGGCAACTCGCTCGCCTCCGCCATGTTGGCGATCTTGCGCGCCTCTGACAGACCACCGCACCATGCCAGATCAATCATGATGACCGACGCCGCGCGTTTATCAATGACCTGTTTGAACACTTGGCGCGAGGCAAGGCGTTCGCTGGCCGCAATCGGGATTGACGTATGGCGGGCAAGGTCGGCCAAAGCGTCCAACTCGTTGTAACGGATCGGCTCCTCCAGCCAGGCCACATCATAGGGTTTCAGCGCCTCGGCAATCCGCAAGGCCGGGGGCAAAGTCCAAAGCCCATGCAGTTCCACCATAATTTCCATGTCATTGCCCACCGCATCCCGGATTTTGCGGAATGGCACCAGCGCCGCGTCAAGGTCGGCCATCGAAATCCGCGTCCCGTTCGACGCCTCGGCGGCGATGTCAAAGGGCCAGATCTTCATCGCCCTGATGCCTTCGGACAGCAGGCTTTTGGCCAGATCGCCCGCGTTGAACCGCCACGCCAGCAGGTCTTCGTATGGCCCTTCGGCCAAGTCGCCTGCTTTCAGCGACCAATCCTCGGTTCGTTCAAACAGCGCGTTCTTTTTGCTCGCGCGGACATGGCCGTAGCCTGCGCAGGTATTGTAAACCGGGACCGATTGATGCGTCCGGCCACCCAGCAACCGCCAGACCGGTTCGCCCAAGGCCTGTCCATAGATGTCCCACAGGGCGATATTGACCGCCGAATTGCCGCGCACCTCAGCGCCCGAATCACGCGCGCCGACATAAACAGACCCCAGCGTCCGGTCGTGCAACTCAATATCGCGGGGGTCTTTGCCGATCAGGTAAGGGGCCACATTGTCGTGCAGATAGCTTGCCACCGGACCGGGCGCCCAGAACGTCTCGCCGGTCCCGATGATGCCCGCATCGGTATGAACCCGCAGCCACAGCAGAAACGGAAACTCGGCAAGCCGCAAGGTATCTATGGCCGTGATTTTCATTCTGCGAAACTTTCCTGCACACCAGCGATCCCTTGACTCGCATTATGATACCGGTATCAATTGCGTCAAGTGTTCGTTCCACGCAGTCGACTCGGGGGGCGACTTGGGGTCCGATGTCCATTGATAAACCACAAAAACGGGCGTTGGTCACGGGGGCTGCGGGCGGATTGGGCCGAGAGGTCGCCCTGCAACTGGCAGCGCGCGGCTGCGTCTTGGGACTCGCCGACCTGAACGCCGCCGGGTTGCAGGAAACCGCCAGGATGGTGGTGGACCTTGGCGCAGAGGCCGAAGTGATCCAAGGCGATTTCGCCCGCGACGGCATCCCCGAATCCACCGTGCAGCGGGTTGTCACCCGTTGGGGCGGCATCGACATTCTCGTCAACAACGCCGCTTACGGCGTGATCGAGGCGTTCCTCGATTCAACCTACGCCGCATGGACCCGGACGATGTCGCTGAATGTGACGGCGCTGGCGATGGCCTGCAAAGCCGCTGGTCGCGTGATGCGTGACCAGCGGTCTGGGCGGATCGTCAACATCACCTCGCCGGGGTCGCGGATGGCCCTGCCCGACTATACCGCCTACGCGGCCAGCAAGGCGGGGGTGGATTCGATCACCCGCGCCGCCGCCGTGGCGCTGGCCCCGTTTGGTGTGCTGGTCAATTCGGTCGCCCCCGGCATGATGGACACGGAAATGCAGCGATCAACCGAGGCTGACCTCGCCCGCCTGAACGGGCGCTCCGACCTTCAGGCATTTATGGACGAACGCACGCGGCGGGTGCCGCTCGGCAGGCGGGCCGAGGTTGCCGAAGTGGCCGAGGCGGTCGTCTGGCTCTGCCTTGATGCCCCGCGCTACATGACCGCCGAACGGCTGAACATGTCGGGCGGTCTGGACAAGGATTGACCACGAATGCGCCGCAACTCCCCCCCCCTGCTGACCCCGACCTTGACGCGCTACGGACGCGCGCTACGAACCTGCGCCGCCACATGCTG
>JBCKXH010000058.1:0-15352 GCA_038921555.1 Paracoccaceae bacterium
CTGGAAAACACCCGCCGAAGCCATGGCCGAAGAACTCGCGGCCTTCAGATCAACCGTTGTACTTGAAATTTGAATCCACCCAGATCAACACGCATGAAATCAACGACCGATGAAACCGGTGTATAAGGAGTTTAGGGAACTCTGAAGGCCGACCTCGGTATTGTTGAGGCCCGGTGTGAAGCCATGACCGCGGACCGCTAGAATGCTGAGCCGCAGGTCGGCAGACGTTTCATCCACCGTATTCTTACTGATGCGTGAGCCGTGATCACCATGCATCACCACCAGCAGATCATCGCGCCCCGACGTTGAATCCACGAACGCATATACCCGGTCAAGCACGCAGGCAACCTGGTCCCAATAGCCGCGATAGATTTCGTCCATTTGGACATGGTCTGACTTACGGGCTGGATAGGTCCAATCCTTTACAGATTTTAACTTGCACTCCGAAGTGAGTATATAGGGGAAATGCGGCAGTAGCAGATGAGCAAACAATGCCTGCCCAGCGGCCGGAGTGAAGCGGCCATCGCGAAGCGCGTCCAGCAATTCCAATACCACCAGCGGCCGCGAAAAATAGCCGTGATTTAGTTCTCCCCCCGTGATCAACCATGACAGCATGTCATAAAGAACGACGCGGTGGCGGCTCTTATTCCGAACATAGTCCAAATGCAGCGCCAGAGAAGCAAGTTTCAGACGTGTGCCAAGTCCCAGCCCATGGCGTGTAAATACGCCCATGTTGTCCGCGCGGGTATAAGTGCCGCAGCGTATGGTCAGAGAACCAAGGCATAGGTCCAGAAAATTGGTCTGTATGATGGTTACGCCATAGCCCAAGGCTTCCAACTGATCAAACAGAACGGGGGCGGTGCTACTGTAAGTGTAGGCACTGCCTGTGGGGTTTTTGACGAATTTGTACCTGCTTTCTGTCCTGCCAACCACAGCGCCCAGCGACTTTTGAGTGCTGAAGGAAACCGACCGCGCTCTGCTGAAAACGGCAAAGCCCTTGGAAGCCAGTTCATCAAGCATTTGTGCCGCGGGATGGTCGGGCGGCAAGGTGGCGGGCGCGGCAAGGGGTGACATTAATTCGTCCAACACCAGATGCACCAGAGCCGGACGACCTGGTGCAACGGAGATCACCTCAGCTGCCCCCGTCCATTTCAGCGTTTGCGGTGAGCCTTGCAGAATAGCTGAAAAACTAAACATTACGGCAAAGACGGCCGAACCCGGTAGGGCCCAGTCCTCAATCCGGCGAAAAGCAAGAGCCAGCGCAAAAATGAAGGCAAACAACGGCAACGCCAGAAGCACGCCTTTATCATAAATATATACATCAGCAAACCAATAAACAGCAAGTGCATAGACCGGCCCAAAGGCACGGTTATACACCGTCAGTGCCCCGAGAATTACCCCGATCAGCGCCATCACCAGCGCCAACACCCAAGGCTCCAAGTCCATTGGACTATAGCCGAGGTTCAACAGATGGCCAAAGGGGATGGCTGCCATCACCGCAGCAAGACAGGCCACACGCGCTTTCATATTTACCCCCGTCGATCAAATGCGACCAGCAATCGCCCATTGCTTTCGAACCGATACTCCGTTGTGATACGGCAGCGTGCCGCAACAAGTCTTCGGAAATTTGGTTCATCATAGTCAAAAAATATGTCTTCGCGGTTTAGCAGCATTTCCGCCACCATCGGATCGCGCTTGGGGACGAATTCAATTATGCCGGTCGGTGCCAAATCTATAAACCAGTCAACCACCTGCGCCAGCGGCAGATTGCCACCGATGACCATGTGATGAATGACCGCGAGCGCAATAACCCCGCCCGTATCGGTGCGCGCGGCCAGCCCCTTTCGCTCGTTTTCACGCCAGCCCATGTTGGGGGTCGGATCGGTCAAGTTCATTAGCAGCGGAAGAATGGCGCGGTCCGAGTTGCGGCCAAAACGATAGCATTGCTCTATCGCATCGAGATCGCCGTCGAGCACGATCGAGGCCGTTGCTCCGCCAGATCCGATGGCCGCCATCGAAAAGTCACCGGTATTACCTCCTATGTCAAAAATGGTGCCGGGTTTCGTAGCTTTGGCCCAACTAGACACAAAATCCAGCTTCTTTGCCCTCATTTCGTCAGTGTAACTGTTACGAGTCGCATATTCTTTCCAGAAACTCGCCGGCCTCTTTTGAGACACCAACCCAGCGACAAAGCTCCGAATATGCTCGATCAGGCTGCGATATCGCGCTTTCGGCAGAGGGCGCACGCCTGTTTCGCGCGCCTTGGTTGTTGCCGAGTGCGAAGTGATTGCCCGCCCATGAAGAAGGATGTGCATTATCCCGCCCACTGACAGCATCAACTTCCGGCGAGGCAGAATCGAAAGCGCATCCGCGAAACTGATGCCGTTGATCGCTCCGCGATACATCGGCTGAAAGGCCATCCCAGTCCAAGCCTCTATGGCCAGCGGCAGAACAAACTGGCGGCAGAATTGGTTGTAACCGTCCCAATGCTGCCCATCGCGGTAGGGGCGTAGCGACATCACGTCGATATGCACAGGGCGGGAATGGATGAACTGCATATTATAAGCGCTAGCATCCGAAAGCACATAGCCATCGTCCAGCGCGGCCAATTGCAGGTCAAGATGGGCCAAGGCCGCATCCTTCAGTTGCGAAAAACTCCATTCATACGGGTAGCTGATGAAGGGAATGCGCGGCTGCTCGTACAGGGCGGCGGCCTGTTCACCGCGCGGCCCGGAAAAGTGGGCGAGCATCGCCTCACTGGCTTCGACAGCGACGCAAGGAAGCATCAGGCCAAGCCTGGCAAGCCTATCCACCACGCCGCTCGCCATGGTCTGACTAAACTCGGCATCCGCAATCGGCATGATTGCCCTCAGGATACGGTCACCTTGGGTGAATACATATGCACTAGGATCGCGAAACGATCCCGGATCTCTCTGGGCAACGGTCATCAGTGGTTCTGATCTTCGGACTTGCCTTTAGCCTCGGCAGGATTTCGGCGAAACATACCAAAGATTCGGCGAAACATACCAAAGAACCGCTCACGAACGCGGCGCACCGCTATTAGGAAGGCAGCAAACCCGCCGATCAAGGCCTGAAGAACGATACTAGCGGTGACCGGGTCGATGTAAGCCAGCGCGGGCGCGCTGCTCACCAGCACGAAAATGGCCCCTAGGCGTAAATGACGACTCATAGATGTGCTCCACGTTATTTTCAAAATTGCAGTTTCTTAGCTGTCGCGTCCCGGACGATTACGGGACGTTTTGACGAAGAGGTGCGGGTGTGACTTGTGCCAGTCCTTCATCGCTTGCATCGGGGTTCGGCTCCTCAGGGCTGACTGCGGCAGTTGCGTGTTGTAGAGATGGACATAGCGCATCAGAGCCTGCTCCAAGTCAAGGGCAAAGTCGAAACGGTTGGTTTTCAGCACGTCGCTGATGCGGCCGTTGAAACGCTCGACCATGCCATTGGTTTGCGGGTGCTGCGGCGGGGCCAGGCGGTGCTCGATGCCAAGGTCGGCGCAGATTGCCCACTCTATGCCGACGCAGGCAGCGGTCCAGGCCAGAGCGCGACACCTGCGGGTTCAAAAACTCCCTGACCACCGCCAGCAGGTCATCGATCGACACCAGCAGTGTCGTGCGCAGGACCACTGCAACCGCCTCCTGCGCGGGCGTCAGCGTGGTTTGCAGCCGGTGTGGCGTGTGGCTGTGGTCAATAACGACATTACGATGTCGCCATTTGCAGACGGTCTGCTCAGTCGTGCCGAACCGTTCCGCCAGAACCGACGCGGCCTCAGCACTCCTCTGGATCGCAGCACGCACCTTCGGCGTGGTCGTCACTTGCTTGTGAAGATGGATCAGCATGGCCGCACCCCGTTCTGAATGTCCCTCAGAACCGATCTTGCCATGAAAAAGGCAGATCGACGAGGGTCTATGTGATCATCAGGGACGGAACACCTACGGCTGGGGCGACGACTGGCGCGCGGGCGCGCTGACCGACGACGAAATTCTGGCCCGCCTGTTCCGGCTCAACCAAGAACGCGCGGCAAAATGAAAATCACCGAATGCGAACGCGGCCACAACGACGCCTCGGTCGAAGCCATCGCCTGGCTGCACGCCGAAGCCCTGCGGATGAACGACCCGCACGCCCGCCAAATCCTGAACAATGCCGCATTCAGTCTGGGCGTCTTGCACAACAAACCCGAAGCCCAAGCGCGCATCGCCCAACGCGGATTGCATGGCGAGGCCGACAGACCCGCCCCGCCCGGCACACCCACCTGATGCGCTGAAAAGCAATCAAGCGTTTTGAGGTTGGCGGGCATTATGGCGGGTATCGACAGAAAGCACCTATTTTTCGCAGTAATTTCAATGAGAAATGGTGGAGCAGAGGGGGATCGAACCCCTGACCTTATCATTGCGAACGATACGCTCTCCCAACTGAGCTACTGCCCCAGACAGCCGTCTTGTTGCCGAAAAAACCCCGGACTGTCAAGGTGGACCCGCCCGGTGTCAGGAGGGGGTGGCGGCCCCGCCCGGTGTCCGGAGGGGCGGTGGGTTTCATGGCGTCATGGCCTGGGCCGCGCCACATTCGGCGGCCCCGGCACAGGCTTGGTTGGCCACAGCGGCCTCATGCAGGGCTTTCAGACGGGCGGGTGACATTGTGTGGGCGATGTTGCGCAACTGGTCGGGGTCGCGGGTCATGTCGTAATAGCTGACCTCGCCCGAGCCATCCAGATATTCGACATACAGCGAATCCTGCATCCTCAGCGCAATATAGCTCGGCGGATCGCCGGCCTTGGGCTCCACGGCATCGGGGTTATCGGCACTTGGGCCGCTGCGTTTGTGTTCGATCAGTGCTATGGCACGGCGCGGGCCGCTCTGGCCCATGAGGGCGGGCACCAGGGAATGACCGTCCACGCTGGCCGAGGCGGGCAGCCCGGCAAGCTCGACAAAAGTCGGGTAAAGGTCGATGTTCATCGTGATGTCGGCATTGCGGCTGCCTGGCGCGATGCCGGGACCCAGCACGACCAGCGGCACCTGAATATCGGTGTCAAAGGGCGTCATCTTGCCGGCCCGCAACGAAAACTCGCCCAGATGGTAACCGTTGTCCGAGGTGAAGATGACATAGGTGTTTTCGCTCAGACCCAGATCCTCCAGCACCTTGCGGATGTCGCCGATCATGTCATCGACCCCTTTCACCGATTGCACCCGCAGCCGGTAAATCTGGTCGATCTTGGTTTGAAATCGCTTATCAAGCGGCGGAATGGCTTGCAGCCATTGCGGAGCGTATTGGTCGGGCCGGGCGGCAAAGGCCGGCGTGCGCGGATAGGCGATGCCCGCAAAGGCATCGGCATGGCGTTTCGGCGGCGTATAGGGCGCGTGCGGCGAGAAGGTGGCCAGTTCCAGAAAGAACGGCCCGGATGCGGAATTGGCGATGAAGGCCTGACCCAGCAGCGACAACTCATCCGTCATATGCGGTTCAGGCGACGACAACTCGCCGTTGTGGTTGATGGTATAGTTGAAATTGGCATAGGCGTTGCCCGCCACCGCCCACTCGCTCCAGCCTTGCGGCACGCCGCTAACCTCGGCCTCATAGCCGTTCAGGTATTTTCCCAGCATGGCGGTGGCATAAAAGCCGTCATGCAGCGCCACGGCAAAGGTCTTGGCGTCATTCTGATGGGCCATGAAGGCTTGCAGACCGCCATCGGGCGGCGTGTTGGTGAGCACGCTGGAATTATGCGGCAAAAGGCCGGTGAAGATCGAGGCGCGCGACGGGCAGCACAGCGAGTTGGTGACGAAGTAATTGTCGAAGGTCATCCCCTCGCGCCGCATCCGGGCAAGGTTGGGCATGGATTTGGCCAGTTCAGCCAGATCGTCGGGCATCAGGTTCATCGAAAAGTCGTCAACCAGCACCATGACGATATTGGGGCCGGGCGTGGCACCGGCGGGCAGCGCCTTGACCGCGACCGGCAGGTTGCCGACAGCGGCACCGCTGCTTGCGGCAGGTTTCTGGCCTTTGGCGGATCTGACCGCCTTGCAATCGGCAATCGTCGTGCCTGCCACCACCGGCAGCGCCACGCGGCCATTGCCGGGCGGCTGGACGCCGCTCATCAGCGGGTTCATGCAGTCACGGATGATCTTGCCGCCCTGCCCCAGCCCGCCGGCGTTGGAAAAACCGGCCGCAGCACAGGCGTCACGCAGTTTGGCGCAGCCTTCCTGGGCCTGTGCCGACCACGGCAGAACGACAGCCACCACAAGCCCGATCAGCGCCGTCCAGCATCGGCTGTTCTGCATGGCCTTGCCCCCAGATGTCTGCACCCAATCCAACGCGGCGAATCAAGACATCATACCGCGCGGTCCAAGTCAGTTCTGCCGTGACAGGTGCCGGATATCACGCGCGGCGCAGCTATCCTGCGACAGTTCAGGCTGAAAGCCGCCCAAAATGACTACCACCACAGCCAGCAGCATCAACCGCCCGCCAGCGCCGCGACCAGCCCAAAGGCCACAGACCCGGCCAGCGTGGCCAGCACCACCGACTTTCGCCAGGCAAAGACCACCAGCACGGCGGCCACTCCGGCCAGCAAGGGCAGCAAGGGCAGCACGGGGCCACCGATGCTGTGGGCATAGGGCATCGCCGCGGCCACGAACAGCGTGGCCACTGCCGCAGGTCCGATGGCCGCCAGAAACCGCCCGAGCGGGCCGCCGGGTGCGATGTCGTGCAGCCCGGCGCGCAGCGGCAGATAGCGAAAGCCCCAGGTGCAGACCCCGACGATCACGGCCAACAGGATGGCGTCAGACGGCATGGCGGCGTGGCCCCAGTCCCACAACCCCGGCAAAAGCCCCGGCCACCATGCCCGCCAAAAGCCCCGCCGTGCCCGACCAGGCAAAGGTCACCGCAACCGTCGCCAGCGCCGCCACCGCGATGACCGGCACCTGTTGGCGGGTCAGCATCGACAGCAACAGCGCCAGAAACAGCGCCGGCAACATGAACCCCAGCCCGGCACTGACGGCAGGCCAGGCCGCCAGCGCGCCGCCCCCGGCATAAGTGCCGACCACGGTGCCGCTGACCCAGGCGCCGTAAGCCCCCAGCCCCAGACCGAACATGAACGGCTCGGAAAACCGCCGACCACGCGCCATCTCCCCCAAAGCCGCGCCAAAAACCTCATCGGTCAGACCAAAGGCCCAGGCCCAGGCATGCCGGGTGCTGGCCGCCTCGCCGGCCTGCCGCAGCAGCGCCGGGCCATAAAGCACATGACGCAGCGCCATGCCGATCAGCGTCGCCGCCGCCACCAGCACAGGTGCGCCCGCAGCAATCAGCACCACCGCCACAAACTGCGCCGCCCCCGAATACATGACCAGCGACAGCGTCACCGCCTCGACCCCGGTCAGACCCGCCTTCGCCGCCGCGACGCCAAAGGAAAACGCGATCGGGAAATAGCCCAATGCCAGCGGCAGCGCAGAGCCAAGTCCGGTCCGGAAACTGCTCTGCTGTGGCTTGCTCACGGTCATCGACATGCCCGCAGCTAAGGGTCAGGCAAAGGTCTTGTCAACGACCCCGGCCTTACCCTTTTACAAATACTCCCGCCGGAGGCAACTGCGCCGCCGTCCGGTAACTTTCGACCGGCGGACAGCTGCAGATCAGGTTGCGGTCGCCATGAACATTGTCAACCCGCCCGACCGGCGGCCAATATTTGTCAACCCGAAAGGCCCCGGGCGGAAAGCAGCCCTGTTCACGCGGATAGCGCCGCGTCCAGTCCGCCACCAGATCCTCAACGGTGTGGGGGGCGTGGCGCAGCGGGCTGTCCTCGGCACTGATCTCGCCCTGTTCCACCGCACGAATTTCCTCGCGGATGGCCAGAAGGGCTAGGATGAAGCGGTCGATCTCGGCCTTGGTTTCGCTCTCGGTCGGCTCGACCATCAGGGTGCCGGCGACCGGCCACGACATGGTCGGCGCGTGAAAGCCGTTGTCGATCAGCCGCTTGGCAATGTCATCGACACTGACGCCCGCTCCCGCAAAGGGTCTGGTGTCCAGAATGCACTCATGCGCCACCCGGCCCTGTTTGCCCATGAACAGGACGGGATAGGCCCCCTTCAGCCGCGCCGCGATGTAGTTGGCGTTCAGGATGGCGACCCTTGTGGCCTGGGTCAGCCCCTCACCGCCCATCATCAGACAATAGGCCCAGGATATCAGCAACACGGACGCCGACCCATAGGGCGCGGCACTTACCGCCCCCGAATGGTTTTCGTTTTGCAGGCCGGCGCCCGCAAGCCCGCCGCTTTCAGGATGGCCCGGCAGAAACGGCGCGAGATGCGCCTTCACCCCGATCGGCCCCATGCCCGGCCCCCCGCCGCCATGCGGGATGGCAAAGGTCTTGTGCAGGTTCAAATGGCTGACATCGCTGCCGATCTCACCCGGCTTCACCAGCCCGACCATGGCATTCATATTGGCCCCGTCGAGGTAAACCTGACCGCCATGGTCATGGGTGATCCGGCAAATCTCGCGCAGGGTCTCCTCGAACACGCCATGGGTCGAGGGATAGGTGATCATGCAGGCCGCCAGATTGCCGCCCGCTGCAACGGCTTTGGCGCGGAAATCGTCAAGATCGACATCGCCGTTCGGCATCGAGCCTACAACAACCACCTGCATCCCCGCCATCTGCGCGCTGGCCGGGTTGGTGCCATGTGCGCTGACCGGGATCAGACAGACCTTGCGGTGACCTTCCCCGCGTGAGCGGTGCCAGGCCTGAATGGTCAGCAGCCCGGCATATTCGCCCTGCGCACCGCTGTTGGGCTGCATGGAAAAGGCCTCATAGCCGGTGATTTCGCACAATTTTTCGCGCAGATCCTCAATGGCTTCGCGGTAGCCCAGCGCCTGATCGGGCGGGCAGAACGGGTGCAGGCTGCTGAACTCGGGCCAGGAGATCGCCATCATCTCTGCCGCCGCGTTCAGCTTCATGGTGCATGACCCCAAGGGGATCATCGCGCGGTCCAGCGCCAGATCGCGGTCTGACAACCGGCGCATATAGCGCATCATCTCCGACTCCGCCCGGTTCATGTGAAAGACCGGATGGGTCATGAACGCACTCACCCGCAACTGCGCCTCAGGGAAGCTCAGGCTGGCACGGTGCGGCGGCACCCCGTCGATGCCAAAGGCCCGCAGGACGCGCAGCAGCACCTTTTCATCGATCGTCTCATCCAGCGAAATGCCGACCCGGTCGGTGCCGATCTTGCGAAAGTTCAAGCCCTCATGCCGCGCCGCCGCCAGAATGCCGGCCTGACCGACCCCGACCTCGACGGTGATCGTGTCGAAGAACGCCTTGGGCGACACCCTGGCCCCCGCCGCGAGCAGCGCACGCGCCAGACGATTGGTCATGAAATGCACCCGCTCGGCAATGGCGCGCAGGCCAAGCGGCCCGTGAAAGACGCCATACATCGAGGCCATGACCGCCAGCAGCGCCTGCGCCGTGCAGACGTTGGAGGTCGCCTTCTCGCGCCTGATATGCTGTTCGCGGGTTTGCAGCGCAAGGCGGTAGGCCTTGTTGCCGCGGCTGTCGATTGACACCCCGACAATCCGCCCCGGCATGGACCGTTTCCATTCGTCCTTGCAGGCGAAAAAGGCGGCGTGCGGCCCGCCGTATCCCATCGGCACCCCAAAGCGCTGGCTGGAGCCCACGGCAATATCAGCCCCCATCGCGCCGGGTTCCTTGAGCAGGCACAAAGCCAAGAGGTCGGTCGCCACCACGGCAATCGCCTTTGCGCCGTGCAAAGCGGCTATTTCGGCTGAAAAATCGCGGACATGGCCAAGGGTGCCGGGATATTGGAAGATCGCGCCAAAGACCGCTTGCGGGTCCAGCGCCTCGGGCGGGCCCACGATGATCTGAATGTCAAGCGGCAGCGCGCGGGTCTTGATCACCGCCACGGTCTGCGGATGGCAGCCTTCATCGACAAAGAACGCCCGCGCCTTGGACTTGGCGCAGCGTTCGGCCATGGTCATCGCCTCGGCGGCCGCCGTCGCCTCATCCAACAGGCTGGCGTTGGCTACGGCCAAGCCGGTCAGATCGGCCACCATGGTCTGGAAGTTCAGCAAAGCCTCCAGCCGGCCTTGGGCGATTTCGGGCTGGTAAGGGGTATAGGCGGTGTACCAGGCCGGGTTTTCCAGGATGTTGCGCTGAATGGCGGGCGGGGTGAAAGTGCCGTAATAGCCCTGCCCGATCAGCGAGGTCATCACCTTGTTGCGCGCCGCCACCGCCCGCATCCGGCCCAGCAGGTCCTGTTCGGACAGGGGCGCCCAGCCAAGGGGCGACTTCTGGCGGATCGCACTCGGCACGGTTTCCGCGATCAGATCATCGAGAGAACGGACACCGACGGCGGCCAGCATCTCGGCCATTTCCGCAGGCGAAGGGCCGATGTGGCGGCGATTGGCAAAGTCATAGGGGTTGTAGTCAACGGGGGTGAAGGTCATGGCGGGTTCTTTCATGCGGGGAACAAAATCCTTCGCAGGATTTCGCAAATTTCTTCAAAGAAATTCGGGTCGGACTTAACCTATCAGCTCGTTGTATTCGTCCTCGTCCATGAAGTCGTCCAGCACGGCAAGGTCATCGAGTTTCATCTTGAAGAACCAGCCAGCCCCCAGCGGGTCCTCGTTCACCAGACCGGGGTTGTCGAGCAAGAGGTCATTGATTTCGACAATCACCCCGCCCGCCGGGGCCAGAATGTCCGACGCCGCCTTGACGCTTTCGATCACCGCCACTTCGTCGCCCTCGGCCACCATGGTTTCAACCTCGGGCAGTTCGACAAAGACCACATCGCCCAGCGCGGTTGCGGCATGTTCGGTGATGCCGACGACAACCAGATCGCCTTCGACGCGCAGCCATTCGTGGTCCTTGGTATATTTCATCGTCTATCCTTAGCGTTTACAGGTGGCCTCAGCGTTTGTAGGTGGTGGGGTGAAAGGGCATGGCGGCCAGGGTGACCGGCAGCATCTTGCCGCGCAGTTCGGCCATCAGGTGCAGGCCAACGCCGGCCTCGACATAGCCCATGGCGATGGGGGCACCGACCGAGGGGCCATAGCCGCCCGAGGTGATGCTGCCGATCTGGCGCGCACCGTCGAACGGGGCACCGTCGAACAGCGCGGTGCCTTCGCGCATCGGCGCGCGGCCTTGCGGGCGCAGGCCGACGCGGCGGCGGGCCGGGCCATGGGCCAACTCATGCAGGATACGCTCGGCCCCCGGAAAGCCGCCCTCGCGCTCGCCCCCGGCGCGGCGGGCTTTCTGGATCGCCCAGCTCAGGCCAGCCTCGACCGGGCTGGTGGTCTGGTCGATGTCATGGCCGTAGAGGCACAGCCCCGCCTCCAGCCGCAGGCTGTCGCGGGCACCAAGGCCGATCGGCATGACTTCGGGCTGCTGCAAAAGCGCCTCGGCAAAGCCCTGCAGGGCGGGGCCGGGCACCGAGATTTCATAGCCGTCCTCGCCGGTATAGCCCGAGCGCGAGATCCACAACTGCACCCCGCCCCAGTCAAGAAAAGCCACATCCATGAAGTGCAACGCCGCCGCACCCGGCACCAGGCGCGCCAGCGCCGCCTCGGCTTGCGGCCCTTGCAGGGCCAGAAGGCCACGGTCGGTGACCGGGATCACATCGCAGGCGCCTGACAGCTGTGCCTTCATATGGGCGATGTCGGCCTGCTTGCAGGCGGCGTTGACCACGACGAGGATATGGTCGCCGCGGTTGGCAAACATCAGGTCATCCAGAATGCCGCCCGAGGCATCGGTGAACATGCCGTAGCGTTGCCGCCCGACGGCCAGACCCAGCACATCGACCGGCATCAGCGATTCAAAGGCCAGCGCGGTTTCGGCCAGCGTCCCCCTGGGCCGCAGGATGACCTGTCCCATATGGCTGACATCAAAGAGGCCGGCGGCGGCGCGGCTGTGCAGATGCTCCTTCAACACCCCGGCCGGATATTGCACCGGCATGTCATAGCCGGCGAAAGGCAACATCTTGCCGCCCAAAGCCACATGCAACTCATGCAAACCCAAACGTAAAAGATCACTCAATTCCCCACCCCCAAGCTCCGTAGGGCGGGATGCGTCCCGCCGCTGCCGTCGCCCCCTCTGTCCTTGCCCTGAGAACGCCGCGTTTGCGTTCACTGGGCGCCTGAGATCGTTATCCCTTCGGCGGACGCAGGCGCGCCACTCTCCAGAGTTTCACTGTCAGAACGGTTCCTGGGCCTGAGAGTTTACCGGGGCGGTTGCTCCTTCGGCACCAGCACGGGGCTGGATTCTCCCGGACTGACCGGGGCAGGCTAGCCTGCGGCGGGGGCGGCTGGCAAGCCCTTAACGTCAGTCAGGCGCCCCCAACCTCAGGCGCCCCAGGTCCGCTCCAGCAAACCCAACCAGTTCTCATGGCTCAGCTTGCGCATCAGCCCGGCACCATAGCCGTGCTCCTGCATGGCCTGTTGCAGGGCGGGCAGGCCCGCGACATCACCGATGCCCTTGGGGATGGTAGCGCCGTCAAAGTCCGAACCCATGCCGACATGATCCTCGCCAAGAAGCTCGATCAGATGGTCGAGATGGGCCAGCACGTCCTGCCATCCCATATCCGCCGACTGCTTGCCGTCGCGGCGCAGGAAAGCGGTGGCAAAGTTCAAGCCCACCATGCCGTCCGATGCCTTGATCACCGCCAGTTGCCGGTCGGTCAGATTGCGTGAGGACGGTGTCACGGCATGGGCGTTGGAATGGCTCGCCACCAGCGGCGCATCCGACAGGGCGGCCACATCGTCAAAGCCCTGTTCGGTGATATGGCTGAGGTCGATCATGATTTTCAGCGCATTGCATTCGCGGACCAGCCGCTTGCCCGCCTCGGTCAGTCCCGCGCCGGTGTCGGGGCTGGACGGAAAGCCGAAGGGCACGCCATGGCCAAAGATCGTCGGCCTGCTCCAGACCGGACCGATCGAGCGCAGACCCAGGGCGTGAAAGGAGTGCAGCGCATCAAGATCGTCGCCAATCGCCTCGGCCCCCTCCATATGCATTATACCGGCGATGACGCCCTGCGCCATGCAGCAGCGGATCTCGGCCAAGCTGCGGACCACCTTGAAGCGCCCGCCCGAGGCGCGTTCCATCCACAGCATATGCCCCGCCATGGCCATGGCCACCGGCACGGCCTGACTATCCTTGATCAAGCCGGGCAGCGGCAACAGATAGGGCGGGTTCTCCATGACCTGCTGGTAGTCAACGCCGCAATCGTTAGGCGGCGATGGGATGTAGATGGCAAAAAAGCCGCCGACAAAGCCGCCTTTGATCATGCGCGGCAGATCGAGGTGACCCTTGCCCTCGCCGGTAAGCCAGATCGAATCGCGGTTTTCCGGCGCGTTGAACAGGCGTAAGAGGATGTCGTTGTGGCCGTCAAAGGTGGGGAACATCGCGAGTCCTTTTGTGGGCAGAGCCGGGGACGCGGGCAGGACCGGGGGGTTTCACACCCCCCGGACCCCCGGTGGAGTATTTATGCCGAGATGAAATGGGGGGGCGCAAGCCCTAACCCTCCAGCATCCGGTCGGCGGGGGCTGTGAACAGGCTGCGGGCATAGTCGGTGGTCATTGCGGCACCGGCCAGCGCCGCGCGCGGCCGTTCTTCGATGGCGCGGCCGTCTGCATGACCAGCACAGGGTCGCACATGTGGTCGATGACGGCAAGGTCGTGGCTGACCATCAGGAAGGTCAGGCCGCGTTCTTCGCGCAGGCGGGAGAGCAGGTTCAGCACCTCGACCCGAACCGAGGCGTCAAGCGCCGAGGTGGGTTCGTCCAACAGCAATAACTGAGGGCGCAGCTTCAGGGCGCACCCGCCCCGGCATCGCCCGCGCCACGCAAACCGCCGACCTGACCGCTGTGCTTGGCCGCTGTGCTTGGCCGCGCCCACAGATCGCCCTGATCGGCCATTTCCATGTCGCCGACCACCCCGGACGTGGCGCGCCCGGAGCCGGCAGCCTGACCCATGCCAATGATCTGGCATGGCTCGGGGCGCAGGGCTATGCTGGCCTATTCGGCATGGAACACCGCCCCCCATTCACACCCCCGAGGCCCAATGACCAAACTTGCCCTGATCACCGCCGGAACCTCGGCCATCGGCCGCCACCTTGTCATGGCGCTGGCGCAGGATGGCCATGACGTGGCCTTCAGCCATATCGGTGCCGCCTGCGAGGCCGCCGCACTGGTTGACAGCATCCACGCCAGCGGGGGCCGCGCCATGGCCCTTGAAAGTGACGCGGGCGACGAGGCGCAAGTGAACGCCTTCCACGCCAGCGCCACGGACTGGGCCGGGGTGGCCCCTGCCGTCATGGTCTGCAACGCGGGGGTGCAGACCTGGTCGCCGCTCCTTGACCTCAAGGTCGCCGACTGGGACCGCGTCATGCAGACCAATTTGCGCGGGCTGTTCCTGAACACCCAATGCGCCGCCCGCGCCATGATTGCCGCCGAGATTTCGGGCAACATCATCACCCTCGGCTCGGGCTGCAACAAACTCGCCTTCCCGCGGCTGGTTGACTACACCACCTCGAAAGGCGGCATCGAGCAGTTCACCAAGGTTGCGGCCTGCGAGCTTGGCCCCCACGGCATCCGCGTCAACTGCATCGCCCCCGGTGCCATTGAGACAGACCGCACCCGCGCCGAGGCGCCCGACTATGCCGCGACCTGGTCGCCGCTGACCCCGCTGCGGCGGATCGGCACCCCGCAGGACCTGACCGGTCCGCTGCTGTTCCTGATCTCAAAGGCCGCCAGCTTTGTGACCGGTCAAACGATCTGGGTGGACGGCGGAGCTTTTTCCCAGGCGCCCTGGCCCTATCCGACCTGAGCCGACCGCCGTCGATGTCGGGACGGATGCCCGACGGATAACCGACGGGGAAACGACGGATACCATACAGCACTTTTCAACGTTTTCAGCGGCTTGATCAGAAAACTCCGGTTTGCACGGGTTTTGCCTGCTCAGCACCCTTTCACATCATGCTTTCCCTCGCGCCCTTTTTGCCCGAAGGTGGCTTTATCACATCACGGTCAGCGGGCGGAGACGCCGCTCGTCTGGCGCTTCACGGGGTTCTGGAACCGATGAAAGATCTATCCCCGCTTGCGCAATTGCGCGCCACTGTCGCCCAGCCGTTCGAGCGGGCCTTTGCCATGCCGAAATCGGTCTTTACCTCGCCCGAGTTTCTGGCGCTGGAGGAAAAGCACATCTTTGCCAAAGAGTGGCTCTGCGCCGGTCGCGCCGACACCCTGCCGGAACCCGGCGACTATCTGACGCTGGAGATCACCGGCGAGCCGGTGATCATCCTGCGCGACCGCGACGGCGCGCTGCGCGGCCTGTCCAACGTCTGCCGCCA